>DDHO01000043.1 GCA_002352935.1 Firmicutes bacterium UBA1874
AGGTTTTGTCAACAGTCTGAAATGCCGGGTTTCCGGCATTATTTTTTATATTCTCGTTAATATATTCCTTATTTTTCAAAGTGCGGTTAAGTTCAAAATCTATAATTAAGATTGAAAAAGAGAAAAATAATGATAAAATATACACTGTGCAATATTGTACATAGTATAATATTTGAATGATGCTCAATAAATAAGCTGAGTTTAGGGAGCAAAAAAATGATTATTAGAAAGACAAGCGGCGGCAGCCGGGTGGAACGAAAAAAGGAAGAAACAAAAAAAAGATTATTGCCGTGGCCATGAAATTGTTTATGGAACAAGGTGTTGACGGGACCACGATGGAACAGATTGCAGAAGAAGCGGATATTGCCAGAGGGACCCTGTATAACTACTTTCCTGTTAAGGAAGCAATCATTGACGAATATATTAAGCGCTCCTTTCAGGAAAGAAATACCGAAAGAATCCGGAAGTTGCAGAACCTGCCTGATACCCGCTCGCGTTTAATTCATATTTTTAGCGAGTTAATCAAAGGAGTGAAGGAACAAAAAGAAATTTTCGAAAAATACCTTGTTTACCGGATGCAGATTTTGGTTTCTTTCCGGCAGGATGACAGTGAGAAAAGCGGCTTTTACCTAGTAGCCAACGAAATTATTAAGCTTGGACAAGAAAGCGGCGAAATCCGGGAAGATTTACCGTGCCCCGTTCTGGTTGAATTATTCGAGTTTGCTTTTATCGAAGCAGTAAAGCAGTTCTATCTGGAACCGGAACAGTTCAGGGATTATGAAGTTATCGGGCAGTATGTGGATCTTTGCCTGAATGGAATTAAACGGAGGCCTAAGGACAATATTTGAATCGCGATGAGAAGAAATTGATCTAAGAGAAAACTACGAGTATAAAAGGAGAACATGAATATAAATTTAGCTCAGGAAACCCTTCCCCCGAACATATGTTTGCTATAATAGAGATGCGAACATTAATTCGGGAGATGAGAAACCATGGCGAAACAAGAAGCAATTACTTTATTACAATTCCAGCGTAAGTTTGCCTCTGAAGAAGCCTGTTTTGAACACTTATACAAACTCCGTTGGCCTGAAGGGTTTCGCTGTCCAAGGTGTAATCATGATAAGGCATACTTTATCAAGAAACGTAAACTGTACCAGTGTGCCAATCCAGAATGTAATTATCAGGCGTCAGTAACTGCAGGAACTATTATGCATAAAACACGCGTGCCTTTGGTGACTTGGTTCTGGGCTATTTATCTCGTAGCTCATGACAAGCGCGGTGTTTCTGCAAAAATGTTAGCTCGCGAACTCGAAATTAGTTACCCTACAGCCTGGCTAATGTTACAAAAGATACGCAAGGCTATGAGTGATCGTAACGCAGAGTATCTAACTTGCAGGGCTTGTAGAAATGGATGACGCTTTTTTTGGAGCCCCACGTGAAGGTGGCAAGCGAGGACGTGGTACGGCAAAAACCCCAGTAGTAGTAGTCAGCCTTGCCCTTAATGCCGATGGACACCCACTTTATGTGAAAATGCGGGTAGTCGAAAACATGAAAGCAGAGGCTATACTAAAAACTGCTGAAGAATGCATTGCACCAGGCAGCAAGATTTCTGCTGATTTATATCGTTCCTACAACATTTTAGAGCAAAAAGATTATGAACTGGTTGTTCAGAAATTCGATCCTGTAGAAAACCCTGATCATCTCCACTGGATACACACCATAATTTCAAACGCGAAGGCTTTTATTGCTGGTACTTATCATGGTCTTGGTAGAAAGCATTTACAAAGATACCTCGATGAATTTTGTTATCGCTTCAACCGTCGTAAGTTTGCAGGAGAGCTTTTCAATCGATTGTTAAATGCTTGCATTTCTGCCAAAACTATCACCTATGCTGAGCTAACTTGATACTCATTAAGGAGAATTTAAAATGACAAGTCTAAAGAGTCGCCTGATCTATTTTGCAATGAGAAACCGTCATTTTCTACATTTTCGATTAAAAAGGGAAACCTGGGACTTCAACACCTCCATTCCTCGTTTCCGTCAAAAATGCGAACAAACAAATAGTGTGATGGGCAGGTTGCCGGCAGGGGTAGAAGTATCGCCGGTTGACGTTGATGGCCTTACAGCTGAATGGATTCTTCCTGCTGGAGGTACAAAAGATAAAGTAATACTTTATACAATTGGTGGAGGATATGTAAGCGGGTCCTGCAAAGATCACCGTTCAATAGTTGCCAAAATAGCAAGAGGCAGTGAAGTTAGTATATTATTGTTTGAACACAGGTTGGCCCCCGAGCATCCCTATCCTGCAGCGCTGGAGGATTCGGTAACAGCTTATCGGTGGTTACTGGGCCAAGGCGTTTTACCCTCAAACATCATGATCGTTGGAGAGTCCGCCGGTGGCGGCTTATGTTTGGCAACTTTACTTGCCCTTCGAGATATGAACATTCCTCTTCTTGCGGGAGCAGTGGCCCTGTCCCCCTGGACAGATTTAAAGTTGACGGGGGAGTCCTACCGAACAAAGGCCAAGGTATGTCTGGCTCCCAAGGGTATGTCTAAAGTTTGCAGTACATATTACGTGGGAAAATATGACCCCTGCCTACCCTGGATATCTCCTCTATACGGGGAGCTTCACGGACTTCCGCCCCTACTTATCTATGTCGGCGAAAATGAAACAATGCTCGATGACTCTACGCGATTTGCCGAAAAAGCAAAAGCGGCAGGTGTAAATGTGACGTTAAGGGTAGGCGAGGGGATGATTCATTGCTACCCTCTTCTTGCCCCTCTTTTTCCGGAGGCGACCAAAGCGATGGAGGAGATTTGTGCTTATATAAAAACCACATTAGGAGGAAAATTGGTTTGATTTAAAGTGGCCTAATCAGTTATTTCTTTTCCGGTCTTCTTTTTTGGTCAGTACGTGGGTACCGCAGTTTAAGCAGGGGTCGAAGGAGCGAATTATACGACCTAAAACCGTATATATTTCATCACTGTTCTCAATTATAGTGCCTACCAAAGCATTCTCCACAGGGCCCCTTCTTCCTTTGCTGTCCTTTGGTGAAAAGTTCCATACAGTGGGAGTAATTATATTATATTTAAGCACTTCTTCATTAGCCACTTCGGCATTGTGAAGCAATGTTCCTCTCATAGCATCGGTAACTGCTGTAACTTTACGATTTACTATTTCTTTTTTTTGACTTATTGGTGGTGGGCCCGGTTGAAGTTTTTTTAACCATTTTTCGATTAACTCCGCAATTAATAGGGATTCAAGGGTTCTCGCGTATATTCTGTCCATTGTAGAAGTTCCGCCGCTGTATTGGCCCGTTATGATCATCGGGGCCAAGGGACCAACTTGAAAAAAATCTCCCTCGTACTTGACCGTTTTCACATATGAATAACCGTTTTCCTTATAGGGAGATGGGTGCAATTCATAATCCTTTTCGAACCACGAATGGGGGACTTCTTCGTTTATTAGACTAATGTTTAATTTTTCAAGGGTATTTTTTCTTAAGGCTCCACTTTTCGATAACACTTCTTCATTACGTATTCCGAATCGAAATAAACCGAAAGAAAGAAAGTTTTCCGTGGTTTTCCCTATCTCAAAATAGTCATTATATACTTTTGCAATCAGTTCAGTATCCGGAACCATTCGGGTTTTGATAAATTGTTGAATATTTTTAATGAGGGCTTGAGCGCTGCTAATTTTATCTGCGGTAGGAGCTTCTGCCACACCACCGTAAAGAAAACTGTGCTGGTGAGGGGCTTTCCCTCCAAACAGGGTTTTAAAAGCTGGTGGCACTATTGTGAAGCATATATAGCCTCATAGTAATGGGAAACCAATCGTTCATTGTCACGGTGGCTCAACCTGGCATCTTTTAAGTCCTGCCCGTGAAAAGGAGGTTTATCCGGCATCCTGACAAAATCGGCAGACTGAAAAGATAAAAATGCCTGATATGGTTTTGTAGAAAATCTGACCCGAACATTATATTTCTGAGATACTGAGCATTATCGGGTATTTCATTTTCAAATATTTTATCCAAAAGGTAGCTTGCTGCTGCCCCGTGTGCTATCGAACAAATTCCGCAGACTCTTTGGGTCATATAAACAGCATCGGTGACGTGCCTGTTCCGCATAATATATTCGAATCCCCTAAACATGGTGCTGCTTGCGTATGCTTCGATGATTGTGCCTTCGTCCAGAACAACATCTGCTGACAGGAGGCCGCTTAACCTTGTGATGGGACTGAAAACTATATACTTTTTGCTCATGAATCCTGCTCCTTTCCAGAGTCTTCCTTTTTACTTCCGCTCTTTTTAGGTAGAGGAGTGAAAAAAGGAGAGGAGCCGTCAGGAAAATCCTTATTAGTACAGCCTATGCAAGGGGTATTTACCTTTACGGGCCAGCTTACATGATTTATCCACATCCTGTATGGACAGTCAGCTCCCGTGCGAGGTCCCGAGCACCCCAGGGAAAACATGCATTCGCTATCACCGATTTCTTGGGCAAAGTTATTGTTATCAAAATAAGACCTCCGCTGGCAGTGCCTGTGAACCGTGAAGCCGTAAAAAAGGGCAGGACGTCCTAAGTTATCCAGCTCCGGCATACCATACATAAGTAAATGGGCTAAAGTTCCCACAAACCACTCGGGGTTGACGGGGCACCCGCTGACATTAATGACCGCCCGGTCCAGGATTTCAGAAACGCTCACACTCCCGGTAATATTTGGCCTGGCAGCGGTTGGGCCGCCGAAGCTGGCACAGGTACCGATAGCAACTACATATTTGGCGTGTTTCCCAAACCAGCGAACGGCATTCTTGGCGGCAATTATATAATCTTTGGAATACCCGAGAACATTAAACAATCCATTGTATTTTAGAGGAACGGCGCCTTCAACTACCAAGGTATATTCATGAGCGTACTTTTCGGCAGTTTTCTCAAGAATATCAAGCGCATTAATGCCCTGGGCAGCCATAAAAGTGTTGCTGTACCAGAGGTCTATGATATCTTCAAATACCCTGTCAAGATAAGGATAAGTCGTATTCATAAATGCTATATTATTGTCACCGCTGTCATTGGTTTCGAGCCAGATTACGGGAAGCTTTTCTTTGTTCTCTTTTTTTAAATACTTTTTGACTTCAGGTAAAACGGCCTGGGAAAAAGAAAAGTCATTGCCTTTTAAAGTGTCCCTGCAGAGCTTTTGAAACTGGTCTCTTTTCATAATTCACCTCTAAAAAAATTTATGTTTTATATATAAAATATGAAAAATATGAAGTCTTGATCCACTATTTCTTCATAAAAAATAATATGAGAAATTATTTAAACGTTACTAAAAAAAAGGTCCTGGTTTTGGGAATCGGCAACTCGTTAATGTCTGACGACGGCCTGGGAATATATTGTGTTAATAAAATGAAGGAAAAATCATGGCCTGATGCGGTTTCATTTTGGAATATTGGAACTTCATTTTTTATTTGCCTGGAAGAAATTTGTCGTAGTCACTATGTAATTGCCGTTGATGCTGTTAAGGGAGGACACAAGTCCGGCAGTATCTACAGGCTAACAGAAGATGATTTTAACTGCTACGAAAGTTGCTATTTTAATTCTCATGACTTTTCTTTGCTTGATATTATTGGGCTGGCCAGGGATATTACGAGGGGTAGCTATCCTTCCCAAGTAATAATTTACGGAATGGAGCCGGGCGCAGAAGACTTTGGCAACAATCTCACACCTGAAGTTTTAAAAAAGCTACCTTTATTAATTAATATGATAACTACTGAAATAAAGAAAAAATTGCAGCTTTAAATTGGAAATTATCAAGAAAACTTCCGTTTTTGCTTTCAATTTCTTTCCGGGGACAAGCAAAAAATAAAAAACTTTTAACTTTAGATTATAAACCTGACGGATTTTAATTTGCTATATTGACATATGCTCATAAAAACATTAGAATAAATAATGAACATATGCTAATATTAACTTTATTAAATCAAATATGTTGCTTTGCAGACATTTATTAGTGTAGGGCTGCAAGGAGGGCGGAAATGAAAATCGCGGTATTGAGCGGTAAGGGCGGGACGGGAAAAACTACTGTTGCTGCCAGCATTGCGACATCTCTTGAGCAGTGCCAGTATATCGATTGCGATGTTGAAGAACCAAATGGAGCCATATTTTTGAAACCTGACATTAAAGAAAGTTTACCTGTGAAGGTACCTGTGCCCCGGGTGGAAGAGTTAAAGTGCAGCGGATGCGGTTTCTGCGCACAGGCCTGCCAGTTTAATACTCTGGCGGTAGTAAAGGGAAAGGTTTTGGTGTTTCAGGAAATATGCCATCACTGCGGTGCCTGCCTGATAGCTTGTCCACAGGGTGCGATCACCGAAATGGACAGGGAAATAGGAGTTGTGGAATATAACGAAGACGGAACGTTTATGCAGGGGAAGCTTAATGTTGGCGAACCTATTAGCGTTCCTATTATTCGCGAGCTAAAGAGGCGCGTTAAAAACGACATGCCGGTTATCTTTGACTGTCCGCCGGGAGCTTCCTGTACGGTTGTGCATTCAATTGAAGGGTGTGATTACTGCCTGCTCGTTACGGAACCAACACCATTCGGTGTGCATGACTTAAAAATAGCCGAACAACTGGTTAGGAAGGTGGGAATTCCTTTTGGCGTAGTGCTTAACAAAGCTTTGCAAGCAAATGGAAGCGTACAAGAGTTTTGTGGCAGAAATGATGTTGAGATATTGATGGAAATTCCTTTTTCTCAAGCAATTGCCGCATACTATTCCCAAGGACTGCTGCCGGCAGAGTATAACCCAGAGTGGAAGGACAGGTTCCGGAAATTATACGAAAAGGCAGAGAGGGGTGTACAGGGTTGAAGCAAATTGCTTTTGTCAGCGGAAAGGGAGGAACAGGTAAAACCACCCTGGTTTCATCCCTGGCCAACCTGGTACAAAACAAAATGCTGGCGGACTGTGATGTAGACGCCCCCAATCTTCGTATTATTATTAATGGTAAGGTACGGAAGCAAGAAGACTATTTCGGGGCTAAGGAAGCTTTTATCGACCCGACAGTATGCCTGAAATGTGGCCTATGCAAGGAAACGTGCAGGTTCGGAGCCATAAGCGAAGACATAGAAATCATACCGTTCAAATGCGAAGGTTGTGGGGCGTGTACCCTGGTATGCCCAGTGGAGGCAATCTGCCTTAAAGAGGTAAAAACAGGCCGGACCTGTGTAACTGAAACACCCATGGGAACTTTTTCCCACGCGATGCTGGACGTTGGAGCGGAAGGTTCTGGAAAACTCGTCACTGAGGTTAGAAAGAACATAGATGGTTTTAAAAACAATGAAGAATGGGTTTTGATTGATGGAGCGTCGGGAATAGGGTGTGCGGTTATTGCTTCCATAACAGGTGTAGATGCGGTGGTGGCGGTTTCTGAACCAACAAGATCAGGTTTGCACGACCTGGAAAGAGTATTGGATTTGGCAGAGCATTTTCAGATACCACTATTTGTTTGCATTAACAAATATGATTTGAATCGGGAAATAACAGCTTTAATGGAACGCTTTTGCAAGAATAATGGCTGTCCCGTGATCGGAAAGATACCATTTGACCCCTCTATTATCCGGGCACTGCAGGAATTTAAAACACCCGTGGAAGCAGGAAGCAAAGAGGTTACCGAGGAGATTAAGAGTATCTGGAGGAGGCTTACTGTAGAAGTAATGAGTTTGGGAAAAAGTTAATGATTGAAAGGAGAGGATTAACATGCCAGGTTTTAACGGGAGAGGTCCCGGGAAAAGGAGAGCTCTGATCGGGAGGGGGAGAGGATATTGTTGGCTTCCTTTTACCCGTTCTCAGGCTGTTCAGCGGCCAACTGTAATTTCAAATGTTACACCTGTACAGGGTGTGCTACCGGTGGGAGGACTTTTGAGAAGGGGGCGTTTTTCAGGAGGCGGTTTTGGACGCAGGGGGAGCAGGGGATAGGAAGAAGTTTGCAACAACACACCACAATGTGAATGAAGTTTTTGAAAGGAGGTGAAGGTTATGCCGGGAGGCGACAGGACCGGTCCGCTGGGAATGGGACCGATGACGGGCAGGGGAGCTGGCTACTGTGGAGGTTTTGCCTCGCCCGGATTTATGAATCCGGCAGGTACTTTTGGTATGGGCTTCGGTAGAGGCCGTGGGTTTAGAAGGATGTACTACCTTACAGGATTACCGGGCTGGGCGCGATTCGGTTACCCCACGTATGCTGGAGCTCCTCAGTTGAATGAAAAAGAACTTCTGAAAAACCAGGCAGGTTTTCTGGAAGAGCAACTTAAACTGGTAAAAAAGCAATTGGAAGAAGCTGAAAATGCTGAATAACCCTTGTTTCTTGTTTGTATCCGGGGAAGGCAGGCTGTAGTCCTGCCTTCCTTCCTGTTTTATTTAAAAGCTAGAGGTCTCTGATAATCTTCAAAACAGCTAAGGCAGACGATATTTCCATTCTTAACCCTCGCCCGCGGCTCCATGAAATATTCCCCGCATTCTTCACAACAAATCGATTTAAAAATCCTAGCCTTTGGGGGGAGTTCAATGTTAATTTCCTCTACTTTGCATATTTTTTCTTCAGGTGCTTCGAGCAAAAAAGCAGTTAATCCATCTTGCATTTTTTTAAAAGCAAGCTGTTCCTCCCCGGCAGCTTTTCCTCTCAGTACTCTTTCCCGCAGCTCTTTTTGGTTTTCAGTTAATGGTAAAGGCCTAAAAAGCACTCTATATGCGCTCTTTTGGCGCCTTGCCACGGTAAATGCCTGCTTGCCGTAGTCCTTTATAAAGAGGTTGCCCTTGCCCAGGGTGCAGCCTGTTACTACCTGAATTCCATCTACGCCGCAGGCATCCGTTTCTGCTATTGCCGCTAACTCTTCGTCCCGGTCCCTTTCAACGCCAAGCCTCTCCATAGCTATAAGAGCCGCCCTTACTCCCATGGCGAGTCCCGGGCAGGAATGCCCGTGGAACTTCACGGCATCTTTCCAGTGGTCTTCTATGTTAATCATTTTTTCCCTCCGGTATTTTGATATGGTCTTGCTTCTCCATGACGGCTTTTTCAAACCAGCCGATTCTTGCGTTCACCACAGCATCCGTCTTCGAAATGTAAGGCTTAATGTCTATCAAAGGGCTTCCGTCAAGGGCATCCAAACCTTTTACGACCAGAATGCGTCCATTTACTTCTAAAAGATCGGCGACATTAAAAGCTATGGGGTTGGGCCTGGCAGGGGAACGTGTGGCAAACACGCCGTGAGGTTCAGTGTCCCAGGGAGTATTGACGACTAAAAGGTCTCTTTCAGCTCTGTCCAGCCAGTACAACACGATGAGATGCGAGACCGTTTTAATATCTTTAAGTCCCTCGGAATATTGTGAAAAAACTTCAATTTCCAATATGTCTTCCCTATCCCTACCCTGTTTCGGTGCGTGCCTTTTGTCCTTATAGGGAGACCGTATGGTTCCGATTTGTATTAACTGCATGTAGCACCTCCTTTTCATTCCTTGAATAAAGGTGGCACCTAACTTTTTGCATGCCTACTTTAAAG
Organism: Firmicutes bacterium UBA1874; assembly: GCA_002352935.1. GTDB lineage: Bacteria > Bacillota > UBA1874 > UBA1874 > UBA1874 > UBA1874. Next base: position 9,548 of record DDHO01000043.1, read on the forward strand.
ATAGCCGGCCTCTTAATTATACATATTTCACCGGCTTCTGCACATCTTGAAGCATAAACGCATGCTCCTTCCGGCCTATTTTTGGGCGGCTTTAGATAAGCAGTTTCCGGGGAAAAGTTTGGTGCTGTTTTTAAAAGGTCTCGTGTATACGGGTGTCTGGGCTTTGCAAATATTTCTCCGGTAGGACCCTCCTCGACCTTTTCTCCACCCAGCAATACCACAATCCTGTCGCTTATTTTACGTGCCAAAGCAATATCGTGCGTGATAAAAATCATGGCAAGGCCCTTTTCTTCCTGCAGTTTCAAGAGAAGTTTTACAATTTTTGCCTGTATGCTCGCATCGAGTGAAGAGGTCGGCTCATCAGCGATGAGGACTCTGGGGTTTAACACGAGTGCCCTGGCAATAGCAATTCTCTGAATTTCTCCGCCGCTCAGATGGTGAGCGTACATGCCTAGGAATTGGTCCGACGCAGAAAGCTCAACGTTCTTTAGGGCTTTTTTAGCGTTTTCCTTTCTTTCATTAAACGTTCCTATGCGTTGAATATTAAGGGGTTCCATCACAGTTTCCAGCACATTGAGCCTGTGGCTGATACATTCCCGGGGGTTCTGAAAAACCAGCTGTAAGTCTTTATATAATTCTTTATTCCTTTCTTTAGTTTCCTTTCCTTGAAAAATAATTTTTCCTCCGTCCGGCTTCTCAAGCCCCATAATGCACTTGGCCAGAGTAGTTTTCCCGGAACCGCTTTCACCTACCAAAGCCAGGGTTTCTCCTTCCGCCAGGCTGATATCCACTCCTTTAAGCGCTGTTGTTTCGCCAAATTTTTTGAAGATGTTTTCCCCTTCAAGCAGGGAAACTATTCCGCCCCTAAGGCAGGCGATTTGCCTCCCGCCAAACTGTTTTAAACGGGGTGTTTTTTTACCACAGTCCGCAATTTTTTGGGTGCACCTGTTTTGGAACGGGCACCCTCTTTCTATTATTTCTTGTTTTCCGGGTATACCCTGCAGGTCCTTTGTGGTTGACAAGGTGGGGTAAGAGCGTAGAAGCCCCCTGGTATAAGGGTGTTTTGGTTCTTTAAAGATTTCTTTGCCTGTCCCCAGTTCCATTATTCTTCCTGCGTACATCACCGCCGCCCTGTCTGCCAGCTGGTAGGCCGTTGTTAGATCATGGGTAATCAGTAATATAGCCTTATTTTGTGAAGCTTTTTTTATAATCTTGATTATTTCCAGCCGGGTGATGGCGTCCACAGCAGAAGTCGGCTCATCAAAAATAAGGATCTCCGGATCGTTTGACAGAGCCATGGCGATCAGAACGCGCTGTTTTTCTCCCCCGCTCAAATTGTGCGGGTAGGCACTGCAGAAACCTTCGGGAAGACCGACGTACTTAAACAGTTTTTTTGTTTTTTCTTTGGCTTTTTCTATACTTAATAAGCGGTGTTCCAGCATGGGTTCCATTACCTGCTTTCCAACGGTCAGAACCGGGTTTAGGGCTCCTTCCAAATCTTGAAATACCATGCTGATCTTATTCCAGCGGTAATTCCATAGTTCAGTTTGTGGCAGAGCAAGCAGGTTTCTGCCTTCATATATTATGCTGCCGCTAGCCTGGCCGCTTAAAAGGCCCATAATTGCAAGAGCCAGAGTGGTTTTACCTGCTCCAGATTCACCTGTTAAGGCAAGTATTTCACTTTTTTTAAGGTTGAGATTTATTCCCCTTAGCACCGGAGAATTTGAGTAACTAAAATTGAAGTCTTTTATTTCAAGCATTTTTATCCCCCAAACGCAGGTCTATTGTTTCCTCCAGAGCATAGCCCAGAAAGGTAAATGATACAATTGTAATTGACAGCGCTGCTCCGGGAGGAATTAACCAGTACCAATTGTTAAGATAAGAAAAGTCCAGTGCCCTGTTGAGCATTGTCCCCCAGCTGATTACGGCAGGATCGGAAATACCAAGAAATGCCAGCCCTGCTTCCATGAACACTGCGCGGCGGGCGTGGTATATAAAGCTTGTTGTTATTAATGGAAAGAGATCGGGTATTATGTGTTTAAATAAAATATACAGGTTTCCTGCGCCAAAAGCTTTGGCCGCTGCAACGTGTGCTCTTTCTTTCAACGAAAGCGCCTGGGACCTGATGACCCTCGCGTTTCCCTGCCAGCCAAAGACAGCAATGACCAGGATCAGTGCCGCTATGCCGGGCCTGAGGTAGGCGGCTACCAAAATGATAACTACCATATTGGGTATAATTAATAAAATGTCAGCTGCCCTCATAATTATTTTTTCGCAGATTCCGCCGGCTAAAGCTGCAGAGATGCCTAAAAAAGCTCCTATAAAAGCAGTCAATGAGCCCGCGCCTGCGGCAATCAAAAGCGAGGTTCTTGCCCCGTAAATAAGCCTGCTAAAGATGTCCTGCCCTATGTCGTTGGTGCCCAGCCAGTGGCTCGCCGAAGGAAATGCAAGTGTTTGGGTAGAAGGTTCAACAGGAGAATACTGGGCCAAGACCGGTGCAATAAAGGCTAGCAATGACATGAAAAATAATAGTAAGATACCGGTTATTCCCAGGCTGTTTTTTTTAATTGTATTAACATAATTTATATGCATTTTTTATCTCACCCTAGGGTCAATCGTCCTGTAAAGTAAATCCACAGCAAGGTTGCAGACAATTACTGCCACTGCCACCAGGAAAAAAACACCCTGGAGGACCGGATAGTCCCTTGCCATAACTGAATTATATATAAGAAGGCCGATACCGGGGTATGCAAAAACTATTTCCACAAAAAGGGCTCCGGTTATCATGTGTCCCACCCTGATGCCGGTCCTGGTGAAAAGGGGCAGCAGTGAGTTCTTACCAACATGCCTGAACTTGATGTGCCTTTTTCTAATACCCTTTGCTTTAGCAGTAAGAATAAAAGGTTCTCCTAATACGGTGACAGCAGTTGACCTGACCAAAAGAAAGATTGCAGAGACCTCGGCTATAACAAGTGAAGTGAGCGGTAGTAAAAGGTGCCACAAAACGTCTTTAATCAGACTCCAACCCGTGAGCCCCATATAGGGTGTAAGCGCGCCGGAAATGGGAAAAAGACCTAGGCTTACTCCGAAAAGAAGCAAAAGGATGATTCCGACAAAAAAGTCAGGAAAACCACTCAAAAACATAAGTCCAGTTAAAAGTCCTTTATCGGCGGAGTTGCCGCGCTGCCATCCCGATTCTAACCCCAGGACATAGCCCAGTACCGTGGAAACAATGAGGGCCGAACCTATAAGAAGCATTGTCCACGGAGCAGCCCTCAGGAGCAATTCTGACACCGGAACTTCATAATGGTAGGAATAACCCAGGTTTCCTTTTAAGAGAGATAACAGGTAAAACAGAAACTGTTCGAAAAAGGGTTTATCAAGTCCAAATTGTGCTGCAAGGTCCCTTTTTAGTTCCGGAGTCAAGGAAAGCAGCGCTTCCTCTCCGTAAATGGCTGCCAGCGGGTCCCCCGGCATTGTCCTCGGAAGTAAAAAATTTAGGCAAATAATTATGAAAAAGGCTATCAAATAATCTGAAAGATTTTTAGCGGACATTGTGGCCCTCCAAAAAGGCCAGTTTGTTCAGCGGTACGGGAATGCCGATAGAAACCCCGCCGGGGGTATAATAGAGACCGACCTTGCCGTCATGGGCCCAGTGCCAGTTCGGATAATATAAGGTCAGTGCGGGAAGTTCAGCGGCATAAACTTCTTGTATTTCTCTTACAACTTCTCTGCGCCTTTCGTCATTCATAATGCTCAACTGTTTTTCAAGCATCGCAACGAGTTCTTCGTTTTTCCTGTAGCGTACGCTGTTAAAGTCACCACCCAACACAAATTTGTTAAAACACTGAGGGTCCCCGTTCAGGCCGCCATGCCCGTTGATAGCCATTTGGAAATCCCAGTCTTCAATTCTGGCATCCAGGGTTTTATCTTCAAGGCTTCTGATACTGACAATTAAACCGACCTTTTCTAAATCTTCTTTAATAAGCTCCGCATCCCTGCTGAACCTGGAAGTCGTCAGAATTTCAAAATTTTGCTGATTGCAGCCAAGTTTTTTTAGCATTTTTCTGCTCAGTTCCGGGTTAAATTCATATTTTTTAATTTCCGGGGCGTACCAGAAACTATCGGGAGGTAGCATGCCGGGACTACCGGCTAAAGCGTGTCCCCGCTGTGATATTTTCACCAGCCTGTTTCTGTCGATTGCATAAGCTACGGCCTGTCTGAATTCCTTTTCACAAAAAGGCTTAATGTTGTGGTTGAAAATCAACTTGGCGTTCCAATCGTGACCGGAAGAAAGCACTTTAAAATTTTGCTGAAATTTGCTGACCACTTCCGGCGGTATCTCACCGGCATTTACCGTGCCTTTTTGTAAGGCAGCGGGAATCATCTGCCCGCTTACCTTGACAAAGCGTATTCTATCAACCCGGGGTTTGCCTAAATAATAGTTTTCATTGGCCTCATAGAGGTAAGTACCGTGTTCCTTATTATAGTCCAGCAGTTTGAAGGGGCCCGTGCCCGTTACAGCCTTAGTGCCTTTAAAATTGCTCGGATTTTCTACATTTTGATAAATGTGTTTGGGTATGATTGGCAGGCATCCCGCAATATTTGTCAGGAAAGGTGCGTAAGCTTCCTTTAAAAAAATTTTAACCGTATAGTCGTCTTCTGCTTCTACCTTTTCTACAATACTCGTATCGCACCAGGGATACGGATATCTCTTTGTGAAGTCGAAAGTAAAGGCTATGTCTTCTGCGGTTAATTTTTTACCATCATGCCACCTTACGTCTTTTCTTAGAGAAAATGAGTACATATTTTGTTCCTGATCATAATGCCATTTTTCGGCAAGCAGTCCTTTGATACCGTTCTCGTCTTTCCATACTAAAGTATCAAAGATAAGGCTCATCCTGATGTACCCGGGCCCGCGAAGGTAATGAGAATAAGGGGCAGGAAATCCCCAATCGCCCACGTTATCGGCTACAGTGTAAACGCTGGGCATGTTTTCTGTTGGCTCCGGGGCGGTATTTTTTGCTCCTGGAGAGCAGCCTGCTACAAGGGCTGCCATTACGAGAAAAATAATAAAAAATACAATTGTTTTTTTGGCCATTTGGCAAAACCTCCTTTTAAAATGAAAAAAGACCACAGACAGAAAACCCCAAAAGGGTTGACCTCCATGGCCTTTTATTCCCGCTTTCTGGCAGGCTTAATTTAAGAAGAATCGGTAGTCTTAATAATACAGCCGCTTCTTGAGGCTGGTTAATTCGTTACTATTACCTCTACTTCGCTTCCCACAGAACAATTCCTTCTTAAAAAAATTTTTAATATAAAAATGGGACGGAAAAATTAAACTTTTTAAATTCTATGCAAAAAAAATAGCATTGGACTTAAAGTCCAAAAGTAAAAAAATTATCTACTCGGCATTGGTGCCTCTGATTAACATGATTTTGGTTTTCTTGAAAACAAGTTAAAATATGCCTATAATTATATAAGAATAATATAATATAGATGAAGAAAAAATTAGCTCGACGTACGAAAATAAAATGTTCCAGATGGATGGGTAAAAAATGTACTCGAATAAAAATTAACTAACAGATAAATTTTAAGTTTATCGAGAGGAAGTGTTTCTATATGGTGCAGGTGAAACAGTTGTCTCTGCTCGACCGCTATTTAACAATATGGATATTTTTAGCCATGCTTTTCGGTGTGGGAATTGGCTACATATTTCCCGGCTTTGCGGATTTGTTAAACCGTTTATCCATCGGCACAACTTCCATGCCTATTGCAGTGGGTCTGATCGTCATGATGTATCCCCCCTTGGCCAAGGTAAGGTATGAAGAACTACATAAAGTTTTTAAAAATGTAAGGGTACTAGTTCTATCCATGTTACAGAACTGGCTTGTAGGCCCGGTGTTGATGTTTGTTTTGGCAGTTGGTTTTCTCCATAATTTCCCCGAGTACATGGTGGGATTAATTTTGATAGGGCTGGCCAGGTGTATTGCCATGGTTATTGTCTGGAATTCCCTTGCCGACGGAGATACGGAATACGCTGCGGCTCTCGTGGCATTTAATTCCGTTTTTCAAGTGCTGTTTTTTTCAGTCTATGCTTACGTTTTTATCACCGTTTTTCCGGATTTATTGGGATTAAAGGGGATGGTGGTTGATATTTCCATGGGGGAAGTGGCGGAGAGCGTACTCATATACCTTGGGATAGGGATACCGTTTGCAGCGGGAATTGCTACCAGGTTTTTACTCCTGAGGGCTTACAACAGGGAATGGTATGAAACGAAATTTGTTCCCCGGATTAGCCCCCTGGCTTTAATTGCGCTCTTATTTACCATCGTAGTCATGTTTTCCCTGAAAGGGGAATACATTGTGAAACTTCCCTTGGATGTGGTCAGGATAGCCTTCCCTCTCCTAATTTATTTTATAACCATGTTTTTAATTACCTTTTTTATCAGCATGAAAATGGGGATTAACTACGGGCAGACAACCAGCCTGTCATTCACTGCGGGCAGTAACAACTTCGAACTGGCAATAGCAGTAGCGGTCGCGGTATTTGGAATTAACTCCGGGCAGGCCTTTGCCGCCGTAATCGGCCCGTTAATAGAAGTACTCGTAATGATAGGCCTGGTTAATGTTGCCCTCGGTTTTGGCAGGAAATACTTCGATTCCCGGGGGAAACTTAAATGTTTAAATGCTCGGGCCCAAAAATAAAGGGTTAATATATTTATTTGTAAGGTTTTATCCGAAATATTTGTTGAAAGAAGCATATGCTTTTGATATAATCATATAAGAATATAATGATTTAGATTATAGTATTGATTTGTTGCAAATTAATAGGGGGTGGGCATGTGTCTAGAAAATGGTATCCTGTAATTGATTTTCAAAAGTGAATGCATGTCGCGTATGTATTGAATTTTGCAAGCATGGAGTTTATTATCATGATGAAAAAGATTTACCCGCTGTTATCAAACCTGAAAACTGTATTGAAGGTTGCAGGGGTTGTCAGAACAAATGTCCCGAGGGGGCGATAAGCTACTTTGGAGATGACGGTTCCCGGAATGGCAAATCGTGTTGCTGCTAATAAAATGGAGGGGTTGTCTTTGGTAAGGTGTTTGGATTGCGGTTTATTAGTAAAAGCAAAAAATTCATTCCGCTGTTTTAGTACGGAGAAAAATTTGCAGAGGAAAGACTTACGGAACAAAAATATTGTATGTACTTTATTAAACCTCAGAAGGATAATGGCGAAACGCTGACGGTTATGCAGCTGTTATTATTAAAGGAAGAGGAACTAAGGAACAAGAAAATGAAAGGAAATATCTAGGTTGGAGGGGAGATTTATTATGAAAATAAAAGTTTTGGGCACCGGCTGTGCAAAATGCAGGAAACTTGAACAGATTGTCAGGGAAGCAGTCCGGGAAATAGGCGTTGAGGCTGAAATAGAAAAAATATCTGATGTCAGGGAGATCGCCAAAACTGGTGTGATGATGACACCCGGTTTGATGATCGACGGTGAGGTGAAACTTTCCGGAAAAGTACCGAACAAAGCGGAGATAAATAAAATAATTACCGCTTCCATGGACAAGTAACAAACAATTCAAAAAGCACCCGTGTCGAGGGTGTTTTAAAAAAAAAGGCATATAAGTATATGCTTATATATAATTAGAGGAAGTGAAATCTCATGAAGGAGTGGCAGAAATTTTTAATATATGCCGGAGTTTTTTTAGCAGCATATTTTGTGCCTTTCAACAATCCCCGCATTCAAGCGGCACTGCTCGAGTCTTTTCAGATGCTGGGAGAGTACGCGAGAGAACACGTTCTTTTCTGCCTGGTACCCGCATTTTTCATTGCCGGGGCGATCGCCGTATTTATTTCCCAGGACGCCGTACTCAAGTATTTCGGCAGCGGGGCAAAAAAATGGCTTTCCTATTCCGTAGCGTCAGTATGCGGTGCAGTCCTGGCCGTATGCTCCTGCACAGTGCTGCCGCTCTTTGCAGGTCTCTACACCAGGGGGGCGGGGATAGGCCCTTCTGCTGCTTTCCTTTATTCGGGGCCGGCAATCAACGTCCTGGCTATAATTCTTACGGCAAGGGTCCTCGGCTGGCAGTTCGGAGTTGCGCGCGCTGTGGGAGCGGTAGTTTTTGCCGTGGTGATTGGGCTTATGATGTCGTTCATTTACGGGAAAGATGATGCTCAAGGTGAGGCCGAATTGGTTACGGGGGATAACGGCCGGGAGCGGCGCAGCGGCTGGCAAAACCTCGTTTACTTTGTTACATTGGTGTTAATTCTCGTATTTGCCGCCTGGGCCAGACCCCAGACCAGCGAGGGCTTCTGGTATGTGGTCTACCGGATGCACTGGCCTCTTACGGTTATATTGCTCCTGGTACTGGCTTACATGCTTGTCCGCTGGTTTACGGGGGAAGAAGTCAAAGAATGGGTTGATACCTCCTGGGATTTTGCCCAGAGAATATTACCGCTCCTATTTGCAGGAGTCCTGGCGGCAGGTTTTCTCATGGGGAGACCGGGTACGGATGCGGGGCTCATACCTTCGGCGTGGATCGCGTCCTTTGTAGGCGGCAATACACTGACTGCAAACCTGATAGCCTCGGTTGCAGGAGCTTTCATGTATTTTGCTACCCTGACGGAAGTTCCCATCTTACAGGGCCTTCTGGGTTCCGGTATGGGTAAAGGGCCGGCACTTGCCCTGCTGCTTGCCGGTCCTGCCTTGAGCCTGCCAAATATGCTCGTGATCAGAAGCGTGATGGGAACCAAAAAAACTTTGACCTATGTCGCGCTAGTAATTGTAATGGCTACCACCAGCGGCCTTATCTATGGAAATATAGTATTATAAAGGTTGAAAAAGAAAAGATGAAATAAAATAATCTTAGTATTTAATTCGCGAAGACGTATAATTAAGGTGGACAGGTCGCTTTAACATGCCTGCAGGGAGGTGTCCCTTTGGATAAAAAATTATATAAGGTTTTCAAAGCTCTCGGAGAGCCCTCCAGGCTGAAAATAGTCAAGATGCTTTCCGTACAGAGCATGTGCGTTTGTGAGCTTTGTGAAGTTCTTAATATGCTGCAGCCACGTGTTTCGCAGCACTTGCGCATCTTGAAGGAAGCAGAGGTTGTCTACGAAAACAGGGAAGGCTACTGGGTATATTATTCGCTGGACAGAGATAAACTTCAGGAGTTGTGGCAGTCATTTCAGGCCTTCTTAAACGCGGATTTAAAAAGTTTGCGGGGTTTTGAAAGTGAATATGATAGGCTTATTAATCTCGACAGCAATGAGCGGGTTATTAAAACAAAGAACAAATTGCGTGAAAGAGGAAGCGAGGATAGGTCCCTTTCATGAAAATGCCGGGTTGCCCTGGCGTTTATTAATAATTGAGGTAAGATAATAATAACGAATGCATAACAAACAATGCAAAGGTTTTAAAAAGAAAGGATGCCTTTCGCTTGAGACATCCTCTTTAAACAATTAAATCAAATTTTATTTAAATATAAGGCTCTGTTAAAGTGTACTGTTGGCTTTATTATCAATCAACTCTTGAATATAATTGTAATCAATACTTTCTGAACTGACTCGATAAAAGAATGGGTCTTTTCGGATAGTATTGCTTGAGTTGATGATGAATTTCTTATACACAGTACCATCAGTCTTATAGATTGTCGTTCTAAAAGAGTATCCCATATAGCCTAATGAAACCTTTTCTTTTTTGATAGATACTGCGTTGAGATTTTCAATGATATGTTCAATATTGGTTGCATCTGTAATAACAACTGATTTGCCCGTGTTACCATCAAAAATCTCTATTTTAGAAACTTCTGTTGGTGGGATGTTAGTTATTGAGGTGGCGATATTCCACCAAATCAAACCGCCAATAATAGATACAACAATTAAACATATGCCAATTAGCTTTCTATTTTTCATACTCTTTACCTTCTCAAAATAAAATATACATTGACACATTGCTTAACGTCTATACTCTTTATTAAATAATCTCTTTTGATTATTTTACAATATTTTCCCAAAAATTTCACGTAAGTTACACCTGGAAACTTACCCTCTGGCACAAAATTTCCTCTTATATTAAATGAATACCCTAGACCTTTATATAAACCAGAACCACCATCCTCCTGAGTCCCAGCACCTATTGAAAAAATAGGTTTTTCATAGTGATGGCAAACTTGTCTATAATCAATTGCAGCAATTGCACTCTTCCTATTGTTGATGTTTTAACTTTCTTTTTTAGATATTACCATTAAAATCAAATACCCAAATATTATTCCACTTATAGTTTGCGGTAGTAATGAACTGAAATTAAATAAATAACTACTTAAATAATTTAACCCTGAATACTTCATCAGAAAGGCAATCACAACATTATCTCCTATTGGGGTAAAGGAGATAAATGGTAGCATAGTTATTATGAAAGCTGGAAGCACAATAGATATTAATTTTGTCCAGTCAACTTCCCAATGGCCGCTTCCTAAAAGGTTACTTATAAACCTGGGTAAACCCATAAGAAGACCGATAAAAACCGGGAAAACTACAGTGTATCCTAAGCAGAAGTAAGCACTAACAGTAAATGATTCTAAATAGTCTTTTTGGTAGTCAGCACCTACTTTTATGAAAAAGATAATAAAAAAGAAATACAATATATTAAATATTATTTGCATCCAATAATATTTAAATATTTTCTCTTTCACTAATATCTTCCTTTCTTGCTCTGGCTTGTTTAAAAGAATAAACGAAATTACCCGATTGTAGGGTTGTCAAACATA
>DDHO01000041.1:0-11115 GCA_002352935.1 Firmicutes bacterium UBA1874
AGGTTTTGTCAACAGTCTGAAAAAGCCGCTAGGCTTTTTTCTATTTATTCAATCTTTTCTAAAATTTGGCTCATGATTGATATTTGTAAAGTTCTGTAATTCAACGAGGATAAAGTCCACTCCAATAGTTTTTATTTTTTCCCATGGAATTAACAGGTCTTCCTGTCGTCCAAAAATCCCCATTACTTTGCTTGAACTGCCTGGAAGAATGATACCCTGCACCTTTCCGGCCCCTATGTCCAATTCGATGTCCTTGATCGTGCCTAAACGTTTCCCGTCAATAATATTCACAACATCTCTTGTCCGCAGATCGGAAATTCTAATCAAATAGTCCACCTCCCGCCCTCATATCTACCACATTCTATGAAAGCAGGAAGGGAACAAGTACATATCAATGAGCAAGAAGGTTGATTTATTTTTTAATTAAACTGTTGCGCCAAATAATGTTCTGAGTTGCTCAATATGTCCAGGATTTTTAAGCGAATTTGAGGTAGTATTTTTTCCCCATCTTGCCTGTAATACTGCCCTTTCATTACTTTTAATGCTTCCTTATTTACTTCTTCACCGGTTTCCAGCGCAATACTGTTAGAAATATCTACAAAGCACAGGGGGGGAAATAAAACGCACCACCAGTTTTCGCCCCTGCCTTCTCCAATAACGACCTTAACCGCCTCGTAATTGCCCGCCGGAAGTACAATACTCCCGTAGTTCTTCGCTGGAAACCAACAATTTTTTCGCCAACTTACTTCAACTGGGTAAGCTTTGCCCGCATTCCTTACTTCTTCAACAGCAACGTTTTTCATGCCCGAAATATTCTTTTTAATGTAACTGCGGGCTTCCTTCGGGTTTTGAGCCTTCTGGAACTCCGGACCGAACTCTTTCAGTATCCTGTCTCTAACCTTAAGTTTTAATTCCTGTTCCTCTTCTGTATTGCTTTGCGCTACTACGTGAAACCTAATGAGGTTTTCGTCAGTATAAGCTTTCTCGGAATGTAAATTTATTAATAGATAAAATAGAAAACCCAGCATGATGATGACCGTCAAGCTCAGTTGTCCCCTATGGGTCATCAACCAATTAAATTTCATTGTTATTCACCTGCCGTAGATTCTGTTTTATTAACAGTTCCCCTATACATATTTTCTCATATGCTGCAGGGCTGCTTTTTCTAAACGAGAAATTTGCGCCTGCGATATCCCTATTTCTTCCGCAACTTCCATTTGAGTTTTTCCTTCAAAAAATCTAAGTGTGAGAATCAACCTTTCTCTATCATTTAATTTCGACAGGGCTTCTTTAACAGAAATATTCTCCAACCAATTTATATCCTGGTTTTTTTCATCTCCGATTTGATCCATTACGTATATCGGATCTCCGCCATCGTGATACACCGGTTCAAAAAGAGAAATCGGTTCCTGTATAGCATCCAGCGCAAATACTATTTCTTCTCGTGGTAATTGAAGTTCCTCCGCGATTTCATTGACCGAAGGTTCCCGGGAACATTTGCTTGCAAGCGTATCCCTAACCTGCAAAGCTTTATAGGCTATGTCCCTTAAAGAACGGCTTACTCTAATCGGATTATTATCCCTGAGGTACCTTCTTATTTCTCCTATAATCATAGGAACAGCGTAAGTTGAAAATCTAACATTCTGGTTGAGGTCAAAATTATCTATAGCCTTCATAAGCCCTATACAGCCCACCTGAAAAAGGTCATCTACATATTCTCCTCGACTAGTAAATCGCTGGATAACGCTTAAAACGAGGCGGAGATTTCCATTTATAAGTTTTTCCCTAGCTGAAAGATCGCCTTTCTTTTGAACGGTATTAAAAAGCTTTCTCATTTCTTCGTTGCTAAGTACCGGCAGCTTGGATGTATTTACTCCGCAGATCTCCACCTTATTAGCCATCCAGCGCCCTCCTTAATATATTTTTCGTTTTAATTATTTCCATAGATAAATCTATTTATACTTTTTTACATTGAGGCTTACTTTCCAGCATTTTTAATACAACAAAAAATATTTTATTATAAATAAAAAAACAGGGAAGCAAACCCTGTTACAAAATTAAACTTCTAAATTTTAAACGCTGAACTTTTTAATGTTAAATGCTATTCCATACGATTTATTTCTTTTCGCAGTCTTTTAATTATTCTCTTTTCAAGACGAGAAATGTACGACTGGGATATTCCGAGCAGGTCAGCTACTTCCTTTTGAGTCTTTTCAACCCTTCCCCGCAAACCGAAACGAAACTCCATTATTTTTTTCTCTCTGGGGGTTAATTTTTTAAGAGCTGCATGTAAAAGCTTTTTATCTACTTCTTCCTCTACTGATTTGTAAATAACGTCATTTTCAGTACCCAGTACATCGGAAAGAAGGAGTTCGTTCCCATCCCAGTCTATATTTAAGGGCTCGTCAAAAGACACTTCCGTCCTCGTCTTATTATTGCGTCTCAGGTGCATTAGTATTTCGTTTTCAATACAGCGTGAAGCATAAGTAGCCAATTTTATTTTTTTCCTGGGATCAAAAGTGTTTACCGCTTTTATAAGGCCGATAGTTCCTATTGATACCAAATCTTCAATACCTACACCCGAATTATCAAACTTGCGTGCTATATATACTACCAGTCTCAAATTGCGCTCAATGAGAACGCTCCTGGCTGATGATTCGCCTTTTTCAAGTCGCAATAAAAGAGATACTTCCTCATCACTGCTTAACGGAGGGGGGAGCGCCTCGCTGCTTCCCACGTAAAATACCCTGCCCGCACACAAGTTAAACATAACCTTCAGATAATAAATACGGAGCCCCAAAATACACGCGCCTATCTTTCTCACCACCTTTACACCCCCCTGGATAATAGAGTTGTCTTACCCACGTGCCAATCAAATACTATTCATAACAGCGTCTTTTAAAAAATAATGTATGTAGATCAAATTGCTGACTGCAGCACATCCGGATGAAGAAGAGCCCTGTAAGCTTCCTCTTGGGACAGGCGATGGTGGTAAACCCCGATAATAATTTTTTTCAGCCTTACCGGTTTTTCTTCGGTAATAACAATTACTTCATCCGGCCTGATGCCCAGCAGCATGCCTTTAGGCCTCCCTATTGAAGTAAAAGGAATCATATGCACTCTCGCAGCCCAGGGCGTCCCCGAAAGAGCCGCCACTGCCTTATCAAAATCAGGGTCGCTGTCGTTTTCAAAGACTTTTTTCAACTTCTCGGGGAGCAGGTCTTTTATAACGTCATATTCTACTATCATTACAGGATTCTGGGTAATCGGATCTTTAAGCTGGTTGCCCGTATCTACAAGTGCATCGACATAGATCTTATGGTGGCCGAAACGTATTAAAACCGGCAGGTGAAATAAACTATGGAGAAAATTCTTTCTTATAAAAGAAGCACCCCAGCGCCCCAAAATTATAGCAGCTGCCGCTGCTGCAAAAAGCCAAAAGTAACCTATATCGGAAAATATGTACCAAAATCCCGTGTTCAAATTATAAGATACTGGCTGAACTCTAAAAAAATATATACCACCCAGCATGGCTCCTCCGGCAGCAAAGGCCACCAAATAAAAATATCCCAGTGCCTGAAATATTTTTTTTAAAGGAAGGTGCCCAAAGGCCACCAGTATTATGATGAAAGAAACTAAAACTCTTACCCAAACATTTGTCAAAAAATATGCCTGCGGAAATAATACGACAAGAGAATAGAGCGCCCCCACACCGGCTCCAAGCACAAGACGCAGGGTTTTGGTTTTAAACTGCCCAAATTTGGAAGTAGCCCAGAGAATGACGAAGTCCATAAAAAAATCAATCAAAAATACTACGTCAGCATAAAAAACATTATTCCCGTACAAGCGGTTTCACCTCGTCCCTGCCCCCGGCTAATTATTACCATATTATGCTTATCTCCTTCTAATCATGACGTAAAATTCGTACCCATTATAAAATACCATGCTGGAAAATTATGTCATTTCGTGGCGTCTTTCTTTTTTTAAAATGTGACTTTTTACCTAACTTCTCAATGCTTCACGGTCATAAAAAGTTAAAAAAAAAAGAGCCTTCACAAGCTCTTACTTTAAGAATAAACTAACAACCGGATAAAAATACGTCTATCTTCTCCTTAAAAAGGCAGGAATATCAAGATCATCCGAGGTAAACGGTTTCATGTCTAGGTTCTTGCCGGGAGTGCTTTCCACAACTTTTTCTTGATCGAACCCTGTAGCAATAACCGTAACCCTGATCTCTTCTCCCATGCTTTCGTCTATTACCGCTCCAAAAATAATATTGGCATCCTTATCAGCTGCAGAGGCTATAATTTCTGCAGCTTCATTAACCTCAAAAAGCCCAAGGTCGGGCCCACCGGTAATATTCAATAAAATCCCCTTTGCCCCTTCTATAGAAGTTTCCAGCAGGGGGCTAGAAATGGACATCTTTGCAGCTTCAGCTGCCCTCTTTTCCCCCGAAGCATGGCCGATACCCATAAGGGCCGACCCTGTTTCTAACATAATCGTTTTTACATCAGCAAAGTCGAGATTTATCAGGCCCGGGACTGCAATTAAATCCGAAATTCCCTGTACACCCTGCCTCAATACATCATCTGCTATACGAAAGGCCTCGGTAATGGAAGTATGTTTGTCTGCAACCTGTAAAAGCCGGTCATTGGGAATTACAATTAGAGTATCTACCTTGCTTTTCAGAGCTATGATACCCTGTTCCGCCTGGCTGCTCCTTTTCCGGCCTTCAAATGAGAAAGGCCTTGTCACAACTCCGACGGTCAATGCCCCTACTTCTTTTGCTAGTTCCGCGATCACTGGAGCAGCTCCGGTACCTGTTCCCCCTCCCATGCCTGCCGTCACGAAAATCATATCTGCCCCTTTAAAGCTATTAATCAGCTCTTCTTTGCTCTCTTCTGCAGCCTTTTTTCCTATTTCAGGGTTAGCCCCTGCACCAAGTCCTTTTGTTAACTTCTCACCTATCTGAAGCCTATTTTCTGACTTAGAAAGTTTTAAGGCCTGTAAGTCAGTATTAATACTGATAAACTCAACACCCTGTAGACCCGCTTCAATCATACGGTTAACTGCATTGTTACCACCACCGCCAACGCCAACAACCTTTATGGAAGCAAATTGATTGAGGTCCACGTCTTCAATTTCTAACATTCGTCTACCCCCTCTCCCCTTCAATAATCTATTTAAAATAAATCTCTAAACCAGGAACTAACGGTATCTTTAAGACCACCCCAGGCTGTTTTTTCAAGTATTTTATTTTTAGAAGAAGACTTGCTCCTATTCTTAGCTCCGAACATGATCAGGCCTATACACGTAGAATATTGAGGTAAATTAACAATGTCTCTCATCCCCGTTATGTAGTCAGGAGCTCCTATGCGGACCGGAAGTTCTAATTCCTCTCTGGCAAGTTCCGCGATCCCGGCTAAGAGCGAAGTGCCTCCAGTTAAAACCACCCCCCCCGGTAATATGCCGGGATAACCGGAACGTTCAATTTCTTTTTTAATATGGCTTAAAATTTCTTTGATTCTAGGTTCAATTATAGTAGCAATGCTCTTTCTGGAAACAAGATGGCTTTCCTGACCGCTGATACTGGAAACATCTACTTCTTCTTCATCAGGCATAAGAGACGGCAAAACACAGCCGTATTCCTTTTTTATCTCCTCGGCTTTTTCTAGAGGAGTTCTTAAACCTACAGCCAGGTCGCTAGTAATATGCTCCCCTCCAAGCGGCAGCACGGATGTAAACCAAAGCCCCCCCTGGTCGTATATTGCAATTTCAGTAACACCTCCGCCAATATCCACCATGACAGCACCTAACTGTTTTTCTGCAGGCAGCAGGACTGCTTCAGCAGAAGCGAGCGGGCTCAGCACAAATTCTTCTAATCTTAATCCTGCACGTTCTAAACTTTTCAGCCTGTTTTGCAGTGCCGTTCCTGCAGCAGTAACTATTTGTGTCTCGACTTCCAGGCGCATACCGGCCATGCCTACTGGATCTACAATGCCGCTATTTCCGTCAACAATAAATTCTCGTGCAAGGACATGAATAATTTGACGGTCGGCAGGCAAACTCACAAGACGCGCCGCCTGCAGTACACGGTGGACATCCTCAACGGAAATTTCCTTGTCCCTCCCCGAAACAGCTATAACGCCCCTATTATTAAGAGAACTAATATGCGGACCCGAAATTCCCACCCAACCCGAAGTGATTTCTACGCCGCTCATTTGTTCCGCTTTTTCCAATGCCTCCACTATACTTGACGCAGTGTTTTCAATATCAACAATAATTCCCTTGCGCAAACCGGTAGAGGGGCATTCTCCCAGACCGATAACATTTATCTGATCATCGGACCCAATTTCGGCAACAACAGCAGTTACTTTATAAGTCCCGATATCAAGGCCTACTATAAAACCTCCTCTAGTCATGCCGCACCCCCAGGTATATAACTCGTCTCTCACCTGCCTTGTTAGTTCATATATTGATCTAAAAAATTCCACGCAGGCCTTACTTTTCCCTTTTTACAGATATAAAATTTATCTCAACAGATATCGCCTAATGACAGCCAGGTTCCTAAACAAGCGCACGCCGAAAGCAATTACCGCTGCAAGGTAAAGTTCTACTCCCAGCTGATCGCCTATATACGCTAAAAATCCCGCCAAAAGGGTATTGCTGAAAAAACCGGTCAAAAATATGCGATTGTCAAACTTTCCTTCCAACCCAGCCTTTAGCCCCCCAAAAACAGAATCAAGGGAAGCAAGGACAGCAACAGACATATACTTGGAATACGCAATAGGTATAGTAAAAGGAAAATTCAAACCGATGATGATTCCTATCAGAAGACCGAGCAGCGGTAGCCACATCTCTTTTTACCTCTTTCTAAATTTAATTAGTTAAAAGCTATAATAAATTTTAAATAAGCAAGTTGAGATGTTTGTAACAGAAATAACTTCCGAAAATTAAATATGGAAAGACTTAGGCAATTATTTTACCACTGGATTTCCTTCAAAACTTACATCAATATAACTTAATTCTTCCCAAGCACCCTGCTCCTCTAATGATTTTTTTATTTGGCTTAGTTTTTCAAGTTTCTTTTCTACTCTTAATGGCTCCCCCAAACGTATTTTTACTCCATCGTCCGTATACAACAGGATATCGGAAGGGTCGCTGACATTTACCTCAACAAGGTGAAAATGAGCATAATTATCTATATTTCCGATCACCTTTAGTGCGGGAAATAAATTAGAAGATACAACCTTTTCCCCACTCTTGGGTGTCCCATCCATTAATGCTCCGGTAATGACTGGAAGCCCTAAGTCAGTAAGCGACCCGCTTTTTTTAAGACAAACCCCAACAGCATCTACTTCTATAAAACCTCGAGAATAAGGAACCACAGCAACCGCCCGGCGCTCTTTCACATTTATTGTTATTTTGTCGGGAAATACTCGGCTAACATCTGCTTCCAGCACAAGAGGGTTAAGCTTAATCTTACTGCTGGCGTCTGATAAGTCCAGCATCCAAAAATTATCTCCTCTATTTAGTCCTGACCTGCGCTTGATCTCCTGCGTATTAACTAAGCTATTGCCTGTTACTTTAACCTCTTTTATTTTAAAGAAATTTAACTGAGAAAAAAAATAAAGCCCTAGCAAAATTAATAAAATAAGGACTATTACCCTCAGCAATCGGGGGCTGAGAACAAGCCGGCGGTTTTGCCTTTTTTTAACTATTCGTCGACTCTTCAAGCCACCACCTCTATTTAACAAATTATATCAGAAACTTTTAACTTGTCCAAGATAAACCTTTTAAGAAAACTTTTAAGTAGCCTTGCTTTATAAAAGCTAACTTAGTTCGGCTTTCTGTTCACCCAAAATACGCACTTCCCTTTCTAACATAATACCAAATTTTTCCCTAACACGTTTTTGTACTTCTGCAATTAGATTCATAACTTCCCTGGCCCTTGCTCCTCCCAAATTAATTATGAAATTAGCATGTTCATGGGCAACCTGCGCTTCTCCGTATTTTAGCCCTTTACATCCCGCTCTCTCAATCAGGAAACCTGCGGAGTAACCCGGCGGGTTTTTAAATACGCTACCTGCACTCGGATATTTCAAAGGCTGCCGTTTCTGGCGGTTCTCTTTTTCCTTCTTAATATTTTTAAGAATTCGTGTACAAGGGACATTACTTACCTTCAATACAGCACCGGCAATTATACCGTAGTATTCTTTTTCCTGGAAAATGCTCTCCCGGTACCCAAAATACATATCATCACGAGCCATCCAGTAGCCCCTGCCTTCAAAGTCTATTATATAAACAGATTCCAGCAAATCACCCAAACAGTTTTCCCGAGTGCCGGCGTTCATAAAAATTGCTCCCCCGACTGTTCCGGGTATTCCAACCCCAAACTCTAATCCCGAAAGGCCGGCTTTAGCCGCTGCATAAGCAAGCTTTGGCAGGAGAATACCAGCACCTACTTTAATTCTTTTATCCTGAAACTGAATTTGCTCAAGGCCTCCCGCTATTTTAATTACCATACCACGGACACCGTCGTCCATCACCAGCACATTAGACCCATTTCCCAGAATAGTAACCTCCAGCCCCTCGTTCCGGGCAACATACAGGCACTGCCTTATCTGTTCCTCAGTAAAAACCACAACCAGTACATCTGCCGGCCCTCCAATTTTCCAAGTAGTATGGCGGGCAAGGCTTTCCCTAAAATAAACTTCTCCATGCAGATACTTCTGCAGCTTAAAAATTTTACTGTTCACATCCATACCTGCCTCCTAAAAAACTTTGACTCTGTGTGCCCAATTGTATTGATTATAACACTTCAAGCAACATTTTTCCTGCCTTCCAAACGTTACCTGCCCCCAGCGTCAGGACTAAATCTCCTTCTCTAACTGTTCGTGATAAATAACGAACCGCAGATTCCAGATCGTGAACGAAAACGGTTTCCGGTCCTCCCGCCTCTTTTACAGCCTTTATTATCAAAGATGCCGAAACTCCAGGAATAGGTTTTTCACCTGCACCATATATCTCCGTAACCACCAACAGATCGGCATCTTCAAAAGCCGTCCCAAACTGGCGCCACAACAACTTTGTCCTGCTGAACCGGTGAGGTTGAAAAAGCACTATCAAGCGGCCGGGGTTTAATTGACGTGCTCCCTTCAATGCAGCTTTTATCTCGGTAGGATGATGAGCATAGTCATCCCTGACAGTTACCCCTCCCGCTTTTCCGATAAATTGAAAGCGGCGGCCGACACCTTGGAATAAATGCAAAGCACGAGCCATGCCCGTAAAGCTCAAGCCTAACCTGTGCCCTGCAGCAATGGCAGCAAGAGCATTTAGCACGTTATGTATTCCTACAAGCCTTAACTTAACTGTACCGAGGAATTCTTTTTGAAAATACACTTCAAAACTAGAGCCTTCGTAATGGGACCTTACTTCACCTGCACGATAATCCGCATTTTTTTCGATCCCAAAACTATAGCAGGAAGGACCAACTTCCCGGTATTCGCTTTCTTTAATTATCTTGTTCCCGGAAGGAAAAATTAAAAACCCATTCCGGGATACCTGGCCGGCAAAATTAAGGAACGTCTTTTTTATATTGTCCACAGTCCTGTAATAATCTAGATGTTCGTTTTCAATATTTGTAATTATGGCAGCATAAGGATGATAGTTTAAAAAAGAACCGTCACTTTCATCTGCCTCCGCCACCAGGTAAACCCCTTTCCCTAACTTGGCATTACTTCCTATGTCCTCGATCTCTCCCCCTACAATAATTGTTGGGTCCAGTCCGTTTTTTTCTAGCATAAAAGCAAGCATAGAAGAAGTAGTTGTTTTACCGTGCGCTCCTGAAACGGCAATCGCCTTTTTATGTTGCATAATTTTTGCCAATAGCTCTGCACGGTGCAAAATGGGCACTCCCAGCCTGCGCGCTGCTTCTAATTCAGGGTTATTTTCAGGAATGGCCGAGGATACGATGACTTCTTTGACATCACTGCCAAGGTTGCTTCTCCTATGTCCTTCATAAATTACTGCTCCCCTTTTTATTAGGGCTTCCGCCGTCTTAGAAATATGTAAATCGGAACCTGACACTGCATAGCCTGAATCAAGGAGTATTCTTGCAAGCCCGCTCATGCCCGTACCGCATATCCCCACAAAGTGGACCCTCTTTTTAGGGTTAAAATCAGACAAGCTCTCATCTCCCTCCGGTACAAAAATTCATTAACAATCCAGATTTCCCCGACAAGTTCTAATAAAGTACGTTTACTAACAATTTTTAATAGTATGTTTTTAAAAAGAACTTAATTTTTAATACTATTTTCTTTAACCAGATCAACCACGATCCTTACAATTTCCTCTGAAGCACCCGGCTTCCCCAAAGAACGCAATTTGGCAGCCATTTTTTCTCTAATTTTTCCATCATTAAGCAGCCTTACCACTTCTAAATAAAGTGTTTCTCCCGAAAGTTCAGAGTCTGAAACCATTACCGCAGCCCCACGCTCCACAAAATACCGGGCGTTGAATTCCTGGTGATTATCAGTAGCATAAGGATATGGAATTAGAACAGAAGGAACACCCCGGGCAGCAATCTCTGCTAGGAATGCCGCCCCAGCCCTGCCAACAATAAGATCGGCAACGGCAAGTATGAGCTCCATACGGTAAAAATAAGGCATTATGGTAATTTTACCCTTTTTGCTGAGATCTATTCCTTCCCTTGAAAACTCATAAACAGTTTGTCGATAATCTTTTTTTCCTGTAATAAGAATTACCTGTAAATCAGAGTATACGGGTAATATTTTTTTTAATAATTTAACAGCAGCCCGGTTAATGCTCCGTGCCCCCCTGCTGCCGCCAGTAATAGCCAGTGTAAAATTGTCTGGGTTTAACTTTAATTCCTTTTGGGCGTCTTCACGTTTTATAGAGAGGACTTCGGGCCGGACAGGAAGACCGGTAAATAAAAATCGGGGCTTTTGGATGAAATATTTTTCTGACCCTGGAAACGTAAGGCAAACAGTATGAGCATAGCGAGCAAGCATGCGATTTGTAAAACCCGGTATCGCATTTTGTTCATGGAGGACAATAGGAATTCGCTTTAAGGCAGCCGCCGCTACAACCGGT
>DDHO01000041.1:11354-11675 GCA_002352935.1 Firmicutes bacterium UBA1874
GCCCCCCGCCGCTACAACCGGTGCACAAACATACCCTCCGGTTGCCAATAAAACCTGAGGCCGAAATCCTTGCAGGGCCGCAAGCGATTGTAAAAAACCGCAGCACAACTTGAACCCTGTTATGAAAAATTTGTAAGAAAACTTCCTTTTCATTCCTTCTGCTGTTATGGTCCTAAAAGGAATCCCGGACTTGGGAACCAAGTCTGCTTCCAGTCCGCGAGGCGTTCCAAGATAAAGAATTTCCACATCTTTAAATGTATTTTTTAATTCACGAGCTACTGTAAGGGCGGGGTAAACGTGCCCGCCCGTACCGCCCCCTGT
>DDHO01000026.1 GCA_002352935.1 Firmicutes bacterium UBA1874
TAGGTTTTGTCAACAGTCTGAGGCAGTCCTGTGAAGACAGGACTGCCTCTTTTTTTGTTCTTCATTAAATCATTTTTGAATAATAATAGTTTAACCGGAAAAAGGGGGTTGTAATTTTGGAATTAAAAAAATCGTGGAAAATTATTATGGCCGTGCTGGGATTTGCTGCTGCTCTGTGCCTTGCTTATTATTTTTTGGAGACGCGTTTCAAGGTGGAACCCTCAGCTCTTCTCGAGGAAGCTCTGGATAATACTTTAAAAACTAAAAGCTTTCGTTATAAAGTAAATATTAATTTAATCAGTGAAGATGACAGGAAGCTTTTAAGTGATATTCAAGGAGAAAAGGCTTCCAATGGTGATTACCACTTGGAGGGTACGATGGATGGTGATCGCATTGAAGTTTATAAGACCGGAAATACAACTTACATAAGGGGAGGAGAAGGGAAAACATGGATGAAAATTCCCGGCGATGATATTTTGAAACAAGAGCTTTACATGCTGGAACTCAATCCTCTGGGTAGTTTTAATATTACTTCGGCAAATAGTATTAAATATAAAGGGATTAAGAAATTGAATGGTCGAAAGTGTTTTGTACTTGATGTCTGCCCGGAAATTGACAATGAGTTTTTAGAGACTTACTTTAAAGATTTTACTTACCAACTTTTTATTGACAGAGAACATCGCCGTATAGTGAGGGCTGATATTGAAGCTGCCAATAAGAAAGATTCTTCAAAAAAAGTTGAAGTAAAAGTTGAGCTAACGGGATTTGGAGATCCTATCAAGATCAAAACTCCTGCTGATTAATACATAAGAAGAAAGGATATATTTACCCCGGGTCGAATTATTTTTTATAAGAAAATATGACAAAATATGAGCAAATAATCCAAAGGATAACTTTATTAGCAAAGGGCCTTAGATCCGAACGGGGGATGCCATTTGGAAAATAAGTTTGAAGAAATTTTACTGTCGGAACAGGTAATTAAGCATAAAGTACAGGAATTGGGGAAAGAGATAACCAGGGATTATATATTTCAGGAAGAACTCAGGGTGGTGGGTGTTCTGAAAGGAGCCATTATTTTTATGGCAGATTTGGTCCGCGCCATAGATTTGCCGCTTTCCATAGATTTTGTAGCGGTTTCCAGTTACGGGATCTCGACGGTTTCTTCGGGTGCGGTGCGGATACTTAAGGATCTGGAAAGAAGTATAGAAGGAAAGCATGTCTTACTGGTTGAAGATATTGTAGATACGGGATTAACACTAAAGTATCTTACCCGAAATTTATGGGCCAGAGATCCGGCTAGTGTCCGAACCTGTACATTTTTGGACAAGCCCGGAAGACGTGTTGTTGATGTGAAATTAGATTATCTAGGTTTTCAAATTCCCGATAAGTTTGTAGTCGGATATGGATTGGATTATGCGGAAAATTACCGGCAGTTGCCTTATGTAGCAGTACTAAAAGGTGATTAAAAAGGAGGAACAGTGTGAAGCAGCAGAATTACCGGGAAGAAGAAACAATAGTTGTTCTGGATTTTGGAGGGCAGTACAGCCAGCTAATAGTACGCCGGGTTAGGGAATGTAATGTTTACTGTGAAATACTTCCTTATGATACCAGCTTTGAAGAAATAATGTGCAGGAAACCCGCAGGGATTATTTTCACAGGGGGCCCTTTCAGCGTTTATGGGAAAGATGCCCTGCAGTGCGATACCCGAATTTACGAATGCGGCGTTCCTATTTTAGGGATTTGTTACGGAATGCAACTTATGGCTAAAAACCTGGGCGGTGTTGTCTCGCCTGCACATTCTAAAGAATACGGTAAAGCTGTTGTTAAACTGGTGGATGAAGATAAATTGTTTAAAGGACTTACTTACCCCCTTTACTGCTGGATGAGCCACGGGGACCTTATAGAGAAGCCCCCCCCTGGATTTAAGGTTACCATGAAAACTAAACATACACCTGTAGCTGCTATTGCAGATGTAGAGCGGAATTTTTATGGTGTTCAGTTTCACCCCGAAGTAAGACATACCCCTTGGGGAATGCAAATTATTCGCAATTTTTTGTTTGATGTCTGCAGGTGTTCAGGGAACTGGACCATGGAATCTTTTATTGAGATGGAAGTTGAAAGGGTAAAAAAAGAGGTCGGCGAAGGCAAGGCGTTATGTGCTTTGAGCGGGGGCGTGGATTCTGCGGTGGCAGCGCTCCTGGTGCATCGCGCTTTAGGGGAGCAACTAACCTGTATTTTTGTTGACCACGGCCTTTTGCGCGAGGGGGAAGCAAAACAGGTTCTGCACACCTTTAGAGATTGTTTTAAGATAAAACTTATTTATGTCGATGCAGCTCAAAGGTTTTTAAAGAAATTAACCGGAGTAGTTGATCCGGAAAAAAAACGAAAATTAATCGGGGAAGAATTTATAAGAGTTTTTGAAGAAGAAGCCGAAAAAATTGGGGATGTTGATTACCTTGTTCAAGGCACGCTTTATTCCGACGTAATTGAAAGCGGTACAGCCACGGCAAGTACTATAAAAAGCCATCATAATGTAGGCGGCCTTCCTGAAAACATGAACCTTAAACTTATTGAACCCTTAAAGATGCTGTTCAAGGACGAAGTCAGGAAAGTCGGCTTGGAACTGGGGCTCCCAGAGAGCGTAGTTTGGAGGCAGCCTTTCCCCGGGCCCGGGCTGGCTATCAGGATCTTGGGAGAGGTTACTTCAGAGAAATTGCAGACCCTGCGACGTGCAGACGCAATCGTAACTGAAGAGATCCGCTCTGCAGGGCTGGAACGAGAAATCTGGCAATCTTTTGCCGTCCTTCTTTCCATGAAAAGTGTGGGGGTTATGGGCGATGAAAGAACTTATGCCTACCCTATAGTACTAAGAGCAGTTACGAGTCATGATGCGATGACAGCTGATTGGGCAAGGCTTCCTGCAGAAGTCCTTGAGCGAATATCTTCCCGTATTGTTAATGAAGTGGACGCGGTCAACAGGGTTCTATATGATATTACTTCAAAGCCTCCAGCTACCATCGAATGGGAGTAAATAAGGTGTGTTTACTAAAGATAATCGGTTAGAGTAAAGTTATTGTA
>DDHO01000036.1:0-3136 GCA_002352935.1 Firmicutes bacterium UBA1874
CTCCTTCCATTATTTATTTAAATTTCATAAAAACACTACTGGTTATTGAAGTTGAATATGTTCCATAATTTTCTTTGCATTTTTAATATCTTGAGACAACATCTGCCCTGGAGAACTAAACGGATTATAGTAACCCTTATTTTTTGCAAAATCAAACATTCTTTTCTGCGACTGTTCCGCCTTTTGTAATTGTTTGGCCAGAACCTGCCTTAATTTAGGATCTGCGGCTTCATTACATGCCCTCGCCAGAGAAGCGACTTCCTGTTTGGCGGTGTTTAACAAATCCAGAGTAATCGCCTTGTCATCCAACATTTCTATTCACCTCCGCATGCCTTATTTAATTCCTGCAGCATTTGCTTGCCTTCGATAATGCCTTTCTTAATAAGATCTCTTAATTCGGGGTCTTTTGCCTGTTCAAGATACGTATTGCTTTTCTCTAAACCGAGGCTTTTTGCAGAAATAAGCTCATGAGCTTCCAGCATTTCATGAGCAGCTAAATGATGCACTATTAAATCACCTCCGGGAATTATTAATCTTTTACAATATTATTTCCAAATAAATAATTTTGATGAGAAAGGGATAGTAGGAACAAAACCCGGAGTTAATTTGGCAGAAGTAGCCAGCCGACTAACTCTTACAGCACGGCTTATATCCCTCTACATGGATGCTGGCCACCATATCCGTAACCGTGTTGGTTCTTCCGTCCCCATCCCGGTATTCTACCGGGAAAGGAGCTTCTCTAGTTATTTTAACATGTGAAAAACCGGCTTCTTCCAAAAGCTTTAAATATACGGGTTTTTTAATGGCACCCGCAATACAGCCGGTATAAGCCTCAACGGAATCCTGTAATGATTTAGGCAATTCTTTTAACAAAACAGTGTCCGAGATCATAAAACGTCCCCCGGGCTTTAAGACCCTGTAAATTTCCTGAAACACCTTTTTCTTATCCGGAGAAAGATTGATCACACAGTTCGATATGACAATATCAATTTCATTATCAAAAACCGGCAGGTTTTCAATCTCCCCCAGTCTAAACTCTACCTGATCATAATTCCCTTTCCGCGCATTTTCTCTAGCTTTTTCTACCATTTCCGCCGTCATATCTACCCCTATTACTTTTCCTTTTTTCCCTACACGGTTAGCTGCTAGAAAACAGTCAATACCCGCTCCCGAACCCAGGTCTAGGACATATTCTCCTTCTTTTAACGAAGTAATAGCTGTAGGGTTACCGCATCCCAAGCCCAAATTAGCTGCATATGGTATTGATAATAATTCTTCTTCAGTGTATCCGATACGCAGACTGTTTGCTCCTGCATCCCCGCAGCAGGAACCGGAACAACAGCTAATACTGGCCCTTGCAATCTCTCCATAACGGCCCCTTACCTTTTCTTTGATATTATCAGCCATTCTCAACACTCCTTTGGTAAAAGACATAAAAATACGTTTGATACATCCTTGTTATTATATTAAATATATTATGTTATCTGACAGCATTGTCAACTTTACTTGTTTTTAAAGTGAGCATGAGGGAACAAAATATTTCTGCAGCCCGTAAACATAAATTATATTCTTTTAGGTTTTATGGGAGTAAGCGCTTTTTTCCATATTTACTGGTGGTGAAAAATTAAACATAGTAATCATAAAGCTTAAATTTAAAACTTATGATGTATTTTTCTCAATATATTAGCAGCATAACTATGTTTTAGTATTTAAGAAATTCTGTTATAATCTGCTGAGAATATTAAATTGGAAGGTGATCTTATGGCTGCAAATTATGTTAAGACAGACCGCTCTTTTAGCCCTTACAAGAAAATTACCTGGATCCTGGTTCCGCTTATCGCTCTAGGCGGTTTGTATTATCCTCAAATGGGTCTTCTCGTGATCGGTATCATGCTCAGCATGATGTTATTGGGCCTGTTTAAGGGGAAATACTGGTGCGGCAATCTCTGCCCCCACGGCAGTCTTTTTGACTTCATCCTGATGCGCATCTCTATTTTTAAAAAAATTCCCTTAGTTTTTCGCTCACCAATTTTAAAATGGGCTTTCTTTGTCTATTTCATGACGGTATTTGTAATCAGGCTGGCGGATGCTTTTGGCTACTGGGGAGAAGCAGTGTTTCTAAGTCAACTGGGCAGTGTCTTTGTCCGTCAATACCTTGTCTGGCCCACTATAGTAGGAGTTGCCCTGGCCTTAATCCTTAACCCGCGCACCTGGTGCTCTTTCTGTCCTATGGGGACCATGCAGCAGGTATTATATAAGGCAGGAAAATTGCTTGGGATTAATAAGTACACGGACGAATTCCCGGCCATCACAGATCGAGAACGCTGCAGTAAATGTGCAAAATGCGCACGAGTGTGCCCCGTGCAGTTAGAACCATATAAGAACTGGGAGCATAACCGGTTTCAAGATGAAAATTGCATTAAGTGCTATACCTGTGTTCAAAACTGCCCTTCTCAACTGCTTTATTCTACCAAGCAGCATCGTGAAAGTAAAAATGATGTTTACGCAGAAAAAAATTTTGAACCCAAAAGTAGTTAATTAGGAATGCTTTTAAAATTTCTAGCAAAGCATATCATACACTGTAG
The DNA here is from genome assembly GCA_002352935.1 of Firmicutes bacterium UBA1874. Lineage (GTDB taxonomy): Bacteria > Bacillota > UBA1874 > UBA1874 > UBA1874 > UBA1874. The sequence continues at coordinate 2,586 of DDHO01000036.1, forward strand.
TCCTCAATAAAAATTTTATCTCAGGATTATTAAAAATGGGGATGCCCTCGATTAACTTGCAGGGGCATCCCTTTTTTATGCAGCAGCATCTTAAAATAGGTTAGCTTATTGATGCCAAATTTTTACTCCCTGATATAAATATTACCGTTAACGCTTTCCAGGTTAGCAGTATATTTTCCGTCTCCTATTATTCCCCTGGCCTTGTTTGAGACGTTTTCCAGTTTTTCCATCTCCAGCGGAAAGCGGGTGCGTATGTAATTTTGATAACTCGTGGCCGCATTTATCTCGTATCCTTTACCGGACGTTTCCAGGCGGATGTTGCCCCTATCCGTGGCTGCAGTAATATTTCCGGCAATATTCTCCAGTTCAACGCTTCCGCTTCCCTGCTGTTTAATTATTACGGTCCCTTTAACAGTATCGATGCTTATATCTTCAATGAAGTTATCCAGTAAATTCAATGAACCCTCGATAAATGCCAGTTCCAGGCTGCCCCCGCTGGAGCCCTCCGTGGTAATCTTACCCTTGACGTTCTCAATCAGGACATCACTCTG
>DDHO01000036.1:3444-13242 GCA_002352935.1 Firmicutes bacterium UBA1874
AAGGTATTTAATTTAATATTACCCTTGATTCCACTAATTGTAAGATCACTAAAGTGGGTATCAATTTCCAGACTTCCCTGCAGGTTCCTAATTATAGTATCTTCGCAGTTATTATTAATCTTTATATCACCCTGATAATTGGCGGCGGTAACCTTCCCTCCGCTGTTCCTAATATCACAAAAAATATGATACGGAACCTTAATCACGTAATCAACTCTCACAGAGGTAATACCTTCTTCCCTGATCCGGGGCTCCTGCAGCTGGAGCTGCAAATCTCCATTACTTATTGTACTGTTTATATCAAGTTTTTCCGCATAGGCAGCCGCTTTTTCTTTCTCAGCAGCATGGACACTTATTTTATAAGCGATAGTTGCTTTACCTGCGGAAGTGCCCTCCAGATCTACAGTACCGTTGGAATTGATGATTTTAATCCTGTTTAAATCTTCACTGCCCCAGGTAAGAATTTCGCTTTTTTCACCGGAGTTGAGGTCCTCACCGGGGATCGGCTCCGTATGGTAACCGCTCCGGGAGTTCAGTTCCCTGAAAAAACTCCCCATAACCTCCTCCGGACCGTTAATCACCAGGTCTTGAACGGCCAGCACCGCCAGCATAAGCACAACTACGGTTATTATTTTACCGATTTTCAGCATACCCACCCCCTAAACCTCTATATTTTTGTCATAAAAGATTGACCCCGCTATAAAAACCAGTACGGTGAGAAAAACAACAGCAGCTATGGGGGCCGAATTAAGCGTTTCACTGCCGACATTAATCACATTATTTATGGAAGTCCAGGTTTTAAAACTGAAATCAGGAACCCATTCAAATAACGGGGAAAGCATTCCTCCCAGCCGCATGAAGATCCAGAATAATACAAACGCCGTGGCGGCAATAATCAAGCCCCTGAACCTGCCCACCAGCCTGCTGACCAGATATGAGAACTGCGCCAGCACGAGGCAAATAAAGGTTACAAGTATATAAAAGAAGGCCGCCAAAGCTGCCGGGGACAGCATCCAGGTCAGGGGGACCCCGTCATTATGCACGGCAATGTAACTAAGAAAGTTGCTGCCGAAAAAGAGCATGAAACTGATTCCTGCCAGGAGCCCCAAAATAACAAGTTCAATTACTGAGGCCACAATTTTGCTTCCCGTCACGGCCCAGCCTCTGATAGGCAAGGACAACAGCAGGTAGATAGTGTTGCTGTTCCATTCAGAGTGGATCATGTGAAGCATGTTGCCGAGCACCCATAGTGGTAATACGAAATAAGGAATTAAGCCCAACGTGAGATATGTTTCTTCATGCCACTTCCCCGTTTTGGCAAGCAAAAAAAGATGCCAGAAAACAGTCAGGATTAAAAAAAGCAGCATTGTCCAGCGCGAGCCTTTGATTTCTTTCATAACGAGTTTGTAGAAATTCATGAATCGTAAACCTCCTCCCACAATTCCTGTATGGAACAGCCATAAATTTCCCTCAAGTTCTCTGCCGAATCGTTTAATTTCACAATTCCGTTTTGTAAGAAGATGACATCTTCAAAAATGGACTCTGCTTCTAATATTTCATGTGTGGACAGTAGCACGGACTGTTCCCCTTCCCTGTACTGTGAAACAATGGAGCGCAGGATCCTCGTCCGGGAAGGCGGATCAATACCCGATAAAGGCTCATCGAGAAGTATCAGGGGCACTTTTCTGGCAAGCGCCACTACGAGTTTAAGGCGCGCACGCAACCCCTTGGACAGGTTTCTTACTTTCATATCCTCTTCAAGACCCATAAATTGTAAAAGTTCTGCCGCCTTTTCCGCATCCCAATTAGAATAAAAAGTGGATATAAAGTCCAGTGTTTCCCTGACACTCATCCAGGAATAGAGATGGTCAATTTCCGGGAGGTAGGAAATCTTTTCCTTGGCGGCCATACCCGGCGGTACCCCGTCAACCAGGACGGTCCCTCCTGTGGGCTTGACCAGCCCGCAGATCGTTTTCAGAAGTGTGGACTTTCCACTGCCGTTTGGGCCAAGCAGACCCGTAATTTTGCCCCTGGCAATAGTCAGATTGATCCCGGCAAGAGCCGTTTTACCATTATAATTTTTACGCAGATTTTTAATGGCGACCAGAGGTACGTTGCCTTTCATCTCTCTCCCCCTCCATACTTAACTTCCAGATTCTTATCCAGCAGAGCTTTCACCTCACCGGGGCTGAAGCCCAGGGAGTACATTTCCTTTAGAAAATTTTGCAGTGCATTTCGCGCCATTTCCTCCCGAATATTTTTTAGTATTCTGGCGTCATTTCTAATAAATGTCCCCTGCCCCCTTAAAGTTTCCACCAATTCCATCCTCTCCATTTCCTGATATGCTTTTTGCACCGTGTTAGGGTTTACCTTAATTTCCTGTGCCAGATCCCTCTGTGACGGGATTTTATCACCGGGGATCAGTTCTCCCCTGGCGATTGCTCTCTTAAATTCGTCTACAATTTGCCTGTAAATCGGTTCTGCCAGGTTAAAATTAATGTTCACGGGCTTCCTCCTTTCTCTGCCCTAGTGCACTACCCAACTAATGCACTATAAGTATATTCCCCCGGGAAAAGAATGTCAACAAAAAAATATCCCGGATAGGGGATTTTCATACAAAAAAGTTATATACTTCTACGGAAAAAACTTGCCATTCTTTACGGATCAATCAACTCCGTGATTTTCTGTAAATTTCCCAATGGTGGATTGGCATTATTCTTCCATATCAAAATAGCGCAGCCAGTTACCCAAGTTTCATGTTTTTCCATTAGCAGTGCGACAATTAGGCGTTCAGGCAGAAGCTTGATTGGGGAATATCCAAAAAACTCTCTCACGGCTCCTGATTTCTTCATTCAAGCGTTCAGTGCTGGTTTAGCCATGTAAATAGATTTGACCAACTGATCACGGTTTCACTGTTACCAATTTGCATGCCCAGGATTTCACGGGCCTGTTTATAGAAAATAACGCACTCTACCACAAGTATAGGATATCAACTTATATGTTAGGAGGTAAATTAACAAATCTGGCGAACCATGGAAATAAGAACGGAGAACGAAGAAGGTGAACACATGCGGAAGATGATCCTATTAACCCTTTTTCTTATTGTTTTTTTATTTCCTAACTGTGCTTTGGCAGAGACTAGATTCCCAATCCATGAATCGCATTTCATAACGAACGGTCAAACAATACATATGGATGCCGAACCTTTTACGGAAAATGGGTATTCCTATGTTCCTATACGCTACCTTGCACAGGCCCTAGGAATCACAGATATAAAATGGATACCGGAAAGCAAAACAGTAACACTTACAAAAGAAAATAATAACGTAAGTCTCATTATAGGTAATAAAACTGTTTTTATTAACGGCCAGCCTGTTTTGTCAAATGTAACCCCTAAAATGCTCAATGGTCGTACCTACCTACCTGCTCGTATTATTGCAGAAGCTTTTAATTACTCTGTTTCATGGGATAGCATTACTCAGACAGTAATTTTAACTCCCGGACAGAATTCCCAAGAACGCAAAAAATTATCTTCACAAGAAATAGTCGAATTAATTCAACCAACAGTAGTATTAATTGAAACTCAGCGAGGACAAGGTAGCGGTTTTTTTGTTTCTGACGATGGGGAGATTCTTACTAATGCCCATGTCGTAAGAGGTAGCAAATGGATTAAAGTAACGACTGCTGATGAGAGAGTGTTTAAAGCGACAATAAAAAAAATATCCAATCCTTGGGATATAGCAATATTAAAAATAGATGCAAATGATAAATTCCCTTTTATTGAATACTATACTGAAAGTGATAATGTTTCAGAAGGTGAGGATGTAATAGTATTTGGTAACCCGCTTGGACTAAAAGGTACTGTAACAAAAGGCATTGTTAGTGCAAAAAGAGATTTATCGCCTTCTAACGCATGGGAAACAACCATTAAGACAATTCAATATGACGCACCGACTGACCAAGGCAGCAGCGGAGGGCCTGTTGTTAATGCCTACGGTGAATGGATTGGTGTTAATTTTGCCGGGTATAAAGGTAATGATTTTAACTTTGCCATTCCTGCGGAATATTACTATTATCTTTCTTTAGATGGCGAAGACTATAACGAAAGAAAAGATTGGAATTCCTTCTATACTGAACAGTGGGAATGGTATGATAAGTTTAATTCTATAATGTCTTTATATGAAAGTTCCGATACTCACACTACCAAAGTAAATACATTAAACTACCAATTAACAGAGTTGGAAAAACTTTATCAAGAAGTTATTAATTATTACCCAAAATATCAAGAAATAGAAAATTTATTGCAGTTATTTTTAGAAGTGCTCGAAGAAAATTATAAGCTTATTCAATTAACTTTAGAAATTAATGAAAATCCATATGCTTATACAGAGTATACAGTGAATAACACAATTCAAAAAGCCAAATTGTCAGTTGAAATTTATTTTGACGAAATGGAAAAAATGTTTGATAAATATGATTAAAAGCAGCATACACCCTCCCAAAACTCGGGTAGTCCTGAAGAGCGGGAATAATTCAGTATAAGAATAGAAACCTTATGTTAGATTTAAAGATAATAGGCTCCCGCCGGGAACCCGGAGAGTAAAGCCTGCGTCTAATGCTTAAAATTAAAAAAAAAATTAACTTGGGAGTGATCACCTCGTGAAAAGCAAATTAAAAACCGGAATGATTGCAGGATTATTGGCAGGCTCACTGGCCTTCGGCTCGTGGCTCTCGGCAAATTTCGAAGCCCAGGCCGCTCCCCGTCCCATAAGTTTAACGATAAACGACAAAGCGCTTAATACCGATTCGCCGCCTTTAATTGAAAGCGGACGGGTTATGCTGCCTTTACGAACCGCTGCCGAGGCGCTGGGAGGCCGGGTAATCTGGGATAAGGCCACCCGCCGGGCTGTAGTCCAAAAAGGAAGCCAGGAGCTGATCTTCAGGCCCGGAAGCAAGGACTATCTGGTCAACGGCCGCGTTAACAAACTGGATGTGGCTCCCATCCTCCGACAGAACCGCCTGCTGCTTCCGGTACGCTTCCTGGGAGAAAAACTCGGCTTCCAGGTCAGATATCAAAGGAATGAACACAGGGTTTACATTAACGAGCTGAAACCGTACCAGGCACTGAAGCCCCGGCTCAGCTGGCGGGTACCCTTCGGCAACAGCATCGAGTTTAAACTTGTGGTTAAAAATGAAGCCGGTATACCTGTTTACCTTACTTTAATGGACGGGCAGGACTTTGATATGGTCGTTACGCGGGATGGAGAGCAGGTTTACCGCTGGTCGGACGGAAAGATGTTCACGGAAGCGCTGCGCCCGATTGTTTACCAGCCCGGAGAAGAAAAGGAATTTTCCTGGGAATGGTTCCCTCCTGCACCCGGTAAGTATAACCTCGAGGTTTATTACCTGGGCATCGACCGGGAAAACCCGGTCCTGACCGAAGAATTAGAAGTAAACTGGGAACCGTCAGCATAACTGCAGTAAAAACAATTATTTTTCAGATTTTTACGTATGCAAGTTAAGGCAGCAAATAAATTCTTCAAAAAAGTATGTATGTTCCACTGCTGCCTTGTGTAATCTGCACCCCGGCCAGCGGAGACTATAAGTACTAATAGGTAAGTACCGATAAATAAAGACAGGCTGAACATCTCCCTCTGCGGGCCTTAATTTTTTTAAATACCCCTGTTCATCTTTTCGTGAAAAAGAAGCCGGGCAGGAAATAACATTTAGAACCGTCCCTGATGTTATGATGTTAGTTTATAGAACCGTCCCTGATGTTAGTTTAAGGGTCTGGTAGCATTTAAGATAGCAAGTAGAGCAACCCCGACATCGGCAAAAACAGCTTCCCACATTGTAGCCATTCCGAAAACACCCAATACCACAAAAATTCCTTTGACACTCAAAGCTAATGCTATGTTTTGTATGATGATTTTCTTGGTATGTCTAGCAATACTTACAGCCGTAGAAAGTTTAGATGGCGCATCATCCATGATTACAATATCAGCGGTTTCAATAGCAGCATCAGACCCCAGGCCGCCCATGGCTACACCAATATCTGCCCGGGTAATGGCGGGCGCATCATTGATGCCGTCACCAACAAATAATAATTTTGACTTCTTATTATCTAATTGATTCATTAGTTCTTCTACTTTTGTCACTTTATCTTCCGGAAGAAGATTGGCATAAAACTCATCAATTCCCAGTTTCTTGGTAACATTTTCTGCAACTGACTGATCATCCCCTGTAAGCATTACCGTACGCTTTACACCCAGGGCCTTTAAATCAGAAATGGCTTTTTCGGAATCTTTTTTTATCGCATCAGAAATAGTTATATATCCGGCAAATGTCCCGTCAACTGCTACGTAAACAACAGTTCCCTTAACATCACAACAATTTTCATGCGAAATATTTTCTCTATGAAGCAGCTTATCGTTACCAGCAACTATTTCTTTTCCTTTATACACTGCTTTGACACCCAGTCCAGAAATCTCCTCGTAGCTCTTTATTTTGTCCGAGCTTATACTGCCTTTACAAGCTTCAATAATAGACCTGGCAACAGGGTGATTGGAGTTCATTTCCGCTAAAGCAGCATATTCCAAAACCTCATCTTTTGTAAACCCATTCTTGGCGCTAACACCTGTAACTTGAAAGACTCCCTTAGTAAGTGTGCCCGTCTTATCCATTACCACAGTATGCAATTCAGTTAGCGCCTCCAGAAAATTTGCCCCCTTGACTAAAATTCCCTGTTTTGATGCTCCTCCAATACCTCCAAAATACCCCAAAGGAATAGATATTACCAGTGCACACGGGCAGGAAATAACCAGCAGAACAAGTGCCCTGTAAATCCATTCCTGGAATGTAGCACCAAGTACCACCAGGGGAGGGATCAGTGCCAAAGCTGAAGCCCCGAACACGATCACCGGTGTATAATGACGCGAAAACTTAGTAATAAACTGTTCGGTAGGAGCTTTCTGGCTCCCCGCATTTTCCACCAAGTCTAATATTTTTGATACAGAAGATTCTTCATAAGTTTTTGTCACTTTAACTGTCAGTAAACTGCTGGTATTAACCATTCCCGCCATCACTTCTTCACCCGTCTCTGCTTTTCTGGGAACGGATTCACCGGTTAAAGCAGAAGTATCGAGAAAGGAACCTCCCTCTATCACTATCCCGTCTAAAGGGACCTTCTCGCCTGGCTTGATAACTATGGTTTCGCCAATATTAACACTTTCCGGAGAAACTTTTTTTATTTTTCCATCAATTTGTAAGTTGGCGTATTCAGGTTTGATGTCCATTAAAGCTTTAATGGACCGACGCGAACGATTAACCGCTATATCCTGGAAAAACTCCCCCACATAGAAGAAAAGCATGACGCCTACTGCTTCAGGTAACTGATGTATAATTATTGCTCCTATTGTTGCCACGGTCATTAAAAAATTTTCATCAAAAATATTTCCTTCCAAAACATTCGTGAAGGCTGTTCGAAGAACAGGCCAGCCCACAAGAAAATAAGAAGTCATTAAGATTCCGTATTCAGCTATAGAATAAGGTGTATTGTGCAATGCAGGCTTAAATATTAATCCCAGTATTAATAAAATAAAAGAAGCACCAATTATAAATAGAGGCTTACCCAGACGTTTACTATCTTCTTCTGAAATTTTAGAAAGAAATGCCTCTTCAATCAATTTTACTCCCGGTTGTACACGGTCGATAATTTGTTGGGCCTTGCTCCTATGTTCCTCTTTTAAAAAAATTGACTTGGCAGCAAAATTTACTGAAGCATAGTCTATTCCTTCCTGCTTTAATTTTTTTTCAATTTTTACAGCACAATCAGCACAGTCAAGCCCTTCTAACAAATATTTTTTAAGATGTAACTGCTCTTCGGTGGTTTCGCCCATGAGAGACTCCTTTGTTTATTGTTGTTTATTCGTCCGGCGTCAGTTAATTGTTACACCGGCATACGGCAGTATTTCGATATATCCCAGCTGCTCCTGCAGCAGTCTCATGTTATCCTGGGTTTCATCCAGCCGGTATACCCATTCCTGTTGATCATTGGACAAATCGCCGCTGTTAAGAGAAGCCCGGTTGATAGCCTTGACAAAGTGGGTGATGGCATTACTCCACGTCGTGTTATGACGCCTGGCCAGATCGGTATACTTAACCGCCAGAAAATAATTAAACGCCAGGGAAACGATTAAAATTACAGTAATCACAGCTATAAGTCCCTTAATTTTTCGTTTCACTTCCTTTTTCCTCCTTCCAGTTCCACCTCTGCTTTGAGGCCCGGAATGACCTGTACCACGTGGTTTACACGCACTTCCCACTTTTTGCTGGGTGACTGCGGCGCCCGTATTTTAAAACGTTTGGGGTTGACAGCTGTGTAAAATTCCCGGTAAAGGTCAAACAGTGGAATTAATCTCCTGGCACCTTTGCTTTTTCATAAAAGTACCCGCTTGCTTTTTCTCATACTATATATAGTAACAGATGAAAGAAAAAGGTTACAAAAAGGACAGTTTTTACTGTCCAGCACTTGAACCATAATTTTTTAATATGCACAAATTAACATCAATAATATTTACAGCATTTTATAAAACTAATTTTAATAACTTTCGCTAAAAGGATGTATACAATGCAAAAACTAACAGATAGATTTATAGGCGGTGTAATTGCAGGTCTTGGAGCCAACATAGCTAAAATGGGCATCGAGCACACTGCCAAAGCTCTCGGACTGACCAAAGAAACGGGTACAAGTAAGGCAGCAGGATTTTTTCTAACATCAAGAAAAATTAATACTTCTAAAGGAAAAGTGATCGGCTTTATTGGTGACAATACAATAGCACTTTTTTTGGGCGTCTTTGCAAGTTACCTGCTTACTTTTACAGGCAGGGATAAAAGCCTGCTGAAAGGCTTAATAATTGGAAATATGTCTTGGAATGTTTTTTATGGAATAATATCACAGTTTGGTGCCACAAAAGTTAAAACTAACGATCCCAACACTCATCTTATTTCCTTTATATCTCATTCTGTATTCGGCATTACCAAAGCTTATTTATTGACAAAAATTGTGGATCAGGGGCTTTATGAACCAAATTTTAATTCTCTCGGAGATCCAAAAGAAAATAACGGTTCAACCTAATTTTTTCCTGTTGGACTCCATCAGCAAAAATGCCCGTCTCTCAAACGGGCATTTGCTTGACATATTTATTATCAAATTAAGCTACTTAACCTTTGTCCCGTTCCACTGCCTCCAGGCTCCTGCACCTTCCCCTGCATAGCGCCACTTTCCGGTGAAAGATTTGCCGTCGGCGGAAAGGGTGAATTCCAGGTCACCGGAAGAGCCCGGATCCTGCCATATACCGATGAGCTTATTGCCGCTTACCGTGCCGCTAATGGTTGCAGTATCATTGTCGTAACTTCCCGTTACCTGGTCCCCCTGCTGTTGCATCTTAAGGGGGCCGTAGTCGGTCTGCCAGGTACCGGTCCATACTTCGGGCGCGGGAGTTGTTTGGCTGCCAGAAGTTTCCGTGCCACCGGAAGTAACCGTCACCGTCCTGGTTTGAGCGTCCCAGTCCACCTCACAGCCTAGGGCCTCTGCTACAAATCTCAAGGGCAGCATGGTTCTTCCCGGGGGAAGTATGATGGGAGCCACATCGGAATTGCCCGGGTCAATCAGTTCTTCATTTCCGTCAACTACAGCCTTGTTATTCCCAATCCACATTTTGATAACTTTGCTGCCCAGCGCTACAGTGGCCCTCTGCTCGCCGGCATCCCAGCCGACAGAGGCTCCTAGCGGCTCGG
>DDHO01000036.1:13442-16304 GCA_002352935.1 Firmicutes bacterium UBA1874
TCCTAGCGGCTCGGCTACGTATCTTATGGGCAGAAGCGTCCTGCCGTCTCTAATTACCGGCGAAGCATCCATAATTCCTAATTTTCCGTTGACAAAATATTCCGTGCTGCCTATGCGCAGCTGAATGGCCGTCTCACCCGCCCCGTTATGCGGAATATTTCCGGGTTCTGGGTTTGCCGGTCCCTGGCCCTGCAGCGTTGCATTTGCTACGCCGGAAAAATTGGAGTCGCCGTTCGCATTATAAGCGCATACCCTGTAGCTGTAAGTACTGCCGGGTGAAAGGCCTTTATCTATATACACAACATTACCCGCACCAATGGTATCGATTGTTTTAAATGTACCGCTCCCCTCCTTGCGTTGTATCTTGAAGCCGTCCTCTGTGCTGAAATTGTCTTTCCAATTCAATTCCACCTGGGAGTCGGAAATGGCAAACGCTTGTAAATCCGAAGGTGCTGCCGGGGCACCGGTATTCGGGGTATTATTTGATGGTATTGTTGTATTTACCGGTAGTTCCTTGGTGAATGCAGAGTCCCCATGGGAGTTAAAAGCGCGTATTTTGTAATAATAAGCGTTGCCGGCGGTAATATTGCCGTCCGTGTAGGCGGTCACATCAGCACCCACCGTATCAATTTCCTTATAATTACCGCCCTGTTCCTTTCTAAATATCTTAAACCCCGTTTCTATGCTGGAGTTGTCCGCCCAGGATAATTTGACATGCGGGTCCTCCGTCACTGTGGCCGTGAGGTTGGAAGGCGCAGCCGGTGGTGAGGTTATGAACACTTTTAGAGGTATGAATGCGCTAACCTCGTTGGAAAAAATTGAATTACCGTTTTCGTTATAAGTACAAACCTTATAATAATATGTTTTTAAACTCTGCACATTCTTATCACTATATCCCGTGACGTCGGCATTTACTGCAGCGATTTCCGAATAACTACCGCCCGCAGCCTTCCTGAATATTTTAAAGCCTTTTTCGTTATTGGCATTGTCCGTCCAGGACAGATCAACCGACGATTCTGTAACAGTAGTAGTTTTCAAATTGGACGGGGCGGCCGGCGGGAGTACTATATAACCTTTTACCATCCCCTTCGGCAGTGTGGTAGCGCTAGCTTTATTGGAAGGGTCAGATTTTTCCCCTGAAATTACTGAAAATGCCCTCACATAAAAGTAATACACAGACGCAGGCTTTATGTAATACTTGTCATTTACTGTATAGCTTACTGTATCGCCCGTACTCCCTCCGGTATTGCTATTGTAAGATAAATACAATACACTGCTGTCAGGTAATATGCAATAAATTAGCCAAATATCTTCATTGTCCGAGTTATCCGTCCAGGTGAGTTTGATTGAAGAATCAGAAACTGCCTCCGCCTTCAAGTCTGACGGGGCGGCAATTTTAGTCGCAGCTTCCGCTTCCGACATAATTCCTGTCAAAAGCAACGCCGCTGCCGCTATTAAAAAGACAAGCAAAAATATTTTTTTCATTATAACCACACTCCTTCTATAGATAATTTTTATGCCGCCGATAACGATATTTAAAAATGTTTTTACTTAATTGTATAAAAATTGCAATTTTTCTTATACACCTAAAAGTATTAGACACTACATTTTTTAATTTGAAATAACGCTCTTTCTAATACTTTTAGGTGTAATTCATTAAAAAGAACTTCTTGTACCATCACCTTTAAACACTCAGGGTGAAAAAGATTGGGAAAATATTATATTAAAAATACCTTCAATAGATCTTTAGATCTTTCTGTAGTAGTTTTTAAGGAGGCAGATAAATCGGTTCTTAAAAAGGGGCCGGGCTGGTATGAACAATCGTCCTTACCGGGAGAAGGAAACACGCAATTGCGGCTCATCGAAGCATGTACGGTGCCTGGTCTAGGAATATTCACCGCCTGAAACCGGGGGATACAATTATTTTAGAAAAAACGGGAGCATCTTACTTGTACAAGGTAAAGGGGGTTTTTTCAGTACCATATGATGACCGGAGCATTATTAAGCCCTGTGGCTACGGAGCGTTAACCCTAACAGCCTGCGTAAAAACCCGCAGGCGTGTGGTAAGGGCTAAATTAATACAAGAAACTACATGATAAGCTTCAGTTTCTTAGCTTTGTTGACGGCCTGGACTCTTCTACTTACTTCAAGCTTTCCATAGATATTCATTACGTGCATTTTGACAGTATTGGCAGACAGTTGTAGAGTCCGGGCAATTTCTCTATTGGACAGCCCTTCTGCAATCAATTCCAACACCTGCAATTCCCGTTTTGTGAGCGGTTCGATTAACGCCGGGGATATTTCATTTTTTTCTATGGTTGTGTTTTCCTTCATGAGGTACTCTAATTTTCTTACATAAACCATATGGCTGGACAACAACTTGAGTAATTCCAGCTTATCTAAAGTAAACACTCCGGTCACCAGTGTATTTTCCAGATAAAGGACTCCGATTGGGATATTTTTTAAAAATACGGGCAGACATAGAATAGATTTGGGACGGTCACGCTCAAAATACGGGTCTCCGGTAAAGATACCTAGATCATCATCCTCATTTAATACCACTACTTCGTTAGTTCGTGCAACATACCTCACCACCGCAGCTGAAACCTTGTTACAGTCTTCCAGAGCAACTGGGCACACGGCAGCATCCAGATTGCCGGCACCCATTGCATCAATAAACAACTTCCCTCTTTTTTCCAAAATAAGATACCCTTTATCAGCTCCGGAACTTTGGTAATGCAGCGCCTGATCTCGTGAATTTTCTCCAGCGCAAATATTTTGAGTTGCCCTGGCGAGAACTTCCAGGTTCGAATCTTCTGAGGAAGCCATGTTGCCGGGGATACTGGCAGGAAACGTACTTTT
>DDHO01000036.1:16519-24495 GCA_002352935.1 Firmicutes bacterium UBA1874
ACTGGCAGGAAACGTACTTTTAATGATTTTTTCAGCATCCGAAATTCTTTTATGTTCAACAATTCCATCCAGTAGTTGAGGGTATTTTTCTTGCAACGACGCTGCCTTTTTTACTGCTCCCCAACGGTGATATAAGTAATAGGCGTCGGTAAGATAAGACTTTGCGATTTTATTCCTTCTCCGGGATAAATAATACCCTGCCGCAAGCTCACTGGCAAGCGCTTCATTCTGTACATAGCCGTTTTTACGGGCATCTTCTATAGCCTGGTCATAAAAAGAAACAGCTTCGCTGTCCTTATTTAGTATACGCGCTATTTCAGCTTCAACAAGAAGGTATTTATGTAAAAAGTTCTCGGCACATGTTCGTGACCATTTTTTCATTTTTCTCTGGTTTTTCTTAAGTATTTTACGGTACTTCTTCTTTTGGCCCGCATCCAAACTGCTATACGCGGCTGTTATAACTAAAGAATCATAAAAGATGTATTCAGCTAAAAGCATGAAACCCAGGAGGGCCTTTAAATTGAGGCGGACGTTGTTTATTACGGCCAGGGTACTCTCAAACTCACCAAATAGATAATGCAGCTGCATTTTGGAAAAGTAATGTTTTAAATAAGTTACCATATCATCCTTTATGGTTTTAACAAAGTCGGCTTCGTTGTCATAACCTTCTTTAAATGCGATTGGTTCACTGTCCGTGCCTTTCAGATTCATGATCAGTTTCATACAGATTAATGTGTCCGCTGCCAGGTTATCAAGGCTCATCCTCTTGGCAAAGTCATAATTTTCTTTACATTCCGCATATAACTCATTTAAAGGATTCCCCAGGTTGTACTTATTTATCACGCTTACTCCGAGTGCATATCCGGAGTACAGCAGTTCGCCGGATTCGAGCCCGTATTTAACTGCTTTTTCCAAGTAATTAACGCTTATCCTTCCGTGTTGGTTCCAGTGACTCACCAGAGCGCCAACAATAAAATAGACTTTGCATTTTACTGAACTGTTGTCGTACTTTTCTGCTAATCTGATGGCTAATTCCTCAAAATCGTGCGCTGAGGCGTAATTTTTAAAAACATTTCCGGAAAGTATAGCGTACCCGGCATATCCTATACAGGATAAATCTGAATTTCCGTACTGTATGGAAAGGTTGCCTGCCTTTAGACATAAAAGAACATACAATTCAGGGCTAACAGAATTTGCGGAAGGTGCCAGCAGCGCCATTAACTCCAACGCTTTTTTGGGTATTGACCTGTTCATCTCCGGCAGATTCAGCAAATCTTCAATTTTTTTCCGCGCATGTGCCATTTAAATAGTATTATTTCTTTAAAAATGGCAGCTTTCCCTGGTTTGGCCGGTAGAATGTACCCGATATGTCTTAAAGCCATCAAACCATACTGGACTGCCTTGAGATAGTCTCCTGCACACGAGTTTAACGCCATTTTCAGACTATACACATCGGCCTTTTCCACATCTGTTCGGACATGCTCCAATATCAAATCAAAAAGCCGATCCGCTTCATCCAAACGCCCGCAAAGATATTCGCACTGCAAGCGTTCCAGGTAAAGTGCATAAGTCAACTGGTAGTGTTCGATCCAGGAGTTTTCGGGCAAAAGGGCAATACCCGATTTAAAGTAGTTTGCGGCAGCATCATATGCTGTAGAATCTTTTGCCTTTCTGCCGGCGAGAAGATTAAAGCCGGCAAGCTTTATTTTTTCTTCTGGTAACGTAACCAAGTCAAGACCCCGGTTTAATTGATCCATTATTGAAATTATCTCGTCCTCAAGTTTCTCCTCTTTCACATTTTTTAGCATTAAGCGTCCAATTTTAAGATGCAGTTTCTTCTTTTGCCGCTCTGTTAGCAAAGAATAGGCAGCCTGTCGCACACAGTCGTGTAAAAATTCATACTCTCCTGTATCCGATTCTGGTAAAAAAATACTTGCATCATTTCGGGGTAACACCAGTCCTTCCTGAGCGGCCAGTTGAAGTTCGGCAGCAGTTTGCGAAATAGTCATTTCACAAACACTGCCAAGAATTTCGATACTGAAAGTGTTCCCAATATAGGCACTTATTTCCAAAACATTCCGGGTGTTTTCCGGCAACACCTTCAATTTGCCAGTCAAGAAACGTACCACATCTTCAGGCATTCCCATCTTTTGTAGACATTTAACATCCCAAATCCAGTAACCTTCATAAGCATTAAATGTAATATTTTCCCCTCTAAGAACCACCTGCAGGAGTTGTTCGAGAAAAAATGGGTTGCCCGCCGTTTTCCGGTAAAACACTCCTGCCAGGGAATGCACCTTTTCCACTTCGCTATGCAGGACATCAGCTATATATCTGCAAGTGTCATAAAGGTCAAGAGGTTTCACAGGGATGTATCTGACCTCTATTCCCGCTTGTTTGATTTCTACCGCAGCGCTTATCAGAGGATGGTCCCCTGTGACTTCATTTTCTCTGTAGGCACCTATCAAAAGTAGATAGCAGTTATCCCGGTATTGGCATAAATATTTTAATAATTGCAAAGATGCCGTGTCCACCCACTGCAGGTCATCCAAAAAAAGCACCAGAGGATGCTTCCTTTGTGCAAAAACGGAGATAAAATTACGGAAAGTCATTCTAAATCTGTTTTGGGCCTCCTGCAGTTTAAGTTCTTTAACAGGAGATTGGGGACCGATAACCAATTCTACTTCGGGAATAATTTCGGTAATAACAGCCCCGTTATCACCCAACGCACGGAGCAGCTTTTCCTTCCATTCAGATAAATTTTCATGACTTTCAGATAAAATCTGTCTCATTAGTTTTCCGAACGCCTCAATTAAAGGTGCGTAGGGCATCTTTCTTTGAAGCTGATCGCATTTACCATAAATATAAAATCCCTTTTTCACCGCAAGGGGTTTAATTATCCTGTCCACCAGGGCCGTTTTCCCTACACCTGCATAGCCGTGTACAAATACCAACATGGACTGACCGTTATAAACCCGGTCCATTTCAGATTTTAAAATTCCCGCTTCTTTTTTCCGGCCAAATAGTTTAGATGGACCGTTTAATCTACCCGGTAAATCCATACGACCAAGTGTGAAAGGTGTTATTTTTCCTTTTGCTGTCCACTGCCGCTGGCATTCTTTAATATCCCACAAAAGCCCTTTAGCACTCTGATAGCGTTTTTCAGGATTCTTAGAAATTAATTTCATCACTACCTGGGAAAATACTTTCGGAATATCCGGATTGATTTCCCGGAGATGTTGCGGTGGCTGTGCAACATGAGCATATATCCATTCCTCGGAATCTTTTGCATACAGAGGAAATCTTCCGGTCGTAATTTCATACAAAATTACACCCAGAGAATAATAATCGCTGCGATAATCAACAGCTCTGTTCAATATTCCTGTTTGTTCCGGAGACATATAAGGCAGGGCTCCTATGGGCATATCACAAATCGTGGAATCCTGAATTTCATTAGAAAATTCCACAGCCATACTTAAATCAGATATTTGTACATGACCCGAACTGGGTTCAATAACAATACTGTCCAGCTTCAAGTTTCTATGTATGACTCCATTCCGGTGAAGTTTACCTATAGTCTCTACCAGCTGCATAGAAATAGAAAAAATAGTTGGCATGTGGGAAAGAGGTATCTCGAGATACTTTTTCAGGAAAATTACACCCGTATCCTCCATAATAAGAGCGGGAACACCATTTACTTGTTCCAGCCTTATTATTTTTAAAATACCATCTATATTCAGTCTCCTTGTTATTTCGTATTCATAAACCAGCTTAGATGCATCTTTTAAATTAGCAGTTTTTGCGTTAAGGGTTTTTATTATTACAGGTTTGCTGCCTTCTCCAATCATATTTCCCCGGAATATCACTATTGTTTTATCTTCATAAATTTTTTCTTTTATTTCATAACCCTGTATTTCTTGCATCTTAAAGTGTCTCCTTTTGAGTATCATTTCCACCGCACAAGGAGGACTTTTTACATATCTTACCTTTTAAGTATTTTTCGGTTCGACAAATTAAGTAATATTTCCTCCAAAAATAAGAAAATTAAAATAGAAAGCATCCGCTCTATGAAAAGCAGCTGAACACGGGCGACTACCCGGGCAAAAAAGAACTTCAGCATTACGCGCAATCCTGCAGGATACCCTTGATTGAAATCTGTATCAAGACGGAAACGGAAATAGAGGAGCTGGAGGGCGAAGATAAACAGGTCTTCATGCAGGAATTAGGGATAGAAGAACCGGGCATCAACAAAATTGCCCGTACTGCTTATGACGCTTTGGGACTGATTTCCTTTTTGACTGCGGGGCCCGATGAGGTAAGGGCCCGGCCCTTAAGAAAGGGGCTTACGGCACGGGAAGCGGGCGGCAAGATTCACTCGGACATCGCCAGGGGTTTTATCCGCGCGGAAGTAGTTGCATTTCAGGACTTTAAGTCCTGCGGTTCCCTGCCGGCGTGCAAAGAAAAAGGGCTGTCCAGGTTGGAAGGAAAGGATTATATAGTTCAGGACGGTGATATTATAGAATTCCGGTTCAATGTATGATTGTTTATCTAATACTAAAACTATTCGTCCGCGCCGGTATGACTATCGCCTTGTTAATCCAACCTCTTTACTATACTGGCAGGCACCCCGGCAGCGAGGCAGTAAGGGGGAATATCTTTAGTTACCACAGAGCCAGCGGCAATAACACTGTTTTTACCTATCCTCAAACCGGGCAGAATCGTGGCATTAGCTCCTATCCATACGTTATCTTCAACTATTATTCCCTTGGATTTCCCCGGCCGGTAATTTTCCTGATTACAGGTTAACGAGTGATTAAGGGTTTCAAAAAGAACACGCGGGCCGATGGCCACGTGGTTCCCTATAATGATTTTGGCCGGTGGTGGACAGCCAAAACGCACCCCGCTATTTATAAATACTCTGTCTCCAATTTTGATATTCCTAGCCGCACCAATAGGGCGGATTTCCAGCGGCGCCCAGATTACGGAACGGTAACCAATGTCAACTCCACTGAGGCGCAGGAAATATGCATAGGCCCGGTCGGAAATGGGGTTGCGGGGCAGCTTGTTTGCCAACCCCAGGAAAAAGCTCTCGGTTAAATGGGAAAACATCAGGATCAGGGCTTTTTTAATTTTATTTTCTATTACCCGTTCAGTGTGTTTTTCTAAATAATTTCCAAATTCTCCAGTGCTCATTTTTTTCTCCCCATTACTACCCGCAGTATCATGCGGAAAGAAAGGTAATTCCGTGAATATATTATGGCAAATGCGATTAGGTATTATGTAAACGTAGCAAGGAAAGCCAGAACATAGCTGCCTTATTTTGCACTGCTGCTTTACAGGAATGAGATGAATTATCAAATGGAAAGTGTATTTTTTATATCTAATTTAATTGACAGTTTAATTTGGGGGCTGACACTAGGAATAGCCCTTAGATGTTAGATGACAAACTTAAAAAAACAAAAACATTTTTACGGTAAAAGTTTAATAAAAAAAGACCGCTTTTCAAAACATAACCGGATAAGCGGCCTTCATAAAAAACTACATCATAAAAGCTTCCTAAGGTTTTACCGCTTTATTTCTAATATTGTTTTGTTTTCAGATCCGTTTCAAAATAAACACTTGTGCTGGGAAATGCTACCTCTACTCCTTCCTTTTCAAGTATTTCCATAATTTTTAAATTCACACTTTCTTTCACCCTTAAAAACTCTGCCCAATCAGTTGTATTGGTGAAAAAGTAAAGAAATATATTAAGACTGCTTTCACCAAAAGAATCAAAATGAACAAAAATAGTTTCTTTATGTATATCAGGATTCGTCTGCAGCATTTCCGTAATTTCCTGTACGCACTTTTTCAGCTTATCTTTAGGTGTACTATATGTGACGCCCAAATTAAAGGTAATCCTTCTTTTTCCCATTTTGGACCAATTAGTAATCGGTTCGTTGGCGAGTTTTGCATTGGGCACCGTTACTAAAGCTTGAGCAAAAGTTCTAACTCTTGTGCTCCTAAAATTGATGTCCTCCACAGTTCCCTCTACACTGGGTGTCATTATCCAGTCCCCGATTGAAAAATGCTTATCTGTTATAATCACTATCCCGCCAAATATATTAGATACTGTATCCTTGGCAGCCAGGGCAAAGGCCAGGCCCCCCAGACCAAGTCCTGCTATAAAACCATTGACGTCATAGTCCCACTCCTGCGCAATTATTACTATGGCAAGAAGAACTACAATTATACGAAAAACCTTAGAAAAGAAGGGTATCAAAATTTTATCTATCTTTACATTAAAAAATTGCTCTATTTCCTCCGATATAACCGTATAATTCCCTACGAAATTATAAATTCCGTACGCTAAAAGAAGAATTAGCGATGACCTAAAAATTTTTGAAAGTAAAATATCCTGAGCGGGTACCAACGGTAAATACAATAGTGCAAAATAAATACCACAAAAAACAAATAGTAATTTTAAGGGTTTTTCGAAAGACAGGACGATTTGATTATCAAGAGAGATCTTTGTTTTATCGGTGAATTTTAGCAGCATTTTAAAAATATATCTTGTAAATATCTTTCCCAAAATCCAAAACAGAATAAAAATTAAAACTGCTATTGCAGCAGTAATTATATTTTCCATTGTCAAAAAATCTTTTAAATTTATCCAGTCGAAATTATTAAAAAAATCAGGCATGTTTTTTCACCCTGTTTTAAAAAATGTCAAATTATTTATAATTAAAAAACCCAAAACAAAATTCAGCTGCTTAATTATAACAAGTTTCGATATATTTCATTAAAATCCTTGTTAATTAAAAACACAAATCCCGACTAAAACTCTAAAAACGGCTCTTTTTAAAATCAAATTGATTACAAACCTTTGCAATTGAAAGGACAAAAAAAACAGGAGTATCTTTACTCCCGGTAAAAGTTAATAGTCTATAAAACTCACGATTACGATTTACTGCAAACGATTGATATGCACCGAACATTTATAACAAAAACAAACTTTAAGAAAACACTGTACCCTGCAGTATTACCTCACCTACACGGTCAGTCCCTAATTGAGGTCTAACCGAAGCGTTTATATTTGGTGGTAATGTTCCGCCGAAATCCAACAAAGTTGTGGCTACCCAGTTCTCATTATCCACTGTGGGTTTTAGAGTTAATGTGGCCAACGGTTCAAGTTCATCCGGAACCGTAAGAGTAGCCACATAGCTGTCGAACGGTCCAAAGGTATCCGGTTCCGGCAGGTTAATGCCTAAAATAGTAACACGCTGTAAGGGCGGGGTAAATATTGTTATTTCAAAAACCGAAGCTCCCGCAATAAAAAGTTGTTCAGCAGGCCCCGTGGGCAGTAAAGGGTGAGTTACAATAAATTCTTGATTTCTATCATTATGCCTTTGTTCAGTTTTTTCCAAGAAATATACCTCCTTTTCTTATGTATTATTATATTATTCATTTTAATTAAATAGGTTCTTGATAGAGCCTGTCAGCAAAAAGCGAAATCTATTATTTGGAACTATACCCTTAATATTACTCTATTAACGCCAGTTCCTTCAGCATTAAAAATACCCTGCTTGTGTAAGACAATTACTTCCAGATTACACACTCAGGGTCTTCTCTTCTATATATTTAATTTTGTAAGCAATTTTTTAAAGAAAATGTTATGTTATAAAAAGTTATTTAGTTTCGATAATGTGAAGTTGGATTTCTCTTTGAAAAACTGATGCTTTTTTTTAAAAAAATAGTTGTTCAATTCGATAAAAAAGAAAAAATTAAATGATTAAAAGTAATTTAATTTTTAGCCAAAACTTATTTGGAAAGGAATCGAATTTGTAGTAAGTTTGGTAGCAAATATCAAATTATCAAGTTTCATGAAATCAAGAATTTAAAATTATCATACATATGTACCACATTATTTTAATTTTCTCTTAATATACTTTAAGAATTCAATCTATTATAAATATGGGGGCTGTCAACATTTTTGT
>DDHO01000072.1 GCA_002352935.1 Firmicutes bacterium UBA1874
TAGGTCGCTGCCAGAAACTTATTATTCCTCGGTAGCTCAATGGTAGAGCAATCGGCTGTTAACCGATGGGTTGCAGGTTCGAGTCCTGCCCGGGGAGCCAAAATCCCTTCATTAAGCCTTTTGGGGCGTGGAAGGGATTTTTTAATTATAGAACCTAAAGATTTTTATTCGTAAATCTGAAGAATAAGGAAAAAATGTATATTTTGAAAAGATTAAAAGTTTATAAGTTAAATAATGCAGATAATGGTCTTTGGTGGTGTTAAATGGCATTTGCATATGATAAGTATAATTTGTTTATAATTAGAACAAAGGTCAAATAAGAACAAAAGGTAAAAGAAGGTTAAACGGAGGATACCATGCATAGCTTGGTTGATCGTATCGAGCAGTACTTAAAAGAACTATTAAAGAAAAACAATAAGGGCGTAATTGAGATTCGAAGAACAGAAATTGCTCGAAAGTTTCAGTGTGTTCCTTCACAGATTAATTATGTTTTAAGTACCCGTTTTACTTTAGAGCAGGGTTATATGGTGGAAAGCAGGCGGGGAGGAGGAGGTTATGTAAGAATTATCCGCCTTAAACTAGCGGGTGAGAAAGAGTTTCGCAAATTAATCGATAATTCCTTGGGAAAGATGGTATCACAGCAGGTGGGAGAAGGCCTCATTAACCGCTTGCAGGAGGAAGGTTTTTTAACTGAGCGGGAAGGGGCGCTGATGAGGGCAGTAATTAAGCGAGAAACACTGTTGCTGTCACTGCCTGAAAGAGATTTGGTTCGCTCCAGTATCCTGAGAGCCATGTTGTTAACAATATTAAGGGATAATTTTTAGCCTTTATTTATTATTCCAAAAATAGGAGGAGGTTTTATCCGAATGCTTTGTGAAGAATGCCAACTAAGGCCTGCTACCGTCCACATTACCAAGATAATAAATAACTTAAAATCGGAGTTAAATCTTTGTGAAGAATGTGCTAAAGGATATAAAGATGAATGGGGCCTGGGCATACAGCCAGCATTTTCTATACCGAAATTTTTTGCAGGCCTGTTGGATGAGGAAGCAGGTTTTGGAACAGGTATAAGTCAGGGATATAGGCAAGAAAGTAAATGCGACCGCTGTGGCCAGACCTATAGTGAATTTACCCAAACCGGAAGGTTAGGCTGCAACAGGTGTTACGCTATTTTTGGAAAACGGCTGGATCCTTTACTGCGGCGAATTCATGGCAGTATACGTCATACCGGTAAAGTTCCTGGCAGAGCAGGAGGCAAGCTGCGCCTAAAACGCGAGGTGGAAAGCTTGCGTGCTGAACTAGAGCAACTGGTCGCTCAGGAAGAGTTTGAAAAAGCAGCTGAGGTGCGGGACAAAATTCGGGAAGTTGAAAAAAAGCTAAGGTCATAAATAATAGGAGGTGCTGTAGAGATTGGACAATGATGATTTATTTGCGGGGACCAAATGTAAATGGATTGAAGGGTCCGGGCCTTACGCTGATATAGTAATTACGAGCCGTGTGCGTTTGGCAAGAAATTTGGAAGCTTTTCCTTTTCCCCAGGCGCTGACTGAAGTTCAGCAAAAAGAAGTTGTTCGAGCTATTGCGCAAACACTAGATTCGTCAGCGGTGAAAAATAAGTTTGGTAAATTCCGACTGATTGTACTTAACGAATTGACTGCTATCGAAAGGCAAATACTAGTGGAAAAACATTTAATTAGCCCTGAACATGCAGAATTAAAGGGATATAGGGCCGTGGCATTGGATAAAGAAGAAATGATCAGCCTTATGATAAATGAAGAAGACCATCTGCGTATACAGGTTCTTTTACCGGCGTTGCAGATTCATGAAAGCTGGCGTAAAGCTAATGAAATAGACGACCTTTTGGAGAAAAACCTTAATTTTTGTTTCAGCGAAACTAAAGGATACCTTACTTCGTGCCCTACAAATGTGGGAACAGGGCTACGGGCTTCGGTTATGCTCCATTTGCCCGGGCTGGTTATCACTAAACAGGCCAACCGTATTCTTTCGGCACTGTCACAGGTTGGATTGACTGTTCGGGGTCTTTACGGAGAAGGAACAGAAGCCGCGGGGAACATGTTTCAAATATCGAATCAAATTACGCTCGGTCGTACTGAAGAAGAAATACTCCAGAACCTCTCTTCTGTCATCAAACAAATAGTTGACCAAGAAAGGTCGGCCAGGGAGCTTCTTCTAAAAGAAGCAAGGTCGAAACTTGAGGATAGAGTTTATAGAGCATTCGGGGCTTTGGCCCACGCGCGTATTATCAGCTCACAAGAAGCAATTTCTCTCTTGTCAGAGGTGAGGCTGGGGATAGATCTTAAGATCATTAAAAATATAGATGCTAGAATACTTAATGAATTATTAGTAACGATACAGCCGGCCTATATGCAAAAGCTGGAGGGAAGAAAAATGAGCCCCTCTGACAGAGATAAGAAAAGAGCAAGTATTATTCGAGAGAAATTGAATGTTAAATTTTTATAGGAGGTGTTTTTTATGCTTGGAAGGTTAACAGAAAGAGCTCATAAGGTTCTGCACCTGGCACAATTGGAAGCTCAGCAACTCAAACATTCTGCAGTGGGTACAGAACATTTATTGCTGGGGTTGTTGCGAGAAGGTGAAGGGGTAGCAGCCCGTGCTTTAAAGAATTTGGGTTTGGACTTAAATAAAACTCGTGATGAAATTATAAAGGTTATAGGCGAGGGAGACGAAATCCCCAGCAAAGAAATTACTTTTACTCCGCGTGCAAAAAGGGTTTTAGAACTTGCCAACGAGGAGGCGCGTAGGCAGGGAGTAAATTATGTCGGCACGGAACATTTGCTCCTTGGGCTTTTGAGTGAAGGAGAAGGAGTCGGAGGTCGGGTACTTCAGAAAATGGGTATAAGTTCGGATAAAGTCCGGCAGCAGGTGGTCATGATATTGGGAGGAGCTGATTCTGCAGGGCCGTTTACTATTATGTTCGGCAATTTAGGAAATATCATACCCGGCGGCGGAAAGCTCGGTAGTGAGCCTATAGGGGCTCAGGCTACCAGGCAAAGAGGTTCCGGGCTTGAAGAATTTGGCCAGGATTTAACTGAGATGGCTAGGGAGGATAAGCTTGACCCTGTTGTGGGCCGTGAGAAGGAAATCGAACGTGTTATTCAAGTACTAAGCAGGAGGACAAAAAACAACCCCGTTCTTATAGGTGATCCCGGCGTAGGTAAAACTGCTATTGCTGAAGGCCTTGCACAGCGTATAGTCAATAACCAGGTTCCCGAAACCCTGAAAGGCCGGAGAGTAATAAAATTAGACATGTCGGGAGTGGTAGCGGGTTCCAAGTACCGCGGAGAATTTGAAGAGCGTTTGAAAAGAGTAATGCAGGAAATTCGTGAGGCCGGAAATGTAATTTTGTTTATTGATGAAATGCATACCCTAATCGGGGCCGGCGCTGCTGAAGGGGCGATAGATGCAGCAAATATCCTTAAACCGGCCTTGGCCAGAGGTGAGCTGCAGTGTATCGGAGCAACAACTTTGGACGAGTACCGCAAACATATCGAGAAAGATGCGGCTCTTGAAAGGCGTTTCCAGCCTATTATTGTAGGTGAACCATCCCTTGAGGAAACGGTACAAATTCTGAAAGGCCTTAGAGACCGTTACGAGGCCCACCACCAGGTAAAGATTACGGATGAAGCTATTGAGGCTGCAGTAAAACTTTCGGATCGTTATATCACTGACCGTTTTCTGCCCGATAAAGCGATTGACCTTATTGACGAGGCAGCTTCCAAAGTTAGGCTGCGTGCGCATACCGCTCCGCCCGATTTAAAAGACTTAGAGGACAAATTGGAAAAACTGCAGCAGGAAAAAGAAGCTGCGGTTAATAGTCAGGAATTTGAAAAAGCGGCTAAGCTCAGGGACGAAGAACATCGTTTAAGAAAGGAATTACAGGAAGAGAAGGAAAGATGGGAGAGGCAGAAAGACGGCCGGGATTTAATTGTGGATCCCGAGGAGGTTTCCCTTGTGGTCTCCAGCTGGACGGGGATACCGGTTTCCAAGTTGAAGGAAGAAGAAACCGAGCGCTTGCTTAAAATGGAAGAGTTGCTGCACGAACGAGTAATTGGACAGGATGAAGCGGTGAAAGCAGTTTCCAGAGCTGTGCGCAGAGCAAGGGCAGGGCTTAAGGATCCCAAGCGTCCTATAGGCTCGTTTATATTCCTGGGCCCCACGGGGGTAGGGAAAACAGAGCTAGCGAGGGCGCTAGCAGAGGCTCTGTTCGGGGACGAAGATTCTATGATAAGGTTGGATATGTCCGAATACATGGAAAAACATACGGTTTCCCGTCTAATCGGTGCGCCCCCGGGATATGTTGGTTATGAAGAAGCCGGTCAGTTAACAGAGGCTGTGCGTCGCAAACCCTATAGTGTAATACTTTTAGATGAAGTAGAAAAAGCTCATCCCGAAGTGTTTAATATTCTTTTACAGATCTTGGATGATGGAAGGTTAACGGATGCAAAAGGCCGTACCGTTGATTTTAGAAACACGGTAATTATTATGACATCAAATGTCGGAGCGAATATGATCAAACGCGATTCTCATCTGGGGTTCAAAGCCACTACTACTGCAGCAGAAAGTTACGAGGAGATGAAGTCCAGTGTAATGGAAGAGCTTAAGAGAACTTTTCGCCCCGAATTCCTTAATCGCGTCGATGAAATTATAGTTTTTCATGCACTGTCGAAAGAAGATATTATAAAGATCGTAGATCTTATGTTAAATGAGCTAAATAAGAAGTTAAAAGAGCACAGACTTACAGTTGAGGTTTCCGAAGGTGCCAAGGAAATTTTAGTAAAAGAAGGATTTGACGAAAAATATGGTGCGAGACCTCTTAAGCGTGCCATCTTGAGGTTAATTGAAGATAATATTTCCGACAGCATGTTAAAAGGAGAAATAAAACCGGGAGACTCACTGATAGCAGTAGAAAAAGACGGCAAAATTGTTATCGAAAAGAAAAATGAAAATGCTCAAAAAAGTTAAGGAGTTTAGCCCTGCTGTCTACACGGACAGCAGTTTTTTTTTGGGTTTTTGAAGCGGGCATTTTCGTTTAAGCTAAGAATAGATAATTCTTGTAGGTGTTACGAAATTAGATATAATAGACAGTACAGTCCTTTAAATTGCGGAATGCAAATTATTTTTGCTGGGGGGAGTACAATTAAGGTCCGGTATTTATGCAGTTCATGCGGTCATGAAAGCTTAAAATGGATGGGGCGCTGTCCCGGTTGCGGGGATTGGAATACTTTTTTGGAGCAATATGCCATACCGGAAAGATATAAACCTGCTGACAGGCAGCACCTCGGTATCGGTCCGATTTCTTTAACAAATGCAAAGAATGAGTTAAAAGCACGTTTCCCTTCGGGTTTAAAAGAGTTTGACCGCGTTCTAGGGGGAGGTATAGTCTCCGGTTCTTTAATACTTATTGGGGGAGATCCTGGTATAGGGAAATCAACTCTTTTATTGCAAGTAGCTCATAGTTTGTGTATAAACAAAAGAAATGTTCTCTATGTTTCCGGTGAAGAATCTGTGGCCCAAATACGGTTTAGAGCTGAGCGATTGGGGGCAGTTTCTTCGGAACTGAACGTCCTATCCGAGAACGATTTAGAAGCAGTGACAGTTTGTATAAAAAAAATGAGCCCGTCGCTTGTAATTATTGACTCTATTCAAACTATGTTTTCCTCAGAATTTGCGGCTAGTCCGGGGAGTATTACACAAGTCCGCGAGTGTACGGGTAAACTTTTGCGCTTATCTAAAGAAAGCGGGATACCGTTAATTTTGGTAGGCCATGTTACAAAAGAAGGTGCGCTTGCAGGTCCCCGTGTGATGGAACACATGGTAGATACAGTACTTTATTTTGAAGGGGAACGCTACCAAGCATACCGCACTTTAAGGGTGGCTAAAAACCGCTTCGGCTCAACTGAAGAAGTGGGAATTTTTGAAATGACTTCACGGGGGCTTTTAGAAGTTGCCGATCCTTCAAAAGTACTGTTATCGCAAAGCCCCGGCCGTGCCAGCGGCACGGCGGTTGTAGCCGGGCTGGAAGGCAGCAGGGTTTTGCTTTTGGAGGTCCAGTCGCTGGTTGCGGACAACGTCTTTAGTAATCCCCGTCGGTTGTCAACCGGGCTGGATGTTAACCGTATAAATTTAATGGTTGCAGTGATGGATAAAAAATTGGGGCTTGAATTAAAAGATAAGGATATTTATTTAAATGTAGCAGGTGGAATAAAGCTTGAAGAACCAGCTGCGGACCTAGCTATTTGCTTGGCGATAGCTTCTAGCCTTAAAAATATACCGTTAAAAACCGATACGGTTGTCTTTGGCGAAGTAGGGCTGACAGGGGAAATAAGGAATGTAACACAAGTGGAGAAAAGGATTCAGGAAGTTTCCAGACTTGGCTTCAAACGCTGTATTATACCGGGGAAGAACCTCTTTAATTTAAATTTTCATGAGAATTATAATAACAATTTAACAGTGGAAGGTGTGAACAGCCTGGAAGAAGCCTTCCAAATAGCTTTTTAATATCCCAACCTTTTTGGCCAATCCTTGTCTATAATTTATATTATAGAGATTTTTTATCAAGATATTTTACAAGGTGACAATATCACAGGAGGAAGATAGAAAAAAGAAAATTGTAGGATTACAATACATG
>DDHO01000068.1 GCA_002352935.1 Firmicutes bacterium UBA1874
TTTTTATCTATAATAAATGAAAAATTTAAAGCTGTTGACCGGTTACCCGGCCAACAGCCACCTTAATAGTTGTCCATCTTTTAAAATTTATAACTTTTTTACCCAGAGATTCATATCTTCAAACTTACCGGCAATATGGCAGTTATTTTTTAATCTCCCCTGGTATTTATAGCCCTGCTTAAAAAAGATAGTGTTAATTCCCGCAGAAATAGCACGCGAGAGGCTATAAAGAGTAATTAAGTTTTTCTTTTTCAATTCCTCTTCCAGAAAATCCACCAGGCAATTCATTAATCCCTGACCGCGTTCTTCAGGAATGGTAGCACAATCCGTTATTTCGGCACAATAATTTTTAAAGTCTATGTCGGCTGATGCAGAACTAACTAAGTGCTCTCCTTTTTTAATAACTAAAAATATGGATGTTTTCTTTTTTAAAAGTTCTTTAAGATACTCAGAATTTTTAAGAGGGGTAGGATATGTCTCGAAATTTTTTTTATAAAAAGAAGCTAATTCAACAGCATCTTGAACTCCGGCCCGATAAAGACTATATTTTGGGGGAAGAGAAAAAGAATTTAGCTGCTGTAGTTTAGGCTTAGAATGGACCAGTTCTATTATCTTGTTCTCTTTTTCCCAATTCTTACTTACTTCTCTTTCCTTATCAACAAAAAAGGAATGAAAAAATAGAGGCTTGCCGCAAAAAAAGGTGTCTACAATTCCTTCTTCCTTAAAACCCAACTCTAAAAAATTTTTCCTGTCTCCTTCCCTAGAGTAAACTATTATTTTCCCCAATCTGTTCTCTCTAGCAATAAAATTAAGGTACCTGAACAAGTTTTCGTAGTCGGGACCTTTGTATTGTACCACCTGAAGTCTTTCATTAGTAAAATCAATAAGTGTTTTTACTTTATATTTCGTATTTTCTTTTTTATATTTAATTAAGTGAATATCCCCGTGAATAGAGGTCTTTTCATCGTAGTCCAGTACAACTCTTTTTTCTCTCATCCACGTTAGCCCCCAGGATTTAACAATATGTTTTTCTTCTTCTTTCTCTAAGATTTCCTTTTGGTATGAGACTTATTTTGCGGTCTGAAAACAATTTCTCAAGCCCTAGTTCGTCTTTATACTTTAAACGAGGACAGTTTTTACAATCAATACATTTACTATCTTTTTGTTCGGGTTCACTATATGCCGATATAACCCCTTCATAGTTGCGCAAAATGACTTTCTGGTCGGATTGAGAAATCAGGTACTGGGGGGCCACAGGAATCTTCCCTCCGCCACCGGGAGCATCTATTACATAAGTTGGTACTGCAAGTCCGGAAGTGTGTCCCCTTAAAAGCTCAATAATCTCGATTCCTTTTGCAACAGAAGTTCTAAAATGCTCTATTCCGGGAGCCCAGTCACACTGGTACAAATAATAAGGACGAACCCTCATTTCCAGCAGGCGATGCATTAAGTCTTTAATAAGATACGGACAGTCGTTAACTCCTTTTAACAACACTGTTTGATTTCCCAATGGCATACCCGCATCAGCCAGCATAGAACAGGCTTTTCTGCTTTCCGGAGTAACTTCGGCTGGGTGATTAAAGTGAGTGTTTATCCAAATAGGTTGATATTTTTTAAGCATCTTACAAAGATCTGCAGTAATTCTTTGGGGAAGAACTACAGGAGTTCGCGTTCCTAGCCTTATAATTTCTACATGATTTATTTCACGAAGTTTTGCCAGGATGTACTCCAGTTTCTCATCGGGAACACAAAGGCTATCTCCACCTGACAAAAGGACATCCCTCACCGTGGGAGTACAGCGTATATAATCTAAAGCTTCCTTGATACGTTTTTTAGGCATCATTTTATCATGTGTACCCGTTAACCGCCGGCGGGTACAGTGCCTGCAGTACATTGAACATTGATCCGTAATGAGGAGCAACACCCTGTCAGGATAGCGATGGGTCAAGCCCGGCACCGGCGAATCCACATCTTCATGAAGTGGATCTTCGAGGGCAGAAGAACCTTCCTGGAGTTCCATAATATCCGGAACAGCTTGTTTGCGAATGGGATCATCAGGATCATCAGGATTCATAAGCGAAGCATAATAAGGTGTTATTGCCATACGCAGTATTTCAGAACACTTTTTTATTTGTTTGAGAATTTTGGGCTGGATATTAAGAATTCGCTTAAGCTCGTCCACAGTGGTGATACGATTTTTAATTTGCCAACGCCAGTCATTCCATTCATCATCGCTAACCTCCGACCAAATTGATAATTTTTGTCGTTTTATCATTTTTTTGTCTCCTAGGCTTTTTTTAATATTAAAATAAAAATCTACCGTACCTTCTAAATATATATTATTTATTAAAACCTTGTTAATTATATCAATTTAAAAAACTATTAAGCAAACAGGGTTATATAAGTGTGATAACCAATATTTATAAAATCTAAGTCATAGCTTTTATTAGACTGTAGATATATACTATATCTGCTTTATCCTAATAAATAGTTTTTATTACTAAGTTTTAATTAAGAAATCAGTTGTAGGATAGCTTAAATGTTAGATCAATTCTCTTTTATTTAACCTTGCACATAGTATTTTCTGCCCTATAAAAGGTTAAACAGGGTCCAAACAAAGTAAACACAATCCAAAAATGTTAGAGTAAAGTTATTGTA
>DDHO01000085.1:0-8956 GCA_002352935.1 Firmicutes bacterium UBA1874
TACAGTATATTGACACTATGTACGAAAAGACCTTGCTTGACACTTCGGAGGGTGGGGGGTATAATTTCGAAAAGATGTTATAGGTTATCATTTAAAGAACTTGGTTAATAATATAATTGTATGGCTGTTTTTATTGATTTTGTTGGGAAAACATAATTTTCCCTTCTTGCGGATAAAAATAAAGGATTTTAAAGCTGCGAAGAAGATAGTTTGAGGCGAAGCTTTAAGCCGCGGAGGTCAGCAGTTTTATAATTTTTTATATAAGTTTGAATAGTATTTAAGCATTGAAGCTATAAATAAATATCATCCTCGGTCCCACGTTATTATTGAGTAATAGTTAAAAGTAAAGATATTGACGAAAACCGCGGCCTTTCGTCTCTGTAGTTTTTGAAGCTACGGGCGAAAGGTTTTTTGTTTTGTGTTATTCGAAATATAATACTTAAGCATGTGTGTTTTTTCGCTGAACTACTTTTCAGCTGCTGGTATAATTAAGTAAGATCCTTCTTTCCTGGGGGGAAAATCCATGATAGCCCGTCTGAAAAGAGATATCCAAACAGTGTTTGAGCGGGACCCCGCTGCGAAAAGCGTCCTGGAAATTATCCTTTGTTATTCGGGCTTTCATGCCTTATTAATGCACCGAGTTGCACATTATTTTCACCAGCGTGGCTTTGTACTGCTGGCACGTATTATTTCCCAAATCAACCGTTTTTTAACCGGAATAGAAATTCATCCTGGAGCAAAAATAGGAAACGGTTTTTTTATCGACCACGGCATGGGAGTGGTTATAGGAGAAACTACAGAGATAGGAGATAATGTTACTCTTTATCAAGGAGTAACTCTGGGAGGAACCGGGAAAGAAAAAGGGAAGCGCCACCCTACTATTGGCAATAACGTAGTTATTAGTACCGGCGCTAAAGTTTTAGGTTCCATTACTATAGAAGATAATGTAAAAATCGGTGCCGGCTCAGTTGTTTTAAAAGACGTGCCTCCCAATTGCACGGTTGTAGGTGTGCCCGGAAAAATAGTGGTTCGGGATGGGAGGAACATAGCAGATGCTACCCTCTCGGAAATCGATTTGCGACATGACCAGCTCCCGGACCCGGTTGCTGATATGATGTTAAGTCTACAGCGCAAAATTGAACGTTTGGAACAACGGCTAATAGAGTTGGAGGTTCAAAGAAATGAGCATCAAACTGTACAACACTATGAAAAGAGAGAAGGAAAAGCTTGAGCCTCGTGTCCCTGGCCGAATAAGTATGTATGTCTGCGGGCCGACTACTTATAATTTTATCCACCTGGGGAATGCTCGTCCCCTGGTTTTTTTTGACACCGTGCGTCGATATCTGGAGTACAGGGGTTTTGACGTAACTTATGTCCAAAATTTTACGGATGTCGATGACAAAATTATCAACAGGGCGCGGGAAGAAGGGATGGATGTTCGCGCCCTTGCAGAACTATATATAGATGAGTATTTCCGGGATGCTGCTTCTCTTGGAGTTAGAAAGGCAGATTTCCACCCGCGTGTTAGCGAGCATATTGAAGATATAATTAAGGTTATCAGTGTTCTTATAGAAAAAGGTTTTGCTTATACATCTTGCGGCGATGTGTATTTTGATATCAGGAGCTTTAAAAGCTACGGAAAGCTTTCTGGGAGAACTCTTGATGAAATGCGAGCGGGAGCGCGCGTCCAGATAGACCCGCGTAAAAAGCATCCCTTGGATTTTGTATTATGGAAGGCTTCCAAAGAAGGAGAACCGAGGTGGGACAGCCCTTGGGGCTATGGCCGCCCGGGCTGGCATATTGAGTGTTCTACAATGTCCATTAAGTACCTCGGACCCAACTTTGACATACACGGCGGGGGGATGGACCTTATTTTCCCCCACCATGAAAATGAAATTGCTCAAGCAGAAGCATTTCTAGGAGGTACATTTGCCCGGTATTGGATGCACAATGGTTTTATCACTGTTAACGAAGAAAAAATGTCCAAGTCCCTGGGAAATTTCTTTTTAGTGCGGGATATTTTGAGGCGTTATCCACCTGACTTGGTGCGCTATTACCTTCTTTCTACTCATTACCGGAGCCCCCTTGATTTTAACGATAAGAAGCTTAAGGATAGCAGTAAGGGCTTGGAACGACTTAAAAAATCTTATAGGCTTCTTCAAAAAACAAGAGAACGATTAAAAAGCAATAAAGGGCCTTACAGAAACGGTCAGGGGTTGTCGGAAAAGCTGCTAAATTGCGTGGAAAGAACAAAAAAGAAGTTCGAAGAAGCCATGGACGACGATTTTAACACGGCCCTTGCTATAAGCTCTCTTTTTGATTTTTGCCGCGAGAGCAATGCCGAGATAAACAGGAGTGAAGGGTTCCTTTCCTGTGAAGACATTCCCGCTTTAAAAGAAGCAGAAAAACTTTTTAAAGTTATTGGTGAAGATGTCTTGGGAATATTAAAAACAGAAGATGCACAAGGGGTTATAATAGAAGGAGAGATAGCGGAAACAACAAATGTTGAGACTTTAATTCAACTAGCAGTTGAAGTTAGAGAAATCTTTCGCAAAGAAAAAAGATACGGCAGTGCTGACCGGCTGAGAAATTTGCTTAAAAAATACGGTGTTGTTCTTCAGGACACCCCGCAAGGGACTCGGTGGGAAAGCAAAACCTGTATTGATACAGAAAATTTCATGGAGGAACTTATTAGTTATTTTCAAAAAGCCAGGAGGAGCCGGGAAATTTCGGAGACAATTTGGGAAAAGTTTAACAGCGCAGTTAAAAAAATGGGTAATGATCTGGAAGAAAATGCTGTTGAGCAAAGGGAATCGTAGCTTTCATGTTCATAAAAAAACCCTGTGTAAAACCGGAACTACTATCACCTCTTGTTTTGGCCTATATCGGTGATGCTGTATATGAGCTTTATATCCGTAACAGTTTAGTTTCAAATTTAGGTGGGCTCCATGTTAATCTTTTGCACAGAAAAGCGACTGACTACGTGAAAGCTACAACACAATCACAGTTGGTGCTGGCTTTAAAAGAATTTTTGACGCAGGAAGAGTTAGAGCTGATACGTAAGGGTAGAAATGCCAAAGCAACACGCTCTTCAAAAAATGCTCGTATGATAGATTACCGTTACAGTACGGGCTTTGAGGCTCTAATCGGGTATTTATATCTCAAAGGCGAATTTACCAGGCTGGAAGAAATTTTAGAAAGGATCTATATGACTGTGGAAAAAGGAAAAGTCCGGAGGCTTAATTAAAACGTCATGGAAACAATTGAAGGGCTAAGACCAGTGTTAGAAGCGCTGAAATCTGAGAGAGATATTAACAAAATTCTTGTTGCCAGGGAAATGCGGGGCAAACAGATGGAAAAGGTAAGATATCTTGCCTCACAGCAGAACATTCCCATACTGACAGTCGACCGGAAAAAGCTGAATGCTATTTCCAATTATCGCAATAATCAGGGCATCATTGCCCTGGCTGCGCCAAAGTCTTATGTTCCTTTAGAAAATGTTTTAAATGATATAGAGAGAGGTATTCGGGAGCCGCTTCTAGTGCTTTTGGAAGGAGTGACCGATCCTCAAAACTTCGGTGCTATTTTGCGAGTGGCAGAGGCTGTAGGCTGTAGCGGGGTCATTATCGGCAAACACCGCAGTGTTCCCCTAACGGCTGCTGTCGCCAAGGCATCAGCTGGGGCTGTAGAACATATACCTGTGGTAAGAGTGACAAATCTTGCCCAGAGCATGAAAATTTTAAAAGAACGAGGCTTTTGGATTGCCGGCATGGACCCGGAAGCTGTAAATTCTGTATATAGTTATGATTTAACCGGACCACTGGCTATTGTTCTTGGAAGCGAGGGAAAAGGTATGGGCCCCAAGGTTGCATCTTACTGTGACTTTACCGTCAGGCTGCCCATGTTGGGAAAAACAGCGTCGCTTAATGTAGCATCAGCAGCTGCAGCCGTTCTCTATGAAGCTGTTCGTCAGCGGAAGAAACAGCAAAAAGAATAGAAAGTTAGATAATATAGGTGAAAGATATGACAGAATATCTTGTGATAGACGGGTATAATATTTTAAATAACTGGCCGGAACTGGTTAAAATAAAGAAGGAAAGCGGCATAGAACACGCGCGTGACAGGCTGATAAGTATTATAAGTAATTACGGGGCTTTTAAGAAAATAAAGTCAATTTTAGTGTTTGATGCTCACCTAGTTAAAGGAAGCGCAGGTAGCAAAAACGTTACCGGAGATGTGGAAGTAATCTTTACGCGTGAAGGAATTTCAGCCGACATGGTTATTGAGAAGCTCATTGGGAGCTTACCTTCAGATTCGGTGATCAGGGTAGCAACTTCAGACTGGGTCGAACAGCGTATAGTTCTGGGAAAAGGAGCTCTTCGCATTTCTGCAAGGGAACTGAGGTTACAGATACTCCAAGAAAAAAAAGTAATGGAAAGTTTTTTGCGAACAACGAAATTCGACACGCAACCCCTTGACTCCAACCTTAGTAAAACCGTTCGAGATGTCTTGGAAAAATTGAGGAGAAACAATTGAAAGGTACTGCCTTGCGCCTAAGTTCAGCTTGATTTTAAAAGATCTTTGGGTTATAATTTTTAATATGAATTGGACAGGCCTGCGTATTTTCATAAAAAGTCTCCATGAGATTCCGAAATCCAGATTGCAGAAAAGGGATATTTAAAGTTTTGGTGACCCCGTTTTATTATAATAGTTTAAAACGGGGGCTAAAAAATTATAAAATAAAAATTATTTTATGTTTTTATCTGGCAACTTATGTAATGTACCATGCATTGTTGGAGGACAAATAAAGACATGGAGGCGAGGTCATGAGCGCCAATGTGAATGCCGAAAAAGAAGTTGTTAGCTCAGAACAGGAACTTTACAACTCATTCGAAATAATGTTGGATGAAGAAGTTGTTGTAATAGCTCAGAATGGTAATGATAATGCCCAGGAATATCTTATTCATAAATATAAAAACTTTGTCAGGGCAAAAGCAAGGTCTTATTTTTTAATTGGTGCTGACCGGGAAGATATAATTCAGGAAGGAATGATTGGCCTCTATAAAGCTATTAGGGATTTTCGTGATGAAAAACTTTCTTCCTTCCGTGCTTTTGCTGAGCTCTGTATTACACGCCAGATTATTACGGCCATAAAAACCGCTACCAGGCAAAAACATATACCCTTAAATTCCTATGTTTCTTTAAATAAACCCATTTATGATGAAGATTCTGATCGCACTTTACTTGATGTGATCTCCGGTTCTAAGATAACCGATCCTGAAGAGTTAATAATCAGCCAGGAAGAATTTGACGATATAGAAGAAAAAATGGGAGAAATATTGAGTTCTTTGGAGTGGCAAGTATTAATGTCTTATTTGGAAGGGAAGTCCTACCAGGAGATTGCGCTGGAGTTGAAAAGGCACGTAAAATCAATAGACAACGCGTTGCAAAGAGTAAAAAGAAAGCTTGAGAGATATCTAGAAAGACGAGACGATTAATATATTCTTTTATTAGCTAGTTATTATTAATAAGGCAGAAAAATTTAAATGGTTAAATCTTGACTTGCTTATTGATGGGTGTTATAATAGCATTCGCGTTCAGAAGAAGAATAAAATATGGAGAGGTACCCAAGCTGGTCAAAGGGGGCAGACTGTAAATCTGCTGGCGCAGCCTTCGCTGGTTCAAATCCAGCCCTCTCCACCAATTTATGCCTTCTATTGCGGGGTGGAGCAGTTGGTAGCTCGTTGGGCTCATAACCCAAAGGTCACAGGTTCAAATCCTGTCCCCGCTACCAAAAGAATCAAGGGCTTACGAGGCGACTCGTAAGCCCTTTTCCTTTTACTTATGACTTGATAACTAAACCAAATCCGTTTGCAAACAACAAACATTAGAGTTAAAAAGCTCAAATCAATTCCGACAAACGACATACCAAGCGAATAAACCTATGAATAGATTCCACGCCCCCCTTCACCCAAAAGACGCTAGAGACAAAACTTACGGATGCCGCCATACTAATCCGGATATTTGTGCTAAAAACAGTTTAGCGGAAGTATGCGCCTTTGTAAGGGCGGATAATATCTGTTTATCTCCCTCTGCAGCATGGGAGAAGCAATATCAAAAATTGCTGGCTATAAATGAGGACGACAGCAATGCCTCGTAAAAGTATTAGATCCGAAACAAGGTGTCGATATTTTATCAGAAAAGATGCAACCGCAAAGGGGTGGGATACACGACATGTTTCTCGTGGAGGACATTTTCTAGAAGAAAATGAAATTGAATCTGTTTTCCCAAACATAGGATTGTCAGGAAATAAGCCTGATTTCCTTTTGTGCCTTGGTGGAGAGCCTGCCGTTGTTATAGAAGCCAAGAACAAGTATTCTAAAATTGAAAAAGCCATAAACGAAGCAACGGCGTATGCAGATCAAATAAATAACAATGGAAAA
Organism: Firmicutes bacterium UBA1874; assembly: GCA_002352935.1. Lineage (GTDB taxonomy): Bacteria > Bacillota > UBA1874 > UBA1874 > UBA1874 > UBA1874. The sequence goes on from DDHO01000085.1 coordinate 6,444, forward strand.
TATAAAGTTAGAATAGCAATAGGTGCAGCTGGAGAAGAAGATACAGGATTTATAGTTAAAGTTAAATTTTTATCTTCAGATGGTTGGATTAGTCTCAAATCGCATAACGCTGACATCACATCTATACCAACTACAAGAGAGACCGAATTAGCTCTTCTTGCATCTGACGGCACAACTACTATATCAATTCCTGCTACGCATCAATTTATCGATTCTGCGATTGAGATCAGCCAAATACTAAGATTGGCAAAAATAGAAGCACCTCTTCGCCCAAAATTGATTGGCGCAATTGTTGCCGCCATGTATCACGGTGGAATAGATACCACTTCAGACAATGCACTTGACTCTATAAACAGTCTAGTTCGCAGGGTCATTAGTAGTTCTGTAGATTTAGTTGACAATAAAAAGGATCAACTTATTGATGCTTTAAATCTTTCAAAAGCTGATTTTAATAGGCTATCACCATACATAAGACGAGTTGAATCAATTTTATTAAAATTAAACATTAAGGCAGTATTAAATTCAGACACTGATTTCTTAGGGATGTTTTATGAAGCTTTTTTAAGGTATGGATATGACAACAATGCCTTAGGAATTGTGTTCACACCACGGCACATTACAAAAATGTGCATCCAATTAACAAAGACAAACTACAAAGACCGAGTTATTGATATTGCCTGCGGTACTGGCGGATTTCTTGTTTCAGCTTATGACGCGATGACACAAAGCGCTCCAAGCACGGCTGCCATAGATAAAGTCAAAAACTCAATATATGGATTTGAAAGCAATCCGACTGTATGGGCATTGTCTTTGTTAAACATGTTTTTTCGAGGAGACGGAAAAAGTAATATACATTTGGGGAATTGCTTTGCAAAAGAAAATGTAAAATCTGTTTCTAAAAAATTTACAAAAGCTTTCTTAAATCCTCCTTTTTCGCAAACAGACGAACCAGAATATATGTTTTTAGATTCAGCTATGGATGCCTTAGAACCAGATGGCGTCCTTGCTGCAGTAGTTTACGCAGGTATTTTTGCTGACAACGACCATAAACTCTGGCGCAAAGAATTTCTTAGACGACATACACTATTAGGAATTATTAGCCTGCCAGAAGATTTGTTTTATCCAACAGCGGCCCCGACAAGTATTATTATTGCAAAAGCTCATGTCCCTCAGAATCCAAAAACAAGAATATTTATGGCTAGGATATCTAACGATGGTTTTGAAAAGCTCAAAAACAGAAGGGTAGAAAGAGAAGGATCAGAGATTGATACAACGCTAATGCTCTTTGAAAGTTTTCAAAAGAATATACCGATGACTTCTAAAATTTCAACTGTACTATCAGCATCACAACTAGTAGCCGGTGACGAGTGGAGCCCACAGAAGTGGTTACCATATTATTTTGATTCAGATACCGTCTGCCAACACCAGCAACAAGCGAGCCGCTCGATATTTCAATCGCTAGCTCAGCACCCCGAGCTTTCTAAAGTAGTACTAGATGATTTCCCGAACACTTTTGGCGAACTTCCCAGCCTTGAATACAACACAACTAATACTTTAGATCACTTTTTCAACGTTTCCAACGGAAAATCAATCGGAGAAAAAAACTATAACGAAGGTGACACACCTTACATTTCTAGCGGAGACACATATAATAGCATAATACGTTTAGTTGAAAGCTACAACCATGAATTATTTGAAGGCGGAGGGATTACAATTACTGCATTTGGAACTGCAGCAATCCAGCCTTGGCCATTTATAGCCCGTGGAAATGGAGGAAGTGCTGTTAGAGTTCTAGTTCCCAAATTTAAAATGACATTCAAAGAACTTCTTTGGTTCGTTTCACAAATTAACATGCAAAAGTGGCGTTTTTTTTACGCACGTATGGCTATCAAGACTAGAATAAGAAAGCTTGAGGTAACAAGTCCTAGCATTGCTTTAGTTGACGAATCAGATCCTATATCTAAACGTGTAATAGAATTCTCTAAACATCTAGATCGTGTTTCGTCATTTTAGCTATCTACTTTTTAAACTATAAAATATTATTTTTATTTGTATACATGCACAATTGTTTGAGTTTCACGCACTACCTCATCCTTCAAAAATGTTTCTATCCATTAAGATTGCTTTTTTTTCTAAGTTGTAATGTCTTCTGTACACACTGCGACTCCCTCAACACCCTATCGGCTCATTGTCTTGCTCCAAGCCAATAGCCAGCGGCAGCCGCTTGATATCCCGAATCGCAGGCCGAATGGCCTTCTCCCTGGTCCCTTCCGCTGCCTCCGCCCACTTCTCCGCATGAAACGGTCTACAGAATATACTTTGGCGTTCCCCAGACTGATCCAGTAGTCGTAGGCCTCTTCCGGGTAGACGATTAATAACTATCTTGTCCTCTAATACTGGGTCGGCGGCTCGAGTAATGCTGTTGTAGTTCCGTATGCTCTTCAGTGGGAGATTTCCGGCCTTGTAGAGGTTGAAGCGCGTAGGCGCCGAGGGTGGAGCAGTACGGTAGCTCG
>DDHO01000085.1:9224-9946 GCA_002352935.1 Firmicutes bacterium UBA1874
TCCTGTCCCCGCTACCAAAAGAAAACAGGCGGTTACGACAAATCATGTCGTGACCGCCTTTTTCATTTCTCCCCTATCTCTCCCCTCAGAGCAGGTTGGTCACTGTATGCCCTCCCCAATCAATGGACTTCGTCCTGCGGACCATCGTATACATACCGCAGTGGAGTCCACATGCCTGGTTCCGGGTGGCCCGGCCGACCGCGGGAGGAGAGATGCACGCAGCCAGAACCGTGTTCATTCTTGCGACGCTGATGTTCTTGGCGGCACCGGTGGGTGCGCAGCACTACGTCATCAAGTACGAGACCGAGAGCCGCGCCGAGGCCGACCGCGCTGGGCAGCGGAATCCCTGCGTGGTGGGCGTGGGCGCCATCCTGCCCAGCCACGAGGTGGGCTGCGCCGTGTGCAGGGCGAGCCCGGGGAACCCGCCGTACTACGCGAACTACATGTGCATCGACGGCAAGGCCAAGCGGATCAGCGAATGCTCCTTCGGCAAGCAGGCCTGCCCAGAGAAGGAAGGGCCCTTCTGCCACATCTACGGCAGCCATTTCATCCCGCTGGGGGAGACCGCATGCTTCGTCTACGGCTGGGACTCGGACACCGGAAGGAAATACTACGAGTACGGCGAATGCATCGGCAGGAACAGATACCGCAGCATCGACACGGACATCGACCCTTCAGACCCCCGGTGCACGCGAATCATCGACCCGCGGCCATGACGGCCC
>DDHO01000085.1:10167-10832 GCA_002352935.1 Firmicutes bacterium UBA1874
CGGCGCCCCGGCCGCCCCCCCCGCCACGTCAGCCGCAGCGAGGCGCGCGGGAATTGAGCCCCCTACTCCCCCGCAAACCACGCCGCGATGCGCTCGGCCGCGTTCTTCTTCAGGTTCTCGTGGAAGATGGCGTAGTCATACATATGGTAGATGCCCGGGGGGAAGGTGGCGCTGGTGGCGGGCAGCTGCTCGGGGTGTGAGATGTCCGTGACCACCAGGGCGTCGCCGACCTTCTGCGCGGCGCAGAAGTGGGGGAAGCGCTCGGGGGAGGCCGGGGCCTCGTGGCGGAAGAACGCGGCCCCCAGGTTCAGGCCGGCCGGGGCGGGCTCCTCGCCCAGGGTCCAGGTGAGCGGATTGGTGACGAAGGTGCCGGGCAGGATGGTCGGGCCCTGCTTGGCCTTACCCGGCTCGTCCGAGATGGTGTTGTAGGCGATGAAGCAGCCCGTGTCGTCCGCGCTCTCGCACATCCGCATGTGCGGGTTCCCTTTCAGGTCCTCCGGGGTGATGGAATAGCCGATGGTGTACGCCGCCACCAGGCGCGACAGGGCCTCGGCATCGCCGGTGAGCAGTTCCCCGGCCTTGGAGAGCTCCACCATGCGCACCGAGCCCTGGCTGTGGGCCGCCAGGATCACGGGACGCTCGCCCTTGTTGCAGTTCCGCATGCA
>DDHO01000085.1:11053-11682 GCA_002352935.1 Firmicutes bacterium UBA1874
GCAGTTCCGCATGAAGTAATCGAACGCGCGGATCAGGTCCTGCTGGCCGATGTCGTAGATGGGCCGGGCGTCCGTGAGCATTATGGGATTCAGCTTGACGTTGTTCTGGCGGTAGTACGGCGCGTACACGTTGGCCTGGCCGTCGAACACGCTGGCCTGCTCCACCAGGGTCCACTCCGCCCTGGCGCGCAGGTCCTCGTCGTCGATGTCCATGAGGTAGCGCGCATCGTCGGAGAGGATGGTCGGGTAGACCCAGAACACGTCCACGGCCTGGTCCAGGGTGCTGTAGAACTCCGGGCGGGCCACCCAGTCCTCGGGGTCGGCATAGTCCGGCGCGCGGGTGACGTGCGCGGCCGGGTCGAACGGCGGCAGCTTGGCGGGCATGCCCAGGGCCTGGCCCGTGAGCGCCTTCAGGGCCGGAGCGGATTCGGCGGACGTTTCCGATGCGGCCGCGGGGGCGGCTGTGAGGGCGGTCATCCAGACGAGGAGCAGCGCGGCGGCTGCGATGGAGCGGGCGATGGACATGGCGGGACCTCTGCGGTGGTTGGCGGTGCGGTTGGGATGCGTTGCGCCGATTGCATGGACATGGGCATGGACACGGGCATGGACATGGGACTGCCGTGACTCCC
>DDHO01000078.1 GCA_002352935.1 Firmicutes bacterium UBA1874
AGTAGGTTTTGTCAACAGTCTGACCGTAGAAGTATTACTCTACGGTCTTATCTATAGATTGATCAATTCACAAAACTTTAGATTTACATCGGCTTCTTGGGCTTACCATGTTCCTGGGCTTCAAATTGAATCATTGATTTACAATGCAGACAAATATAAGATTGTTTTGGATTTTTAACCATTTTTTGATAGTCTTTATGGCTTTTGGAAAGCTCCACACGCCGGCCGCAGAGCGAGCATTTTACTTCCACAAAGTACCCCCCCCGAACCAAATCATTTACCCCTGTGCTAAGAAAATATTCAACACAATACCAAAATCTCCTTTAATAAAATATTTTGTTCAAAATTTATATTCTTGTATAAAATTTTCCCTCACTGTTGATATTAATTTATAAACCTTACTTTAGACATTAATGGATAAGGAGGAAAGCTATTGTTAGACCTACTTCGAGAGGAATTTTACAAAAATATGGGTGTAGTACTGGACCTCGCCGTCGAAGCACATGAACTTCTACGCGGAGATACTATGCGGGAAATTGAAGGAGTAAAAGAAGAAAAAGAAGTCTATGAGCACACAACAGTAACTACCGTCAGTATCCTCAATGAAACGGGCGAAAAAAAAATGGGAAAAGCAAAAGGAAATTACATAACTATTGAATCACCCCATCTTCGAATTAAAAATATTACTATTCATAAAGAAATTAGTAAAATCCTCGCCGCAAAACTGGTCCAGCTTATTGAAAAACTACAAATAAAACCAGATGCTACCGCTCTCCTGGTAGGGCTTGGGAATTGGAATGCAACACCAGATGCTCTCGGGCCCCGTGTTATAAACAGCACTCTTGTTACCCGGCACCTGCATAAATACGCCCCGGAAGACTTACAGGGAGGCTTGAGATCCGTGTGTGCTCTATCACCGGGGGTTCTAGGCCTTTCCGGTATTGAAACTGCCGAAATTGTAAAAGGTGTTACGGAACATGTAAAACCTGACTTTATTATAGCCATCGATGCCCTTGCCGCTCAAAATATGGAAAGAATCGGGACTACCATACAGATTTCGGACACTGGAATTAACCCGGGGTCAGGAGTAGCAAACCGGCGAACCGGAATCAACCGTGAAACTATGGGCATACCTGTCATAGCCTTAGGAGTTCCTACCGTAGTAAATGCAGCAGTAATTATTTATGAAACATTCCATAATTTATTTCAAAACAAGCCACTTTTAAATAAACAAATAAAACAGGGAGATATACAGAGTATAACACAAAAAGTGCTTGAACCCTTTTTGGGTGATTTAACCGTCACACCGAAAGAAATTGATGATCTTATACAAAATATCAGTAAAGTCATATCCTCCGGCCTCAATCAAGGCCTTCACCCGGAAATAAAAGAGGAAGAGCTTGCTTCTCTGCTACCTTAGTTTCTTAGTTTAATGGATTTTATGTATAAAAGTGCCTGTGTTAACAAATAATTAGTAACAAGGAGTAATAATGCTCTTATCAATTATTACGCGTTCTCTGGCAATATATTTTGTTGTTTTGCTGGTTATGCGGATCATGGGGAAACGGGAAATCGGGCAGCTTTCCACTTTTGACCTGGTTGTAGCTCTGATTATTGCCGAACTGGCAGCTATTCCCTTAAGCATGGATATTCCTTTTCTGCGGGGCATATTGCCTATTGTAGTTATTACATTTACCGAAGTCTTAATTTCATATTTATGCCTAAAAATTGATTTCTTAAGAGATTTAATTTATGGAAAACCCACAGTCATTATAAAAAACGGTAAAATAAACGACTTAGCAATGAAAAAAAGCAGGTACAATATAGAAGACCTGCTCATGCAACTAAGAGAAAAAAACATTTCCAATATAGCTGATGTAGAGTTTGCGGTACTAGAAAGCTCCGGGGACCTTACAGTAATTCCAAAATCCCAGAAAAGACCTGCAACCCCTGAAGATTTAAAAATACCTACCGAATACGAGGGGCTCTGTATACCTCTGATAATTGATGGCCGCATTAAAAAAGAAAACCTGAAACAAGCTGGTTTAAATGAAAAAAAGTTGCAGGAAGAGCTTGCAAACAGAGGAATAAAGCGAGCAGAAGAAGTTTTTTTTGCAAGTATAGATACCCGCGGCCGGTTATATACAGATCTTAAAGATAAAAAAGAAAAATGAGCGGGCTGCCGCCCGCACTAAAATAACAGTAATAAATTATAAATTTGTTCCCGCAGTAGTTGTCGTTCCGGTATAGGTTTGCTGGGGATTATTTTGAGCTAACTGTTGTTGATATTCTCTGATCATTTTTCTAACCATATGGCCTCCTACTGCACCACACTGACGGGAGGGATAATCACCCCAGTAGGCACCTTCCTGAACGTTAAGTCCAACTTCTTGAGCAGCTTCATATTTAAAACGTTCCATAGCAGGTCTCGCTTCAGGAACAAGAATCCTATTGTTCTTTTGTCCTAAGCCCATATATTTTCACCTCCTAACCTAAAATTTGTATTTTATTAATATTGCTGCTGGTTAGGAACATTATTTGCCAAAGATTGTTCGTATTCCTGGATCATTCTTTTTACCATGTGTCCTCCTACTGCACCGCAATCACGGGAAGTATAGTCTCCCCAGTATGCTCCTTCTTGAACATTTAGTCCAACTTCTTGAGCAGCTTCATACTTAAATCTTTCCATAGCAGCCCGTGCTTCAGGAACTAAAATTTGATTTCTTTTCTGTCCAAGACCCACAAAACTCACCTCCTTGTTTTTAAAGGTCATTTTTTAGTATAACTCGCGCATTTCTTTTTATACTGAAACTGCTCTAGAAGTATTTGCCTTGACTGCTGCTTACTTTTCTGTAACTTCAGCTCAATATCGCTAGATTACTACTTATTTTCCTTATTTTTATTCCTTTTTTTAAAATTAAACCAGGCCGCCGTTTTGTTTTACGATTTTCCTAACGGCATCCTCTTTCTCGTCTGAAGTTACCACTGTCAATAAAAAACTTTTATCTCCCGCGACGCCGTAATCTTCTGCAGCCATGCCGCTAACAGACGGATCGCTTCCTAGTAAAACCCTTCTGTCAACTTCATCTCCTTTTTCGTCTAATTTAAGCATCTTATCTGAAAATATAGTAAGGCCAGTTTGGGTAGGTCTGCCTGTAATAGCGTTATTTATTTCGGCATCGGTGTTAGTTCCATAGCGGCTGACACGATCAATTTGCATTTCACTAATACCTGCTTCTTTTAATTCTTTCTGAGCACGCTGAGCACTGTTTGAATCAGCAAAATATGCCATTATTGATCTTTCTTCCTTTTTTAGTTGCATTTTTCAGCTCCTTATCCTATAAAATTTTAATTTTTTTACTTATTTTTTGTTTTAAATGAGCACAATACAAATGTAAATTATGTTATTTTAAAAAAATTTAAAATAAAAAAGCTGCAACTTGCATTTTG
>DDHO01000027.1:0-6180 GCA_002352935.1 Firmicutes bacterium UBA1874
TATGTTTGACAACCCTACAAAATAAAAGTAATGCCAGAGACCAGTTTCTTGACTAAAAAAACGGAATAGCCTATAATAAATAATACGCAGGGGAGTAGCTCAACTGGCAGAGTAGCGGACTCCAAATCCGTTGGTTGCGGGTTCAAGTCCTGCCTCCCCTGCCACTATTAAAATAAAAGAGCCGGAGAAGTCTAGGAGCTACATTGTAGTATTTCTAGGCTTTTATTTTTTATTATAAACGGCTGGCAGGCTTTTCCGGGAGGTACTGCTGATGAATATTGCGAGATTGAAGAATATAGAGAGATGGGAAGAAGACATTTTAAGATGCATAAGGTGCGGAAATTGCCAGGCCGTATGCCCGGTTTTTCAGGAATTAGGAGAAGAGCCCTATGTAGCACGCGGAAAGGTGCAACTAGCCTACCTGCTTTTACTGGGAAGAATTAAATGTAGTAGGAAACTTAGAGAAATTTTCAATTTATGTTTAACCTGTAAATCCTGTGTAGAGAATTGCCCCAGCGGTGTGAGGGTAGATGAAATAGTGCTGGCTGTCAGAGCTGAGTTATTTGGTCAACAAGGCCTTCCCCTAATTAAATCTTTGTTTTTTCAGGGAATAAGGAATCCTGCTTTATTGGACCGGGGTGCCCGTCTGGGATATTTATTACAGAAAATAGCGGGATTAAACACTTGTTTTACAATGCCCCCTCTCGCACAAAGAACATTAAAAGAAGAACTTCCGGCGGTTATTCCTCCCCACAAAAAAACAGGTATAAAAGCGGTCTTTTTTTCAGGATGTTTAATTAATTATGTGTATACAGATATAGGTAAATCCCTTGTTAGGGTTTTAAATAGAAATGGCGTAGAAGTTTTTGTTCCGCCCGGTCAGCATTGTTGTGGTTTCCCATCATTGAATGCTGGTAACTGGTATACAGCATTTCAAGCGGCCAGGTCAAATATTGAGGTGCTTGATAGCGAGAAATTTGATGTTATTCTTACTGCGTGCCCTACCTGTGCCCGGGCGTTGAAAAGCTATTACCCCCTTTTATTGAAGGAAGATAGGAGAGCAAAAGTATTGTCCGAAAAGGTGTTGGATGTGTCTGAATTTTTATACGGTTATCTAAATATTAATGAATTGAGGGCACTTCAATTTTCGGAAACAGTAACTTACCACGACCCCTGCCATTTGGCCAGGGGTCTGGGTATTGTCGATGAACCGCGGCAAATGCTTAAAAAAATTTCTGGCTTAAAATTAATAGAAATGAATAATGCTGGTAGGTGTTGTGGTGGCGCTGGTTTTTTTGGGTTTGAACACTATGATTTATCTAAGAGAATCCTGGTTCCTAAAATTGAAGCAGTAATTTCGACCGGGGCTTCCTGTTTAGTTACGGGTTGCCCTGCATGCATCATGCAATTTTCAGGAAGCTTAAAAACTCATAATGTAGACCTTCCTGTATTGCACACGATTCAAGTACTGGATAGAGCATATAAGTAAAGGGATTTTTATTTTATTGAAGGAGAATGTGTTATTTTAAAGAAACTAATAGTAATTTTTTTGTAAGTTTAAAAAATATCTTAGGAGGGTAAAAATTTTATATGAATTATATAACTGCTTTACTAGCCTTACTTGGAATGTTAGCGCAGGTCTTTGTTTTGTTTTTGATATTGACAGTAATAGGGGATCATTATAGAAAAAAGACCGGGAATTTTAAAAATAGTTAAAAGTTTTAAAAAATATCCTGCGGTGGTATTTTTTAAAATATTTTCGATAAAAATAGATATAAACTAATGGCAATAGGTAAGGTTATATATGGTCCTTTATCGAATTGGAGGCAAAAAATTAAGTTTAAACAAATTAGAAAAGGTCTTTTGGCCGGAAGAAGGGTATAAGAAAGCTGACCTCATTCAATATTATGCGCGGTTGGCTCCTTTGTTAGTACCGCACCTTTATGACCATCCTTTAGTACTGCACCGCTTTCCAGATGGTATAGAGGGAAAATCTTTTTATCAAAAGGACTGTCCGGAATACGCGCCGGAATGGTTAAAAAAAGTCCCAATATATTCTCATAAATTACAAAAGACTACCAATTATTGCTTGGCCAATGATATGGAAAGTCTAATTTGGCTGGTTGCCCAGGGATGTATAGAGATGCATCCCTGGTTGTCTTATTATTGGGCTCCCGAGTTCCCTAGATTTTTAATATTTGACCTTGATCCTTCTCCTCCGAGCACGTTTAGAGAAACAGTCACGGTTGCTTTCTTATTAAAAAAAATACTTGACAATTTAGAAATAGAATGCTTTCCTAAAACATCTGGAGCAACTGGTTTACATATTTTTGTGCCTTTGATTCTGAACTATAATTTTTCTCAGATCCGGAGAGCTGCAAGTTATATTGCGAAACTGGCAGTCCGTTTGTGTCCCGAAAAAGCAACATTAGAAAGAAGTGTTGATAAGAGGGACGGGAAAGTCTATATAGATTATCTTCAAAATGCTCGGGGGAAAACTTTGGCATCTGTGTACTCAGTAAGGCCGTATAAAGGGGCTACCGTTTCTACGCCCTTGACGTGGGAAGAATTAAAAGTTACATTAGCTCCCGATGAATTTAATATCCGTACCGTTCCGGAAAGGGTTAAAAGACGGGGAGATCTTTTTCAAAGGGTGTTGAAGGACGGGCAAAGGATAGAAAGTATTTTGAAAATGGCAGGGAAAAGGAAAGTTTTGTAAAAAAATAAGCAGGAAACTGGAGGAATGCTAAAGAAAGATACTTGCTAACATGTATAATACGGAGTGCAGCTTAAATTGAATGAAAGAAATTATTGGATTGCTCTACATGAAGCGCCGGGAATAGGTGCTCAGACTTTTTATAAGCTTTTGGAATTCTTTAAGAAACCATCTGAAATTTGGAAGGCTTCACCTGCAGCTTTAGATAACTTTTTAGGTAAAAAAACACTGGAGAAATTTGTTTCGTATAGGAAAAATTTAAACCCGGAGTCTATACTAGATAGGCTACATAAGAAAAAAGTTCAAGTGATTACCTTAGAAGACGAAAATTACCCGAGTGCATTAAAAGAAATATATGACCCGCCCCCTGTTTTATATGTTAAAGGCAGTCTGGAAATAAAGCAGCAGCTTCTAGTAGCGGTTGTCGGTTCTCGCAGGGCAACGTTTTATGGAAAAAGTGTATCTGAAATGATTGGTAGGGAACTTGCTCTAAGAGAAATTTGTGTGGTCAGCGGGATGGCGAGGGGGATCGACAGCTTTGCTCAGGAAGGTGCTCTTAGGGCGGGGGGAATGGTAGTTGCTGTTTTAGGATGTGGGCTTGATATTATTTACCCGCGGGAAAATAAAATTCTTATGGAAAAGATTGCGGAACGCGGTGCATTGGTATCAGAATACCCGTTAGGGACGTTACCCAAACCGGGAAATTTTCCTGCAAGAAATAGGGTTATTAGTGGTCTTTCACTGGGAACAGTCGTTGTAGAAGCAGCTGCTAAAAGCGGTGCACTTATTACGGCAGATTTTTCTTTAGAACAGGGGAGAGAAGTATTTGCGGTTCCGGGGCCGATAACTAGCCCTTACAGTATTGGAACTAATAATCTAATAAAACAGGGAGCCAAGCTGGTTCTAGATGTAAATGATATTCTAGAAGAATTAGAAATCTATATGGAAAAAAATAATAATTCTCTTGAAACTCAGCGCAATAAAACAAAGTTGAATAATGCAGAAGAGGAGCTTTTACGGCTAACCTCCGCCCAACCCGTGCATATAGATTTTTTGTCGCAAGTCATGAACTTAAGACCTCAGGAACTTTATCAAAAACTTATGGTTCTGCAGTTAAATGGGCATATTCGGCAGTTGCCCGGAAAATATTTTTTGGTAGCTAAAAAGAAATAGTTTAAAAATAGGGTTGATTTTTATAATATACATTTTAAAATCATATCCTAAATACTGTTTAATAAAATGTAAATGCATACCGGCTTATATGGAAAAATTACATTGGTGACGAACGAGGTGAATTTAGTTTGAGTAAAACTCTTGTCATTGTTGAATCTCCTGCCAAAGCAAAAACTATTAGCAGGTTTTTAGGTAGAAGTTATATCGTTAAATCTTCCATGGGGCATGTTCGGGACCTACCAAAAAGCCAGTTCGGCGTGGATGTCAATAATGGGTTTGAGCCTAAATATATAACGATAAGGGGAAAAGGTAAAATATTAAAAGAGTTAAGGAGTGCCGCACAGAAAAGCGCTAACGTGTTACTAGCTCCTGATCCGGACAGGGAAGGCGAAGCCATAGCATGGCATCTTCAGCATGCTCTGAATCTTGAGGACGGAAACAGGAGAATTGAGTTTAATGAAATAACTAAAAATGCTGTTAAGAAAGCTGTAGGTAAACCCCGTAAAATTGATTATAATCGTGTTAATGCACAGCAGGCGCGCAGAATTCTGGACAGATTAGTCGGGTACAATTTAAGCCCTCTTTTGTGGAAAAAAGTGAGGAAAGGGTTGAGTGCTGGAAGAGTGCAGTCTGTTGCTGTAAGGTTAATCTGTGATCGCGATGAAGAAATAGAAAAATTTGAACCGCAAGAATATTGGACTATTGAAGCCGGCTTTAATTCTGACCCCGTTTTATGGTCCAAGTTGTTAAAGAAAGACGGCAAAAAACCACAAATTAATAAAAAACAGGAAGCAGATGCTATTTTAGAAGAACTCCAAGAAAAAGGCCTTACTTTTGTAGTGAAACATATTAAAAAGCTAGAGCGCAAAAGAAAACCGGCAGCGCCTTTTATAACCAGCACTCTTCAGCAAGAAGCATACAATAAGCTGAATTTTGGAAGCCGCAAGACCATGCGAATTGCACAGCAGCTTTACGAGGGAATTGATCTAGGTAAAGAAGCCGGTGGAGCAACGGGCCTAATTACTTACATTCGTACCGATTCTACCAGACTTTCTCAAGAGCACCAAAAGGAAGCTCGTGAGTTTATCAAATCGGAATACGGAAAAGAATATCTTCCCGGGGAGGGTCCCCTCTACCGTAAAAGTAAAAAAGCACAGGTACAGGATGCCCATGAAGCTATCCGTCCGACATCTGTTAAAAGGCAGCCCGAGGAGATAAAAAGCCACCTTACACAGGACCAGTACAAACTCTACCGCCTGATTTGGGAGCGGACGATTGCCAGTCAAATGCAGGCGGCAACCTTAGAAGTTACGACCATAGATATCGAAGCAGGAAAGTTTCTATTTCGCGCCAGCGGTACCAATGTAAAGTTTCCGGGATTTCGCCGAATTTATATCGAAGGAGAAAAAAGTAATTCGCGGGATGCCTTGAAAAATGAATTGCCCCAGTTAAAAGAAGGAACAAATCTTGGCCTCAAGGAATTAAAGCCCTATCAACATTTTACTCAGCCACCGCCAAGGTATTCGGAAGCGAGCCTAATTAAAACCATGGAAAGACTGGGTATCGGCCGGCCCAGCACCTATGCTCCTACTATAGACACAATTCTGTCAAGGGGTTATGTAAAAAAAGAAAATAAACAGTTTTTGGCTACAGACTTGGGGAAAATTGTTGTAAACCTTCTAAAGGACTATTTTCCGGAAATAATTGAAATAGAATTTACTGCTGATATGGAAGAGAGACTAGACCTCATTGAAAAGGGTGAACTGGAATGGAGAGCAGTAATCAGGAGTTTCTATGAACCTTTTTATAAAGTACTAAAAAAAGCCGAAGAGGAAATTGGACCTATAAAAATTGAAAATGAAGAAACAAATGAGGAGTGTGAAAAGTGCGGTCGTAAACTTGTTATTAAAAGAGGTCGTTATGGAAAGTTTATGGCCTGTCCCGGTTTTCCGGAGTGCAAAAATATCAAGCCGTTATTAGAAAACATAGGGATTAGCTGTCCGTACTGCGGCGGAGATATTGTATCGAGGCGTTCCAAAAAGGGAAAGAAATTTTTTGGATGTAGCAATTACCCCGATTGCGATTATGTTTCGTGGAATAAACCCACAGAAAAGGAATGCCCCCAATGCGGGGCTCGCTTGGTTGAAAAAAAAGTTCGTAATAAAGAGGTGCAAATTATGTGTCCTTCCTGTAATTACCGCCTTCAGATGAAAGAAGCGTGATGTTTATGAAAGAAGAGAGTCTAATAGTGATTGGGGGCGGACTGGCAGGGAGGGAAGCTGCCTGGCAGG
>DDHO01000027.1:6426-27537 GCA_002352935.1 Firmicutes bacterium UBA1874
GCCGGGCGGCCAGCCGAAAGAGGTCATAAAGTTCAATTATGGGAAATGCGGCCCGAGCGGTTTACGCCTGCGCATAGTACTCCTTTACTTGCAGAACTGGTGTGCAGCAATTCATTACGAGCTGATTCTTTAGAAAATGCCGCCGGCTTGCTAAAGGAAGAAATGCGTCTTTTAAATTCGATCATAATTAAATGCGCCGATATGCACCGTGTTCCTGCTGGGGGCGCGCTGGCCGTAGACCGTCAGGCTTTTTCAAGGGAAGTTTCCAGGGCTTTAGAGCGGCACCCCAACATTGAGATAATACGAAAAGAGGTTACGGAGCTTCCCGAGGGCGGGGTGGTAATTGTTGCTACAGGGCCGTTGACTTCTCCTGAATTAAGTGAGCGTATCAAAAAGATTACAGGAGAAGATTATTTATATTTTTATGATGCCGCAGCTCCTATCGTAACGGCGGAATCGATTAATTTTGAAAAAGTTTTTAGAGCTTCTAGGTATGGAAAAGGGGGAGATGATTACCTTAACTGTCCTCTCACAGAAGAGGAATACTATGCTTTTTACCGTGAACTGATAAAAGCAGAGAAGCATAGCCCGCAAAGTTTTGAAAAAGAAGTTCATTTTGAAGGTTGCATGCCGATTGAAGAGATGGCCTCCAGAGGGCCCCGTACCCTGCTGTTCGGCCCCCTTAAGCCTGCGGGTCTCGTGGATGAAAATGGTTGCCGCCCCTTTGCTGTGGTCCAATTAAGACAGGACAATAAAGAAGGAACATTATATAATATGGTTGGGTTTCAGACCAGGCTAAAGTGGAAAGAACAGCAAAGAGTGTTTTGCATGATTCCTGCTTTAGAGAAAGCGGAATTTGTAAGATACGGTGTTATGCACCGCAATACTTTTATTAATTCTCCCCTTCTTTTGACCAGATCTTATTGTTTAAAAAATAATCACAAAATATATTTTGCAGGGCAAATAACCGGTGTCGAAGGGTATATTGAATCGGCTGCTTCGGGTTTAATTGCGGGAATTAATGCTTCAAGGGTTCTTGATAATAAAAAACCTTTAGTTTTTCCTCCGGAAACTGCTCACGGTGCCTTAAGCTACTACATAACTAGTGCTGACCCGCATTCTTTTCAGCCTATGAATATAAATTTCGGCTTATTTCCTCCTTTAGCCACGAAAGTCAGATCTCGCAAATTGCGCAATCAATTGTTATCGGAACGGTCGCTGAGAATACTTGAGGATATTAAAAAAAGCATAGGGTAATAGACTTGTCAGGAAGGAATGAATGTGCTACCATAATACGGAAAATTAGGAAGTGAGGATAGCCCATGTCTAATACTTGGCATAGAAGAGTACGGGAGTTTCTGAACCATTTAAATTTGGAAAGGAAATATTCGGTCAATACTATTTCTGCCTATCAAAAAGACCTTGAACAGTTTTGCAACTTCTTTTGTGATTATAAAAATATAGAGATTGATAATTTTAACGTGGGAGATGTAAAATCACGGGATATAAGGGCTTTCTTAGGTGAATTGAGCCACAAGGGGTTCAAGCGCTCCAGTATAGCCCGTAAAGTTGCTTCTCTGCGTTCTTTTTATAAATTTCTGGTCAAGAACGATATAGTACTTAAAAGTCCATTGCTGGAAGTTTATTTTGGTCAATCCGGTAAAAATCTGCCAAATTTTGTTTATTATAGAGATCTGGAGGTACTGCTTGAAATACCCGACCAGTCAAATCCAATTGGTTCTCGCGATAAGGCGCTTTTAGAAACTTTATATGCTTCAGGGATTAGAGTAAATGAACTGGTTAACCTGAATGTTTCTGACTTGGAGCTTTCAGAGGGGCATGCCAGGGTGATGGGGAAAGGTGGGCGAGAAAGGTTGGTCCCCTTGGGAAAAGAAGCTGTTTCTGCAATCAATAACTATATTTCTTTTGGAAGAAGGGCCTTGCTCTCCCGCAGTAGTAAAAGGGGCGAGCAGGCTTTGTTTTTAAATAAAAGGGGAAAGCGTTTATCCGCCAGAGGGGTAAGATACATCCTTTTAAAAAATGTTAAGAAGGCAGCCCTTTTTATTAGGTTAACGCCTCATTCGCTGAGGCACTCTTTTGCTACACATCTACTGGAAAACGGTGCAGATTTAAGAACCGTTCAGGAACTTTTGGGCCATGCAAGTATGACTTCTACTCAGATTTACACACATGTTTCCAAAAGCCGTCTAAGGGAGGTTTACCAAAGGACACATCCCAGAGCATAGTTTAATTTTAGTGCAATTTACAGCAAGCTTTAATGTTGAAAGCAATTGTGAAATTAAATACAAATATACTTTTCGATGCTGCTAAGCAGATAATGCTTTCTTTTTTAATTAACGGATGAAAAGGGGAATTTAATTATGTATCAGGGTACTACAGTTGTAGCCGTGAAAAGAAATGGGAAAGTCGCCATCGCGGGTGATGGCCAGGTTACGTACGGCAACCACACGATCATGAAACATAAAGCTAATAAAATACGCCGGCTTTATGAAGGTAAAATATTAGCAGGGTTTGCAGGTTCGGTAGCCGATGCTTTTACCCTGTTTGAAAAATTTGAGGCGCAGCTGCAGCAGCACCGTGGCAACCTGTTAAGGGCTGCTGTTGAATTAGCTAAAGAATGGAGATCGGACAAAATACTTCGACGTTTGGAAGCTTCTCTTGTTATCAGCGACAAGAATAAACTTCTGCTATTATCTGGTTCCGGTGAAGTTATTGAGCCCGATGATGGAATTATAGCAGTTGGTTCAGGCGGTTCTTATGCTATGGCAGCCGCTAGGGCACTGTACCTTCATACTCCGTTAAGTGCGGTAGAAATTGCTAGGGAGGCCTTGTTAATTGCGGCCTCTATTTGTGTTTTTACTAATAATGAAATTTCCATAGAGGAGCTTCCAGTGTGAAGGAGGAAATAATAAATGAAAGATGGCTTAGACCTTACTCCAAGAGAAATTGTCACTCACCTAAATAAATACATCATCGGCCAAACAGATGCGAAAAAAGCTGTAGCGGTAGCTCTTCGTAACCGTTATAGAAGAAAAAAATTATCTAAAGAATTGCAGGAGGAAATAGTTCCTAAGAATATTATCATGATCGGGCCAACTGGTGTCGGAAAAACCGAAATTGCTCGTCGCTTGGCCAAATTAGTAGATGCCCCATTTATTAAGGTTGAGGCAAGTAAATTTACGGAGGTGGGTTATGTAGGAAGAGATGTGGAATCTATTATTCGCGATTTGGTTGAGACAGCAATACGCATGGCACGTAACGAAAAAATAGAAAAAGTACAGGAACAAGCTCTAAAGCAAGCAGAAGTTCGTATAATTGAGAAGTTAGCTCCTTACCCTAAAAAAGACAGAACAAAAAATCCCTGGGATGTTTTGTTCGGGGATAAAATACAGAGCACACGTGGGAGCACTTCCGAAGATGATCTAACTAAGCAACGGGAAAAAAAGGTAGAAGAAAAAAGGGAAATACTTAAAGAAAAATTGCGCAGGCAAGAATTAGAGGACGAATATTTGGAAGTTGAAGTGCAAGAAAGAACCCCTTCGGTAATGGAAATATTTTCCGGAACTGGTATGGAAGAAATGGGGATTAACCTGCAGGACGTTTTAGGGGGGATTCTTCCACAAAAGACTAAAAAACGCAGGGTTACGGTTCGGGAAGCCCGTAAAATACTCGCTCAGGAAGAAGCGGATAAGCTTATCGACATGGACGAAGTAGTTAGTCTGGCAATTCAAAAGGTTGAGGAAGACGGCATTGTTTTTCTGGATGAGATCGATAAAATAGCTTTCCGGGAAGACAGCAGGGGGCCTGATGTTTCAAGAGGCGGAGTTCAAAGAGATATTCTACCTATTGTGGAAGGCTCGACCGTTGTTACAAAACATGGTCCCGTAAAAACCGATCACATCCTATTTATTGCTTCGGGAGCATTTCACGTTGCCAAGCCCTCCGATCTTATACCGGAATTACAGGGGCGCTTCCCCATTCGCGTGGAGTTAAATAGTTTAACAAAAGAGGACTTTGAGCAGATTTTAACTGAACCCAAAAATTCTCTAATAAAACAGTATAAAGCCCTTTTAGAGGCAGACGGATTAGAAGTTAATTTCCAAAGTGAAGCAATAAAAGAAATTGCGCAAATAGCACATTTAGTCAATAGTCAAACTGAGGACATAGGTGCTCGTAGGCTTTATACTGTTCTTGAAAAACTATTGCAGGACATTTTTTTTGAATCACCTGAAATTAAAGAAAAGAAAATTGAGATTGATGCTTTCTACGTTAGGAAGAAATTGTCTGGTATAGTTGAAAATAAGGATCTCAGTCGGTATATACTGTAGTTTTTTAAAATTTAAAAATATTTCGACTTGAGGGGGATTTTTGATAATGAAAGAGCTGTTAGAAAAGACGCGTAAAATAAATAAGCTTTTACAAAAAACAGCAGGTCATCCCGTTAACTTTGAAGAAATGGCAAATGTTTTAAATGAAGTAATAAATTCTAACGTATATATTGTTGGGCGGAAAGGGACTATTCTAGGATATTCCTTTATTGACGGCTTTGCGTGTGAAATAATGGAAAATATAGTTCACCGCTCGGGTAAGTTCCCCGATGCTTATAACGAAAAGCTGCTCAGCATTAATAAAACAGATGCTAACTATCACCAGGTAGCAAGCAGGTGCGTTTTTCAAAGGGAAAAGGAGTGTATTTTTAGTAATAAATTGAGCACTGTTGTTCCCATTATAGGTGGCGGCCAAAGACTGGGAACTTTAGTACTAGCTAAATTTAATGTAAGGTTTAATAATGACGATCTTATACTTGCTGAATACGGGGCTACAGTTGTCGGCATGGAAATCTTGAGATCCAAGTCCGAAAGAATTGAAGAAGAAGCGCGCAAACGGGCAGCAGTCCACGTTGCATTAGCTACACTTTCGTATTCAGAATTAGAAGCTGTAGAACATATTTTTGAAGAGTTAGAAGGAGATGAGGGAGTACTGGTCGCGAGTAAAATTGCCGATAGAGCAGGCATAACGAGATCTGTAATAGTTAATGCCCTGCGGAAATTTGAAAGTGCGGGTGTAATTGAGGCTAAATCTTTGGGGATGAAAGGAACTTATATACGTGTTTTAAATGATAATCTCCTTGAAGAATTGGAGAAAATAAAACATTAGTCTTTAATTAATTTCATGTTGGGTGAATATTTTCGATTAAAAGCGTAAAAATTAGTTCATACGGAAAATTGTTCTTGATTTTATGCAATAATTTATGCTATACTGCTCCGTGTATAAAAACGCACGTTTCCGGAATTTGGAGGGGGTGCTGAGAGGATAGTCCCTTTAAGTTATGAAGGAAGCGGAGGACAAACCGAGAGAGGAGGTGGGGAAGTGGCTATTGTATCTATGAAACAGCTGCTGGAAGCAGGTGTTCATTTTGGTCACCAAACCCGACGGTGGAACCCTAAAATGGCTCCATATATTTTTACCGAACGAAATGGTATATATATTGTGGACTTACAAAAAACTGTAAAAATGGTCGAAGTAGCGTATAATTTTATTAGAGATATTGTTGCAGAGGGGAAAACCGTACTTTTTGTAGGAACTAAAAAGCAGGCACAAGAGTCCGTAAAAGAAGAAGCTGAGCGTTGTGGGATGTTTTATGTCAACCAGCGCTGGCTTGGCGGAATGTTAACAAATTTTAAAACCATACAGAAAAGAATAGACCGTCTTTTTGAGTTGGAAAAGATGGAAGAGGACGGTGTTTGGGAGGTTTTGCCTAAAAAGGAAGTAGCGCGTCTGGAAGGCGAAAGGGAAAAACTAAATCGTTTTCTCAGAGGAGTAAAGCACATGAAAGAGCTGCCAGGGGCGTTGTTTATAGTTGACCCCAGAAAAGAACGTATTGCTGTAGCTGAAGGAAGAAGACTAGGTATACCTATTGTGGCTATCGTAGATACGAACTGTGATCCGGACGAAATAGACTATGTTATACCGGGTAATGATGATGCTATAAGAGCAGTAAAATTACTGACAAGTAAAATTGCAGATGCCGTGCTGGAAGGTAAACAAGCCCGCGTTGATGAAGACAGAGAAGAAGGGGTGGCTGAAGAGAATGTTGAGAAGCTTGAGGAGGTAAAAGAGGAGAAAGTAATTGCCGAAGTTTAGCAATAGTTATTTCCTGCAATATTTTACTCGGAGGAAAAGACTTCGCATTCTTTTCAGCATTTACTTTTAAGACCTCTATTTTTTAGGAGGAGATCTAAATTGGTAACTGCAGACTTAGTAAAGGTATTGAGAGAAAAAACCGGAGCAGGTATTATGGAATGTAAAAGAGCGCTTCAAGAAACTGCCGGGGATCTTGACAGGGCAGTTAAATACCTCCGGGAAAAAGGCCTCGCTGCTGCTGAAAAAAAGGCGGGGCGGGTAGCAGCTGAAGGAGCAATAACTTCGTATATTCATGGAGGAGGCCGTATCGGAGTTTTAATAGAAGTGAATTGTGAAACGGATTTTGTTGCTAAAAACGAAGAGTTTCGCGGACTTTCTAAGGACCTTGCTATGCAGGTGGCTGCTGCTAAACCTACATATATTTCCCGGGAAGATATTCCCCAAGAAGTTATAAATAGAGAAAAAGAAATCCTAGTAGCGCAGGCTTTAAACGAAGGAAAACCTGAAAAAATTATTGACAAAATAGTAAAAGGGCGCTTAGAAAAGTATTTTAGCGAGGTCTGCTTGCTAGAGCAAGCTTTTATTAAGGACACAGATAAAACTGTTAGTGAAGTAATTACAGAAAAAATAGCAAAGATTGGTGAGAATATACAAGTCCGTCGTTTTTGCAGGTATGAAGTGGGCGAAGGAATTGAAAAGAAGGGCACCGATTTAGCTCAAGAGGTTAAAGAAATAATTGGGAACAAAGAGCACTGATGTGTGTTCTTTTTTTTTAAAAACGGTAACCTGAAGGATTTTATTTCGTTATGTAGAAAGATAAATTTTTAGCATGGAGGTTTTGAGAAGTTGGGAGGGAGAAGACCTAAGTACAAGCGAATTGTATTAAAATTAAGCGGTGAGGCATTAGCCGGTGATAAAGGATTTGGTATTGACTATAAAATTCTCCAATATATTGCTCAACAAATTGGAGAAATCCGAAACATGGAAGTTGATGTCGCCATAGTAGTGGGAGGCGGTAACATTTGGCGTGGCGGCACCGGAAGTGAAAGAGGAATGGATAGAGCTACAGCCGATTATATGGGTATGCTGGCAACGGTTATTAATTCTCTAGCCCTTCAGGATGCTTTAGAACAAAGGAATGTTCAGACACGGGTGCAAGCAGCGATTGAAATGAGACAAATAGCGGAACCATATATTCGTAGGAAAGCTATAAGGCATTTGGAAAAAGGGCGTGTTGTAATATTTGCAGCAGGTACCGGAAACCCTTATTTTTCTACTGACACGGCTGCAGCTTTGCGAGCGGCTGAAATAGAAGCTGATGTTATTTTGATGGCCAAAAAGGTTAACGGAGTATACGACGAAGATCCTGTTAAAAACCCGGGGGCAATGAAATATAAGTCGCTCAGTTATATAGATGTTTTGAACAAAGGGTTAGGTGTTATGGATGCCACGGCAACTTCTTTATGTATGGACAATGCAATTCCTCTGATTGTTTTTAATTTAAATGAAAAAGGAAATATTTGGCGAGTTGTAATGGGGGAGGAAATAGGAACATATGTTGGGAGGGAAGTAAATGCTAAAAGGCTTGTTTAAGGAAACAGAAACACGGATGGAGAAGGCAGTAGAAGTGCTTAAAAAAGAACTGGCTTCTTTAAGAGCAGGCAGAGCAAATCCTTCATTGTTGGAGAATATAAAAGTAAGTTATTACGGAGTAGATACTCCCTTAATCCAACTTGCAAATATTTCCGCACCTGAGCCCAGGTTGTTAGTAATTCAACCATGGGATAAGAATGTAATACAAGATATTGAAAAAGCTATTCAAAAATCTGATTTGGGGCTCACTCCCAGCAATGACGGTTCCATTATTCGAATTAATATACCGGAACTAACCGAAGAACGCAGGCAGGAACTGGTAAGAGTCGTCAGAAAAAAAGCAGAAGAAGCGAAAGTAGCCGTCCGTAATATTAGAAGAGAAGTCAATGATAAGATTAAAGCGCTGGAAAAAGAAGGCGAAATTTCGGAAGATGATGCCCACAGGGATCAGAAAAAAGTACAGGAATTAACAGACAAGTACATCGAAACATTAAGCAAGGTTATGGAAGCAAAAGAGAAAGAAATTATGGAATTCTAAGTTTAATAAACTTTAAACTAAAAAAGGGGATGAGAATGGCTGTTCCTCTGGTTCTAGCTTATGACAAAAATGAAGCGTTAAGCCTTCTACGTGCTTCCAATTATCACATCATTAAAGAGGATATAACTTTTGCACCAGGGAAAGATATTTCCGGGGGAGTACCACGAGTCGTGAGACAGAAAACAATTGGTCCCGGGTGCGTGGAGTTAGTGTATGCCTACCAGGAGGAAGTAACGTGGCTTAAAAGTGGTAAGAGGAATAAATAAAGATAGGCGGCTTCAAGTTTTCGAGGAAAGTCATGTTTGAGGTATACCGGACATATTTTTATGCCTGGTCAAAAAGGATATTTTTAATTTGACGGGGACACTTCAGAATAAGAACTTATGTTAAGTTACTATTGGTCCGAGAAAAAGCTATCAAAACCCCCTTTCTAACAAGAGGGGGTTTTATCATACAGTCCATGAAAGGGGTAAAAGGTTTTGTTAAAACGCCCTATATCCTTGCCCTGGGATAGTCGTCAGTGTGAAGAAAAAAGTGAAGAAATTATAATAAAAAGACTGGATAAAAAACTGTTGCCTGTGCATATCGCCATTATTATGGACGGAAACGGCCGATGGGCTTTAAAAAAGGGTCTGCCTAGAAAAGCGGGCCATAGGGCCGGGGTAAACACTCTTCGAGAAATTGTAAAAACATGCAGAAATATAGGCATAAAAATTTTGACCGTATATGCATTTTCAACTGAGAACTGGAAGAGGCCTCAGGAAGAAGTAAAAGTTTTGATGGACTTGCTTGCTGATTATCTTCAAAAAGAAGCCCCGGAATTACACAGAAACGGAATTAAAGTGGAAGCGATAGGACAAATAGATGAACTACCCCAAAAAGCGCGTCTTGAAATTTATAAAATTCGAGAATTAACAAAGTCCAATGATAAACTAACTTTAAACCTGGCGCTTAATTATGGAGGAAGAGCGGAAATAATACGTGCTGTCAGGCAAATAGCAACCGAGGTTAAGAACGGAAACATTGAAATTGACCATATTAACCAGGAGCTTTTTTCTAATTTTCTGTACACCCGTGGTCAACCCGACCCTGACCTTCTCATTAGGCCGTCAGGAGAATTGAGATTAAGCAATTTCCTTCTCTGGCAGACAGCCTATACTGAGTTTTGGATAAGTGATGTTTACTGGCCTGACTTTAAAAAAATACACCTATTACAGGCTCTTTATGATTATCAGAAGAGAGATAGAAGGTTTGGTGGGCTAAAAATTTAACTGGAGTGAAGGACGTGCTCAAAAAAAGAATTATCACTGCCTTAATAGGTCTACCTGTTTTTCTGGGCGGCGTTTATGCAGGGGGGGTTGTTTTCTTATTTTTGGTTGCCTGCCTGGTAATTTTATCTTTACGTGAATACAATCAAATTATGTTAGCTATGGGAAGTAAACCTTTTTATATATTCGGGTATGTTTCTGCCGTTTTATTCCCTGCTGTCGCTTTTGTCGGAAATATAATAAATATTTTGCCGTTGAGTATTATTATATTTTTGTCCGGAGTATTAATATTTCTTATAAAGGGTTATCAAAACCATTCGCTTTTCGATCTAGCATTAACTCTTTTAGGAAGTTATTATATAGGTGGGTTCCTGGCATATCTTATATTGATACGCTCTAACAGCACTGAAGGTCTTGCAGTGTTATTACTCGTCTTAGCTTCTACCTGGTTTCACGACACTTTTGCATATTTTGTCGGGCGTTATTGGGGTAGACATCTGCTGTGCCGCCAGTTAAGCCCCAAAAAAACCTTGGAAGGACTGGTGGGTGGGTTAGGAGGCGCGTTTGCAGCCGTTTTTTTATGTGCTTACTTTTTGCCGCTTTCGGTCTTTCATTGCATTACTCTGGCGGTTTTAATTACTCTTTTTGCACACGGGGGGGACCTTTGGGAATCGGCGTTGAAGCGAGCGGCTAACCTCAAAGATGCCGGAAAATTACTGCCCGGCCACGGTGGGGTGTTAGACCGTTTTGACAGTTTGTTATTTACAGCTCCTCTGGTATACTATTATTGGCAGTGGTTTATAATAGATTGAGGTGAAGGGAAAAGATTGATTAATAATTTTAAAAGGCAGAGAAGAATTTTTCGTTGGTCGCTTAACCTTCTGGTTTTAGCGACTGCTTTTTACCTGATCTACTATTATATAGGCCCTGCCGTTAAAGAAATTTTTCTTTTTATATTACCTTTACTTTTACCCTTTTTGATTGCTATTGTGCTTGCAGTGTTAATAGATCCCGTAGTCAATAAATTGGAATATAGAGGTATAAAAAGAAAATACGGCGTCCTGCTCGTGCTTTTGGTTATTTTGCTGGGGGCGGGATTACTTATCGCCTTTGTTTCGTTCAAACTGGTTGCGGAATTAATGAAACTGTCCAATAAGCTTCCCGAATATTCAAACACAGTAATTAAGTCAATTAATGAATTGACACAAAATATAGAGGATATTTATTTTGCCGTTAAGCTTCCCCGACAAATTATGGATCAAGCAGATGAACTTGCCGGTAAAGGCTTGGAACTTCTTAATAATTTTATAACGGCAAGCGTGGAAAACCTAATCGGAATCCTGGCCTCTTTACCCAGCGTATTACTAATAATTATTGTTGCACTTATTGCTACTTATTTTTTAAGCCGGGACAAAGAAAAAATTTACGAGGTATTTTTTAATTTTCTGCCTCATAATTGGAAGCTCAAGTGGGGAACTGTTAGCGGGGAACTCGGGGGGGCACTTTTTGGTTTTTTACGTGCTCAAACTATCTTAATTTCTATTACTATGGTTCAAGCCCTTATCGGACTACTCATATTAAATGTAAATTATGCCGTTACAATGGCTATAATTATTGGGATAGCAGACCTGTTGCCTGCTTTGGGCCCGGGAACGGTCCTTGTCCCCTGGGCCGTGTGGCTTATAATAAAAGGAGAGTTGGGATTAGGTTTATCATTGCTCTTATTGTACGGAATTATAATTATGACAAGATATGTCTTGGAACCCAAGATACTTGGTGACAATATCGGTCTCCATCCGTTAGAAACATTAATAAGTCTGTATGTAGGCTTTATGATTTTCGGGCTGCTTGGTTTAATAGTAGGCCCCATAATAATGGTCATAATCAAAGCAGTTTGGAGGGCAGGTTTTTTTTCTAAAACATAAAATAAACGAGGTGCAAAATGGGAAGGAAAAATCTGGCAATACTTGGTTCGACCGGGTCAATTGGCAGGCAGACTTTGGAAGTGGTACGCATGTTCCCCGGTTTTTTCAATGTAAGTGTTCTTGCAGCAGGCTCTAATGTTTCCCTTTTAGAAGAACAAACTCGTGAATTTAAACCATTAAAAATAGCAATGCGTGATCCTGCGTCCGCGAAAATAATGAAAAGTAAATTGAAGGACGAAAGGATTTGTGTGTATGAAGGGGCAGAAGGGATTTTAGAGGCTCTTGACGGCACAAAAATTGATCTGTTGGTTAACGCTATCAGTGGGGTTTCAGGGCTTTTACCAACGATAGAAGCGATCAATAGAAGAATTCCAGTCGCACTTGCAAATAAAGAAACTTTGGTTGCTGCCGGAGAAATTGTAATGAAGAAAATTAATAAAAAGAAGGTTACTTTAATTCCAGTAGACAGTGAGCATTCTGCAATATTTCAATGTTTAGAAAACAGCAGACAGGCCGTCGACAAGATCATACTAACCGCTTCCGGGGGCCCTTTCCGTGGCTTTACGCGGAATATGTTAAAGAAAGTCACACCTGCTGAGGCATTACAGCATCCTAACTGGGTCATGGGGAATAAAATAACTATCGATTCAGCGACTATGTTCAATAAAGCTTTAGAAGTAATTGAAGCTTACTGGTTGTTTGGCATCGACTATGACCGTATCGACGTACTTATACATCCCGAAAGCATTGTGCATTCTATGGTTGCTTATCAGGACCGGGCCGTACTGGCCCAAATGGGAAAACCGGATATGAGGATACCCATACAATATGCACTTACGTGGCCAGAGCGCTGGAAGAATAGCCTTGAACCCTTGGAATTGGATATGGTAAGCAAATTGACTTTCGAAAGGCCGGATTTAGAAAATTTTCGAGCTTTGACTCTGGGTTACCTCGCCGGGAAAAAGGGCGGTTCGGCACCCGCGATTATGAATGCCGCTAATGAAGTTGCCGTAGATCTCTTTTTAAAAGGAAAAATTAGCTTTTTACAAATAACCGACCTTGTGGAATATGCTTTAGAAGCACACAGGGTCATCCAGTCTCCTTCTTTAGAGGATATATTAGAAACGGACAGGTCGGTAAGGGATTGGCTGTTGAGTAACTATAACCGTTATCTGTTAGGGAAGGGTGTTATTAATTGAGTACACTGATTATTGCCATTGCAGTTTTTGGATTATTAATACTAGCTCATGAACTTGGTCATTTTATAGCTGCTAAAGCTGCAGGCATACGTGTGGTCGAATTTAGTATCGGTATGGGGCCAAGTATACTTTCAATAAAGGGGAAAGAAACGCTTTATTCTTTAAGGCTCCTTCCGATAGGCGGTTATAATAAAATGGCAGGTATGGAACCCGGAGAAGAGGATGATGAACGGGGATTTAATAAACAATCAGTAGCTAAAAGAATGGGAGTAATTCTTGCAGGATCTGTTATGAACTTTTTGCTGGCTCTTTTTCTTTTTGTTATTGTCTTTATGATTTTGGGAACGCCTTCACAGAGTACGCTTATAGGTAAAGTTGTTCCTGGTTCACCGGCGGAAACAGCGGGGTTAAGAGCCGGTGATAAAATTTTGGAAGTGGATGGTGAAAGAGTACAGAATTGGAACGAGCTATTGGAAAAAATTCAACATCGTTCCGGAGAGAAAACGCAGTTACTAGTGGACCGGGGAGAGGGTAAGTTTTATGTATATCTGGTTCCTGAAACGGATCCCGAGACAGGTAAAGGTATGATAGGGATCTGGCGGGCCTGGGAACGCCAAAGCTTTTATAATTCAATAATAATGGGAATAAACCAGGCTGTG
Organism: Firmicutes bacterium UBA1874; assembly: GCA_002352935.1. Taxonomy (GTDB): domain Bacteria; phylum Bacillota; class UBA1874; order UBA1874; family UBA1874; genus UBA1874. The sequence continues at coordinate 19,774 of DDHO01000027.1, forward strand.
AGGATCATGGTGCTTCTGATTACAAGCATAGTGCAGATGATTACAGGGGAAGTTGCTCCAGAAGTAGCGGGACCTGTGGGGATTGTCCAGCTGCTGGGGGAGGCTGCTAAGTTTGGTGTAGTTAATGTTCTCAATTTTACAGCAGTCCTAAGCCTAAATTTAGGACTTATTAATCTTTTCCCTATTCCGGCCCTTGACGGTAGCCGCCTTATTTTTTTAGGTATTGAAGGTATTACAAGACGTCCGGTCAATCCTGAAAAAGAAAACTTTATTCACTTGGTTGGTTTTGCCCTTCTAATCATGCTTATGGTAGTAATTACATACCAGGATATTATGCGTATTTTTCAGTGAGGTGCTGATTTTTGATAAAAAGAAGAAAAACTCGGGTTATTAACCTCGGCGGTGTACTAATAGGAGGGGAAGCCCCGATATCGGTACAATCTATGACCAACACAGATACCAAAAATGTCGAAAGCACTTTAAAGCAAATAAACGAATTGATAAATGCAGGATGTGAGATAGTTAGAATTGCGGTCCCGGATAAAGATGCATTACCGGCCTTGAAAATAATAAGAAATAAAGTCGACGTCCCGTTAGTAGCTGACATTCATTTTAATTACTACCTTGCTTTAGAAAGTATGAAGCTAGGTGTGGATGGTATACGTATAAATCCCGGCAATATAGGCGGTCGGGATAAATTTTTGCAGGTAATTTCAGAAGCAAAGAAGACTAAAATACCGGTTCGTATCGGTGTGAATGCCGGATCTTTAGAAAGAGAAGTTGTAAAAAAGCATGGCGGGATTACTGCGGAAGCCATGGTGGAAAGTGCTTTGAAGTATGTAAAATGGGCGGAAAGTGCAAATTTTGAATATTTAAAACTATCGCTAAAAGCCTCAGATGTCCCCCTGATGATCGAAGCATGCAGGATTTTGGCCTCGCAAACTGATTACCCTTTTCATTTAGGTGTTACGGAAGCAGGTACTTTCATGACGGGTACCGTAAAATCTTCCCTGGGAATAGGGATACTCCTTGCGGAGGGAATAGGAGATACCATAAGAGTTTCATTAACGGGAAATCCTGTAAAAGAAGTTCAGGTTGGTTTTGAAATTTTGAAAGCTCTCGGTTTGCGAAAAAGAGGAGTGGAGCTAATATCCTGTCCTACATGTGGGCGCTGTCAAATCGATTTATCCGGCATAGCTGCTAAAGTAGAGGAAAGGGTAAAGGGGATAAAAGTTCCGATTAAAGTTGCTGTTATGGGTTGCTGTGTAAATGGCCCGGGTGAAGCACGGCAGGCTGATGTGGGAATTGCAGGGGGAAAAAAGGTGGGGGTAGTTTTTCGGAAGGGAAAAATAATTGCAAGGGTTCCGGAAGAGGAACTTGTAACAGCTTTGTTGAAAGAAATAGATGAGTTGACCGTAAAGAATAAAAGTTCTGAAAAATAAATTTAGACTTTCAACTTGCTTATTTTCTTTTTGTTTTATTTTTGGAAATAAAATTATTAAAACAAGGGAATTTAATACCACCTGCATTAAGAGAGGAGTCTTTTATGCTGGCATCTAAACTTTTTGTACCGACTTTAAAAGAAGAGCCTGCAGAAGCTGAAGTAGTAAGCCACCGTTTGTTGCTAAGGGCAGGCATGATTCGAAAGGTGTCGTCCGGTATATATACGTTCCTGCCGCTGGGATTAAAAGTTTTAGAGAAAGTAAAGAATATTATTAGGGAAGAGCTGGATAAAACAGGCGCTCAGGAAATATTACTTCCGATCGTACAACCTGCTGATCTGTGGCGGGAAACAGGGCGTTGGGAGGTATATGGAGATGAAATGTTCCGCCTTAAGGACCGCCATAACCGTAATTTTTGTTTAGGTCCTACTCATGAAGAAATAATAACCTCGTTGATTAAGCTGGAAATAAAATCATATAAACAGCTTCCCCTGCTTTTATATCAGATACAAAACAAGTACCGTGACGAAAAGAGGCCTCGATTTGGAATTATGCGAGGCCGGGAGTTCATTATGAAAGATTTATATTCGTTTGATGCCTCATATAGTGGAATGGTAAAAAGTTATGAATTAATGTACAATACTTATGTTAATATCTTTAAAAGGTGCGGTCTCAAATTCCGTGCGGTCGAAGCAGATACAGGGGCTATCGGGGGTAACATTTCTCATGAATTCACGGCACTGGCTGAGGCGGGGGAAACGGAAGTCGTGTACTGCCAGAACTGTGATTATGCTGCTAGTATTGAAAAGGCTGAAAGCTTCCTGGAAAAAGAAAAGGGAAAAATTGAAGAGCGGCCTCTGGAACTTGTTTCAACTCCGGGAGCACGCACTATAAACGACGTGTCCAAAATGCTTGAAATACCTCCTGAGAGATTCATAAAAACTTTGCTCTATGAAGCAGATGGTAAAATTCTTGCAGTATTGGTAAGAGGGGACCGTGAAGTTAATGAAACAAAATTGAAAAATACTTTGGGGTGTTTACGGCTTGAAATGGTTTCTCCCATGCGTATTAAGGAATCGATGCAGTTAGAGGCAGGATTTTTGGGACCAGTCGGCCTAGAAAAAGAAAATATTCCGGTTTACGCTGATTATGAAGTAATTTATTTAAGCGGCGCTGTTTGCGGGGCAAATAAACAGGGATATCATTATTGCAATGCGGTGCCCGGACGTGACTTTACTTGGGTGAAATCTGCTGACCTACATACCGTACAGAAAGGAGACTCCTGCCCCCGCTGTCAGGGTATTTTAAATACCACTCAGGGGATAGAAGTCGGCCAGGTTTTCCAGCTAGGAACAAAATACAGCGAGGCTTTAAATGCTATTTTTGTCGATGAAAACGGCAAGGAAAATTTTTTTGTAATGGGCTGTTACGGAATAGGCGTCAGCCGGACGGTTGCTGCTGTAGTAGAGCAGAACCATGACGAAAACGGGATTGCTTGGCCAATATCAGTTGCACCTTACCAGGCGGTGGTAATAGCAGCCAGTGCAAAAAACGAGAAGCAAATAAATACTGCCCGAAAAATATATCAAGATCTTAAAGAGGCAGGTTGGGAAGTTGTCCTTGATGACCGTGAAGAAAGAGCGGGTGTTAAATTTAAGGATGCCGATTTGATCGGCTATCCGATTAGAATTACAGTCGGTAATAAAACAATAGAAAAAGGTACTGTGGATATAAAGATTAGAGGCAGCGGGAAGGAATATAATATTTCTATGGAAGCAGTGTGTTCTGAGTTTTCAAAAATAATAAATAGTCTTGAGAAAATCTAAATGATAAAAAAAATTTGGCAGTGTCCGGATTGAGGAGGAGCAATATGAAAGTCTCTGCGGTAATACCGGCTTATAACGAAGAGAAAACAATTGGGCATATAACAAGAGTACTTGCTTCAATTCCCTATATAACAGAAATAATAGTTGTAGATGATGGCTCGGAAGACCATACTGCCTGGGTTGCAGAAGCCAATGGTGCCAAGGTTATTTCCCTACCAAAAAATATCGGAAAAGGCGGGGCGATGATGGTAGGTGTCCGTAATTCAGTAGGAGAAATAATTCTTTTCTTAGATGCAGATTTAATAGGCCTTACTACCAAGCATGTTATGGATCTAGTGGAACCGGTTATAATGGGCCATGCTGAGATGACCGTAGGAGTGTTTGAACACGGCCGGGTGGCAACCGATTTAGCACAGTATTTAGCTCCGTTTTTATCAGGGCAAAGAGTTGTAAAACGCGAAATTTTGGAGCAAATTTCCGATTTGGAAGCTACGAGGTTTGGAGTAGAAATGGCCTTAAACCGTTATGTGGCCGAACACGGTCTTACAGTACATGAAATTATATTATCTGATATGTCTCATATTATGAAGGAAGAGAAGCTGGGCTTTTTTAAAGGTTTTAGTGCTCGCCTGCGCATGTATTGGGAGATTGCAAAATATTTATCATCGCAAAAACATTTGTTAGAAGACCGCAGGCGTAATAATTAACAGGTTGGTCACTAGACATATTATTTATATTCAAAGTTACTCCGAAATTATGGAGGCTGGAGAAATTGGCAATTCAAAATGCTGAAAGGAACGGACTGGATTTTTTTAAAGAAGCAATATTGGAATGCAGGTTTCCGGAAAATATAGAAAAAACTCTATTAGCTTCCGCGCTATTAAAGGTTAATGTTCATAAACTTAACAGAGAGTGGGAACTCCATTTTTATCTGGAGGAAGTTATACCGGAAGAAATTATAAAAGTTTTAAATTGTAAACTTGAAAAAATTCTTAAGGTGCCCAAGATAATATTCTGCCCGCATTATAAGTTAAGTGAAAAAAAAGTGTTGGAGATACTAAATATTCTAATGCCGGATATTATAGCTCGTTATAAAAGGGAAAAACCTTCTATAGCAGGATGGCTGTCTACGGCACATTGGGAATTTAGCAATAACAAACTTAACTTATTTATCCGCGATGAAGTTGGAGAAACATTTATAAAGAAAAATGAAATTCCCCAAAAATTGAACGTATATCTGAAAAAAACTTTAGGGCTAAATATAGAAGTTGTTCTCAAAACAGGTGTCAATGCTGCTGAGAACCTGCAGCCTGAAATTGTTAATTACTTAACAATTCCCGAGAAAATAAGGGATAAGGTAGCTGGTGTAAAAAAAGGAGATTTTATTTCCGATGATATTGTTTTGGGCGGCAGGGTGTTAGAACAGCCCATTAGTATTGCTAAAATTAGTAATGAAAAAGAAAAAGTAGTGATTAAAGGAAAAGTTATAAACAGTGGCGGAAGGCAGCTTAATAACGGAAAGCTGCTGTATTCATTTGATCTAACCGATTTCAACGATACTATTACCGTTAAGTTTTTTAATAAAAAAGCTAATCTTCCTTTTTTTGAAAAAAAGCTTCGCGAAGGAACGTGGTTGAAGGTCAGCGGTTTAACAGCATGGGACCGTTTTGAAAACGAACTGGTTATTAATGCTCAGGACATATCTATTTGTAAAGAAGAGGAACGTGTTGATAAAGCAAAATTAAAGAGGATTGAACTGCATTTACATACCAAAATGAGTGCTATGGATGGTTTAACGGATATTAAAAGACTTTTCCGAAAAATGAAGAAGTGGGGCCACTCCGCTGTGGCAGTTACCGATCACGGTGTCGTACAGGCTTTCCCGGAAGCTTATGAAGTAGCACGTGAGTACGGTATAAAAATTATTTTCGGCATGGAAGGGTACCTTGTAGACAGCCTTGACAGCAAAGCAAAAAAGTACCATATTATTATCCTGGCCCGTAATCAAAAAGGACTGTTTAACTTATATAAACTCGTTACCGACTCGCATTTGAAGTATTATTATCGAAAGCCCCGTATTTTAAGAGAAGAGCTAAATAAATGCAGGGAAGGCCTCCTTCTGGGTTCTGCCTGTGAAGCGGGTGAGTTGATAAGAAAGTACCTGCAGGGGGCACCGGAAGAAAAGTTGTTAGAAGTGGCATCATTTTATGACTATCTTGAAATTCAACCACTGGCGAATAATGAATTTTTGATACGCAACGGTTCCGTGAATTCCCGTGAAGATATTGTACAGCTTAATAAGACAATATTAAAGCTGGGAAGAAAGCTTAAAAAAATTGTTGTAGCTACGGGAGATGTACATTTCTTGGATCCGGAAGAAGCAATCTTCCGAAAGATTCTCCTGGCAGGTCAAGGATACACGGATGAAGATTCACCTCCTCTCTATTACCGTACTACGGATGAGATGCTCCAAGAATTTTCGTATCTCGGAGATGCCGAAGCACAGGAAATAGTTGTTACAGGACCGAACCAAATTAGCGAGCAAATTGAAGCAATAAGACCCATACCAGAAAAATTTTACCCACCTCAGATCACTGGGGCCGAGGAAGAAATTAAAAATATGTGTTACAAACGGGCAAGGGAACTATACGGTACCCGACTTCCCGAGGAAGTATCCCGGCGATTAACGCGGGAGTTAGATGCGATTATTAGCAATGGTTTTGCAGTTCTTTACCTTATTGCTTATAAAATAGTGAACAACTCTCTGCAAGAGGGCTTTCCTGTAGGTTCAAGGGGTTCCGTGGGGTCGTCTTTAGTAGCTACATTGACCGGCATTACCGAAGTAAATCCTCTGCCTCCTCATTATTTATGCAAAAAATGTAAGCACACGGAATTTTATTATGGTGAAAAATATAAGTGTGGTGCAGATCTTCCTTCCAAAAAGTGTCCGTTATGCGGAAATCCTTTACAAAAAGATGGCCATGATATTCCTTTTGAGACTTTTCTTGGTTTTCAAGGAAATAAGGTACCTGATATAGATCTAAACTTTTCCGGAGAATACCAGTATAGAGCACACCAATTTGCAGAAGAGCTTTTTGGAAAGGGACAGGTATTTCGTGCCGGTACCATAACAACTATTGCTCAGCGCACTTCTTTTGGTTTTGTAAAAAACTATTTTGAAGAAAAAAATATTAAAAAGCGCAAAGCTGAAATTTCTAGGCTGGTAAAGGGATGTACCGGTGTGAAAAGAAGTACAGGTCAGCATCCCGGCGGTCTGATGATCGTGCCCAACAATTTAAATATACTTGACTTTACACCCTTACAGTATCCTGCGGATGACAAAGATTCAGAGGTGGTAACCACTCATTTTGATTACCATGCTATAAGCAGCAGGTTAGTTAAATTAGATATTCTGGGACATGACGATCCAACAATTATAAAAATGTTACATAACCTTACTGGGATCGATCCCAGGCAAATACCGCTTGACGAACCGCATACTATGTCGCTGTTTTCTAGCATCGAAGCATTAGGTGTGGAAGAAGAAGAAATAGGCACTTCGGTAGGTTCCTTAGGAATTCCTGAATTCGGAACCAGGTTTGTGCGGCAGATGCTCGAAGAGACACGTCCTAAAACATTTTCGGAGCTTGTGCGTATTAGCGGGCTTTCTCACGGTTCCGAGGTCTGGATCAACAATGCCCAGGAACTAATTAAGAATGGTACTGCATGCCTTTCAGAGACTATTTCTACGAGAGATGATATTATGCTTTTCTTGGTTAGCAAGGGCATGAAATCGGAAGAAGCATTTCGCATTATGGAAGACGTTCGTAAAGGGAGAGGTATCTGTCCTGAAACGGAACAGAGAATGGTTAAGCATGGGGTCCCGAACTGGTATATAGAATCATGTAAGAAAATTAAATATATGTTTCCCAAAGCTCACGCTGTAGCTTATGTAATGATGGCTTTTCGTATAGCCTATTTTAAGGTTTACTACCCTCTGGAATTTTATGCTTCTTTTTTTACGGTAAAAGCGAGTGATTTTGAATATGAAACATTCATTCGCGGTGAAAATGCTATAGATATTCGCATAAAAGAGATTATCCAGAAAGGAAGGGAATGTTCTCCTAAAGAAAAAAATTTACTTCCTATTCTTGAGGTTGCCCGTGAAATGTACGCGCGGAAATATGAGTTTATACCCGTCTCGCTGAAAAAATCTTCAGCCAGATGCTTCATCATAGAAAACGGAAAACTATTATTACCATTGAGTGCATTGGAAGGAGTCGGGCTTACTGCTGCTCAAAATATAGTACTCGCCCGGGAAAAAAAATATTTTACCTCCATAGAAGATCTCCAAACTAGGGCTCAATTGTCTAAGAGTGTAATAGAAGCGCTGGATAAACAAGGGTGCCTGAAGGATCTTCCTGAAACAGATCAGCTGGAACTTTTTAAAGCTTAAACGTTGTTATAGGATCCCCATAGTGTCAATATACTGTAGG
>DDHO01000005.1:0-9133 GCA_002352935.1 Firmicutes bacterium UBA1874
AAGGAGGCTGGCGAGCGTGGAAAACAAAGAAGGAGAATTAATTATGCGCAGCCAAAAGGGCGATATAGAAGCATTTGAAGAATTGATTTCTTTACATCAGCAGCAGGTTTTTACCATGGCCTACCGTTTTATGGGGAATTACGAAGATGCTTCTGACCTTGCACAGGAGGCTCTGCTTCGTGCTTATAAATCAATTGACAAATTTCGGCTGGATGCTTCCTTTAAAACCTGGATATACAGGATCGTAGCAAACGTCTGTTGTGATGAGATCAGGCGGCGGCAGCGGAGGGCAGAAGTTTCTTTAAATGAGCCAATAATTACTGAAAAAGGAGAGATTCGGCGGGAGCAGGGAGACAATTCCCGTTCGCCTGAGAATATTTATTTGCAAAAAGAACAGGCGGAATACTTGCAGCAGTTAATAAGCAGCCTGGCGCCCGAATATCGAATTACGCTGGTGATGCGGGATATACAGGGGTTTTCCTACCAGGAAATCGCTGAAAAATTAGGCTGTTCCCTTGGTACCGTAAAATCACGCCTTAGCCGGGCACGGCGGGTTCTTCGCGACAGGATTGTCGGACGGGAGGAACATTTGGGTTCAAATTCGAGTCAAATAAAAAAATAAAGAAGTGCTATGAATAGTCAAGAGTAAATTTTGGTCTTTGACAATCACATAGAGGTTCTGGGATCAGTTTTTACCGGGCGGGCTCCACTGGTAACCTGGTTCGGGAAAGCGGTTAATGTCCCCGATTTCTCCGTAATAGAGCATCTAGAGCAGGCCCAATACCGGGGGCAGCTTCGGTAGCGCAGCCCAGCCGCATCATAATCAGTCAAAAGTGAAGGCACCGGGGCTTCACTCTTTATTTCAGGATAGCTAAGGATTTCCAAGGAGGAAGATCGAAGAACCCCTGCCTACGAGAATAATTAACCAGGTCACCCCGGAATCCCTATGTGATTGTCAAAAATCTGCTCTTGATTGGCACGTAAGTAAGGCAACTATGTTATACAAGGAGGAAAGAGACTATGTTGTGCCGGGACGTTCAAAAACTGTTTTCTCCATACCTGGATGGTTTCCTGTCCCCGGAAGAAAGGCGGATGGTTGAAGAACACGTGGCAAACTGTTCCGGCTGCTATCAGGAGCTATCTTCATTAAAAGATACGGTTGAGGCTGTAAGGAATTTAGGAACAGTTGAACCACCCCCTAATTTCTGTGAAGAACTTCATTTTAAACTTCATGAGGGTAAGAAGAAAAAACAAAATGCCAAATGGAAGCTGTATTTTTCAGGTATAGCTGCGGCCGTTTTGGTTATATTTTTAGCCCTGCATGCTGTTCCGGGCATTTTTCAGGGTGTTCGAGGGCTTTCTCCACAAAAGGAAATAATGTCCCAAAGCTCTCAGAGGGATGATGCATTTCTTTCCAGGGAACATGCGCCGATGGAGGAAAAAGCGGGAATCCAGGCAGTGCCGGAGGAGAATGCGGAATTCCAGGAAGGGAAAAACGGGCAGTTAGAATTACAGCAGAGTCCCAAAGCGGCAAGCAAAAATATAGCCCTCGTTGTTGATAACCCGATCGAGGCAGTTGATGAATTAAAAAACAAAGTAAGAGATTATGATGTGGAAATTTTAAATGTTGAGTACGTCTCTCAACAAAAGGTGGAGTTATCTCTCCGCATCCCTTCGGAGGATAGAGCAGATATAATAGACTGCGTATTTTCTATAGCAAAAGAAGATAAAGCTCGGAGTGAGGAGCTCTTCTTGAAAAGTGAAGGAACTGAGGAGTTTTCCTCGGGCATAGTATTAGAATTAGAGTTAAATTCTCCTTAAACCTGGTTAGCGAATAATGCCATAATTCGGTGCGCAGGATTTCTTTGAAAGCACACCGAATTTTTATTTATAAAGAGGTGAACAAGGTTTTGAAATTTTATAACGGGTATCGTTATTTTTTTCATATACTTTTAATTATAGCCGTATTGGCTCTTGCTGCTGCTGTTGTATTTTTTACTCTGGAACGAGGCAGGCCAGGTTTTATACAACCTCCAACTTGTAAAAATGCAGTTCTTGAAGAAAAACCCGACCGGGTTAAAATAGCTGCAGTTGGCGATATCATGCTTTCTCGGCGTGTGGGTCGCCTTATGGCTGATGAGGGTGTGATGTACCCCTGGGAAAAAATTTCAGGAAAACTCCAGTCTGCGGACCTGGTCTTTGGGAACCTGGAATCCCCTGTTTCTTCCCGGGGTGAACCTCTACCGGGTAAGGGAATCTGGTTTCGGGCGGCTCCGGAAACTGTTAAAGGCCTTAAAAAGGCCGGCTTTCATGTTTTAAGTGTAGCTAATAACCATATACTCGATTTTAAGGAACCTGCTTTTTTGGATACTCTGGATCTTTTAAGGCAGGAAGGCTTGCACCCCGTTGGAGGAGGGAGCAATTTAGCTGAAGCACGTTCTCCTGTAGTTGTTGAACGCCATGGTTTAAAAATAGCCTTTTTGGCCTATAGCGAAATGGCAGATATTTACTGGAGTCGTTCTGAACCGCGGAGCCTGAGTGCTACCGAAAAACTTTGCGGTATAGCACCCGCTCATAAAGAAATTATTCTAGAAGATATAGAAGAAGCTAAAAGTAAGGCTGATCATGTAGTAGTTTCTATGCACTGGGGGGAAGAATATAAAGACACTCCTACCGAAAAACAAAGGCTTTTGGCCCATGACATGATAGATAAAGGCGCGGATATTATAATCGGCCACCACCCCCATGTCCTTCAGGGACTGGAGGTTTATAAAAACGGAGTAATTGCATACAGCCTGGGAAACTTTGTCTTTGACCAGTACTGGGCTGGCTACACACAGGAAGCCCTGCTCGTTGAGTTTGACATTTCAGCACTTGGCTGTACGGGTGTAGAGGTCTGGCCTATAGTACTTCCAAGCTCGCAGCCGAGACTGGCCAAAGGGCAGGAGGCAGCCCCCATATTGAATAAAACTAGACTGCTTTCTTCTGAACTCGGCACTTTGATAGAAATTGAAGACGGAAAGGGAATTATAAGTATGGACAGTGGGCAGTTGACAGAATGACTGAGGGTGGGATGGATATGGCAGAGAAAAAGGAAAAGGAAAAAGAAAAATTGCTCGTCATAGACGGTAACAGCCTGACGCATAGGGCCTTTCACGCTCTACCCCTTCTATCAAATCAACAGGGGGTCTTTACCAATGCGGTGTACGGTTTTACAACAATGCTCCATAAAGCGCTGCGCTTACTTGCTCCTGATTATTTAATTGTAGTGTTTGATAAGGGGAAGGTTACGTTTCGGCACCAGGATTATGCAGATTATAAAGTTCACAGGAAGCCTACGCCCAGCGAACTACGCCCCCAATTTGCTTTGATAAAAAAGGTTTTAAGGGCTATGCGTATAGCTGTTTTTGAAATGGAAGATTATGAAGCTGATGATCTTATCGGAACTATTGTCAAGAAGGCCTCCCAAGCTGGTCTGGACAGTGTGATCTTAACAAGCGACCGCGATGTCCTGCAGTTAATTTCTTCCAACACTAAAGTCTGGTTGTCCCGGAAGGGGATTTCTGAATTTGCTGTTTTTGACAAAGACACTGTAATGGAACGTTATGGAATTGCTCCCTGCCAGCTTGTTGATGTCAAGGCGCTTATGGGTGATTCTTCCGACAACATTCCCGGTGTCCCCGGAGTAGGGGAGAAAACCGCCCTCAAGCTAATAAGAGAGTTTAAAGACCTGGACAGTGTTTACTCTAATATCAATGACAACAGTTCGCTTGCTGAAAAACTACGAGAAAACGAGGAGCAGGCGAGGCTGAGCCGGAGGCTGGCCCTAATTGCATGCGATGTACCGCTGGAGATAGACTGGGAGGAATGTAGGTGCAGGCAGCCCGATTTTAAAAAACTACTTGATATATACAGGGAGTTGGAGTTTAAGAGTCTGGTAAAAGAATTATTGTCTCAGATGAAAGAAACTCCTCAAAACAGAGCTATAAGCACGGAAAATGTAGACTGCCGTCTGCTTGCGGGTGAGGAGAATTGGGATTGTTTTTACAGTGCTGTCAAGGAAACCGGTGTGCTGGCTCTATACCCGCTCTTAGAAGAGGGGAACTGCCGACGGGCAAAAATTTTGGGTTTGGGCTGTTCTTGTGAGAAAGGGAAGGCATGGGCCCTGGAAATAAATAATGAAAACGGCGTTTCAGGATTAAAAAAAATTCGCAATATCTTAGAGGATAAGACCGTTAAGCTCTACTCACACGACTTTAAACCCTTCCTATTAGCCTTACAGAGGGACGGGATTGAACCTGCCTGCCTGGCTGGCGATACTTTGCTTGCGGCTTACCTGCTGAACCCTTCTCAAGGGGAGCGGGATCTCTCTCAATTATGGCTGGATTACAAAGAGGAAGCCATGATTGAAGAGGAGGCCCCGGTTTTGGACGCGGGTTACAAGGCTGAAAAAATTCTTGTATTAATTGAAATGCTGCATGAAAAATTACAGGAGCTCTCCATGCAGAGCCTTTACTTCGATTTGGAGCTTCCTTTGGTTTTCATTCTGTCCGGCATGGAAAAAAGGGGAATAAAACTTGATCTAAAACAGCTGGAAGCCCTTGATGAAGAATTTTCTTCTCGTATAGAAGTGCTTACTTCCGAGATTTATGATCTTGCAGGAGAGGAATTTAATATTAATTCTCCCAAACAGCTTGGAGAAATTTTATTTAATAACCTTAAGCTGCCGGTGGTTAAGAAGACTAAAACAGGGTTTTCCACAAGTGCCGAGGTTTTAAGCGAGCTTTCAGCCCTCCACCCCCTTCCCGCTCTAGTATTAGAGTACAGGCAGCTGGTGAAACTGAAAACCACTTACGTAGACGGGTTAAAAAGAATAAGAGATCCGGAAACGGGAAGGGTACACACAACTTTTAAACAAACCGTAACTGCAACCGGAAGATTAAGCAGTGTGGATCCCAATCTGCAGAACATTCCCGTTCGCCTGGAACTAGGCAGGCGTTTGCGAAAGGCTTTTGTTCCTTCTGAAGGAAAAGAACTGCTGGCGGCGGATTATTCCCAAATCGAACTGCGGATACTAGCTCATATATCGGGTGATACAGGGTTTATCGAGGCCTTTAGGAGAGGGGACGATATTCACAGCATCACTGCAGCTGAAGTATTTCAGGTCCCTTATGAAAGCGTAACTTCTGAGATGCGCAGGCGTGCCAAAGCGGTAAATTTTGGCATTGTTTATGGGATCAGCGACTTCGGCCTGGCGAGGGATCTGAGTATTTCCCGTCAGCAGGCAAAAGAATATATTGAAACGTACTTTAAGCGCTACCCCCGAATTAAGGAATATATGGAGGAAACTATTGCAGAAGCGCGTGAAAAAGGTTATGTGACAACTTTGCTCCGGCGGCGCAGATACCTACCGGACATTTTCAGTCCGAACCGCAACGTGAGGGCATCAGGGGAGCGCACTGCAGTAAATACTCCTATACAGGGGAGTGCCGCAGATATTATTAAACTTGCCATGCTGAAAGTGGAAAAGCAGCTGCGGGAGGAAAAACTTTCTGCCTTTATGTTGCTGCAGGTACACGATGAATTGATTTTTGAAGTTGATCGTCTACAATTACCTCGCGCTGCAGCCGTAATAAAAAAGGCTATGGAAGGGGTGTTTCCCCTAAAAGTGCCTCTAGTTGTTGACTTAAAAAGCGGGCCTAATTGGTATGATTTGACATCTTACAATTAAAAGGAGTATAATATGCCGGAACTTCCTGAAGTCGAAACTATAAAACTGAGCCTGGAACAGGAAATTTTGGGAGAAGTTATTAACAGGGTCAAAGTTTTGAACCCTCAAATAATTAAAAAACCCGGGAAAAAAGATTTTGCCTGCAGGTTAACCGGCCTTTGTATAGAGAGTATTGAGCGCCGGGGTAAATATTTACTGATTAGACTGTCCGGTGGCTTAGTACTTCTTATTCACCTGCGTATGACGGGAAGGCTTTTTGTAACTTCACCGGAGAGGGAATTAGAAAAGCATACCCACCTGGTTTTGGTTCTGAGCGAGGGCCGGGAGTTGCGTTTTAAAGATGTGCGCCGTTTTGGTACTATTTACCTGCTGGAAGATTACGAGTTAAAATCAGTTTCAGGTTTTGCTGCATTAGGGCCGGAACCGCTCGGTGGTGATTTTACTTTACACTTATTTGCCCGGATATTGTCAGGAAGGAGATGCAAACTAAAGCAAATACTTTTGAATCAATCTTTATTGGCAGGTATCGGAAATATTTATGCCGATGAAATTCTTTTCAACGCGGGGCTGAGTCCCTGCAGGGAAGCCGGAACACTTTGTGAGGAAGAAATAGCCCGTCTTTACGGCAGTATAAGGGCAGTGCTCCGTGAAGCTATTAAGCTCCGTGGAACCTCCGTGAACGACTACGTTGACGGCAGGGGGAGGCCGGGAGCTTACCAAAATAAGCTCGAAGTGTACCGGAGGGAAGGGAAGCCCTGCCGCAGGTGCGGGGGGAAAATAATGCGCCTCAAAATCTCAGGCCGAAGCACGTATTACTGTCCCCAGTGCCAGTCTTAAGGATTCCGCGGACTTTCACATTTGCTTTACCTCTGCATATAGTGGATTAGTGGCCGTAAGGCTCCAATATGGCGGAGGAGGCGAAAGTCTTGCAGTTTCTTTCTGCAATGGTTTTTGCTCTAGCAGTTAGTATGGATGGCTTCGGGGTCGGGTTGTCCTACGGTTTACAGCGCATTATCCTTCCTTGGTACTCTCTCCTGGCTATCTGTCTTACATCTTCTGCAGCTATTACGTGCTCCATGTTTTTTGGGAATAGCCTGTCCGGCTGGTTGCCGCCAGTTGTAGCCGAAAGGATCGGGGCCGTGATTTTAATTGCTGTCGGTTTTTGGCTTTTGTATCAAAGCTGGAACGGCGGGAAGTCCTTATCTAATAAGAGAAAAGAAGAAAAAAACCGGTTGTTGATTAAAATTCGAATTCCGTGGTTGGGCATCGCCGTTCAAATCCTGCGGGAACCGGTAGAAGCCGATTTCGACCGTTCAGGCGTAATTAGTCTCAACGAAGCAATGGTGCTGGGGTTCGCCCTGGCCATGGACGCTTTGGGAGCGGGCTTTGGTGCCGCGGTTGCTGGGTTATACCTCTGGTATATTCCCCTTCTTGTAGGAGTTTTTAAGCTGCTTTTGGTTTCTTCCGGCTTATTGATGAGCAAGTTATGGCACAAAAAGAACCATCTTCTCGACCAAATTTCTGCTCTGCCTGCTTTGATACTTGTCGTTCTGGGCTTAATTAAAATATAAAGGTTTGGCGGTGGTAGAATTATGTTTATAATTGGCCTGACGGGGGGAATTGGAAGCGGTAAGAGCACAGTTTCTAAAATTCTAGAGGAATTAGGCGCAGTAGTTATAGATGCTGACCAGGTAGCCCGGGAGATTGAAACTCCGGGCTCAACCGCTCTCAGGGAGATTAAAAGTAAATTCGGGGCTTCCGTAATAAACACAGACGGAACCCTGAACCGCAAGAAGCTGGCTAAAATTGTTTTTTCCGACAGCAGGGCACTTGAGGAACTGAACAGTATCACCCACCCGAAAATTAAAAAACGAGTTATTCAAAAGATAAGAGAGATCGAGCATGAGCGTCCCCGGGCGGTGGTAGTAATTGAAGCGCCACTTTTACTGGAGGCAGGGATGGATTCTTGCGTAGATGAAATTTGGGTCACGGCTGTTAATGAAGATACACAGGTTAAAAGGGTTGTTGAAAGGGACAAGCTAAAGAAGGAAGAAGTTCTCGGACGCATAAGAAAGCAAATGCCGCTGAATGAAATATTAAAAAAGGCAGATCGCGTTATTAATACTGGGGGATCCCTGGGTGAAACCAGGGCCCAGGTAAAGCACCTGTGGCAGTGCATTAATGAAATTATAAACAAGAAGTATTATATTAAAAACGAACGAACAACGGAGTGAAGTTAATGTTTTTTTTTGTCAAAAAGAAACGCCTGCTGATATACTTATTTATTTTAATTTTGGTAGTTGTTTCAATTAATTCGAAATGGTTGTGGAGGTTGTTTTATCCTTTGCCATATTGGGAATTCATAGAACTTTATGCTGACCGATATGAGCTTGATCCTTTGTTTGTGGCGGCGGTAATTAAAGTAGAAAGCGGTTTTCAGCCCCGGGCTGAATCTGAAAGGGGCGCGAAGGGGCTTATGCAACTTATGCCGGATACCGCCCGTTGGATTGCGCAGCAAACTGGCTCCGAATTCCGCAACGATTATCTATATAACCCTGATTATAATATCAGGCTGGGGTGCTGGTACCTTGCCAACCTCCGGAAAGAGTTTGATAATAACGAAATGCTAGTGCTGGCAGCTTATAACGGCGGGCGGGGGAATGTCCGCCGCTGGATGGAAAGTCACAACGTGTCTGGTGAATTGAAAAGTATAGAAAACATACCTTTCCCGGAAACAAAAGAATTCGTTAAGAGGGTCCTCAAGACGTATCATATTTATCATGAGTTATACGGAAAAGAATCTTCCTCTGAAAAAGAATAGAGCTGAAAATTATCTTGATATAGAGGTTTAGAAACAAAGGTGACGAAATAAAGCTTAATTTTTAATTTGAGGAGAATTAAAAAGTATTGGGGGGAAGAGATAATTTGTCTGCAGAAAACTTTTTAACTTTAGAACAAGTGCGGAATTTAGCCATTAGTAAGGAGAGAAAGTTTTTTTCTGCTACGCATGAAGAAATCCTGAATGGCACAACTACCGATATCTATTTTCTAAGAACCCTGGAAATTCTCAACCGATTGGATTTGGGCGAAACTCCCGTGTCTGCTGAAATATTTCCCCGCAGGGACGGGGTCATAGCTGGGGTAGAAGAGGTAGCATCACTTTTAGAAGGGACAGGAGTAAAGCTATGGTCCCTTGACGAAGGGGAACGTTTCGAAAAAAAAGAAGTGGTTATGAGGATAACTGGGGCGTATAATAAATTCGGCCCGTACGAGACCGCTATCCTCGGTATTTTATCGAGCTCCAGCGGGTGGGCTACGGCTGCCGGAGAAGTTAAGGAAGCGGCTTCCGGAAAAAAAGTATTTTGTTTTGGTGCCAGGCATGTACACCCGGCTGTGGCACCG
>DDHO01000005.1:9349-9559 GCA_002352935.1 Firmicutes bacterium UBA1874
ACACCCGGCTGTGGCACCCGTTATGGAAAGGGCGGCCGTTATAGGCGGGGCAGACGGGGCTAGCTGTATTTTGGGGGCGAAGCTGGCCGGCATGGAACCTTCAGGAACGGTTCCCCATGCAATTTTTTTAATTACCGGAGATACAGTAAAAGCAGCCCTTGCCTATCATAAATTTATGCCGAAAGACGCCCCCCGGCTTATTTTAGTGGA
>DDHO01000069.1 GCA_002352935.1 Firmicutes bacterium UBA1874
TACAATAACTTTACTCTAACCCAAAAAAAAATTAAATTATTTTTTTCAGTATTCTACCTGAAAAATTTTTAATAAATTTCAATAATAATTACAGGGTGAGGCTCAACATACCACAACCTTAAACCATTGTTCAAAAGCCTAATCACTGAGGTTCTGGAGCCTTTTTATAATACCCTCTCCCTCTTCAAATAATACATAGGTTTCCGGTACCTCGCCTACAATAATGGCATCCGCGATGGGAACTTCTGACTTAACCGTTACTTTAGTGCTTGCAAGAGGAACAACAACCTTTACATCGCTTTCTATTTTTAGATAAACACGGTGCCTGGTTTGGTTTATGCCCGTTGCTTTGAAATTGTCATCTACTTGTACCTTGACCGTACCCAGAGGAATCATATGTAAAACTACGGGAGGGCCATAAGCGGCAAACAAATGACTCCCCAATACTTGGCCTAGTGGAAATTCTACCCTCTTTCTTTCAAGCGTCTCCATTGTCTTCTGGACTTCCAGAGTAGCTTCCGATTGGATGCGGTTAATTTTCACTACATCAGCCTGCATAAACGTTACCTTTTGCTGGCTGTTTTTTTCTATTTTAATAATATCGGTGTAGGTTACATCTGTCGCTATGTTTTCCAGAATAGCCTGGTGTATCGCATTTGTAGCCGTCCAGCGGGCCTGTGCTTCAGCAAAGTTTATAATAGTAGGACGTAGCCTTAATTCTAAAATAATTACCAAAATTAAAAAACCTAAAAAAATGGCCAGCAGAAATTTCTTTTTCTGCAAGTTTCGCCTTTTAAAAATTGCTTTCACCTCCGCGTTCTTATAAAATATATGTTTAAAAATACAAAAGGTGAAAGCTTTTTTTTAATTCTAGTACTAATTTAATATTGTCTTTATTAAAAAAGAATATATGCTAATCAACGAACTTTACTACTTTTCTTTTTCCGACCTGCAAAACCATTCCCGGAGATACATAAACCTCTAAATCAGGATCTGTTTCTTTCTCTTTATTAATCTTCACAGCCCCCTGTTTTATAAAACGTATGGCTTCACTACTGCTCTTTGATAAACCGCATTGTACCAGCAAACGCGGCAGCCAGGTAAGGTTCCCCTGACAGCCTAACATACCTAAAGAGACTTCTATAATGTCCTCGGGCAGGTCCTTTTTTTGAAAAACTCTCTGGAACTCTTCTTCGGCCTTGAGAGACGCATCTCTTCCATGGTAGGTGCTGACAATTTCCCGGGCCAGCTTCATTTTAACATCCCTCGGGTGTAATATACCCTTTTTTAATCCGTCTTTAATTTTCGCCAGTTCTTCCAATGAAATTGGAGTAACTAATTCAAAATATCTTAACATAAGCTCATCTGAAATTGACATAATCTTACCATACATTTCCACTGGAGGCTCATTTATACCTATATAATTTCCAAGGCTCTTGCTCATTTTTTGGACTCCATCTAAACCTTCCAATATTGGTGTCATAATTGCGACCTGCGGTTCCTGGCCGAATTCCTTTTGCAATGTCCGGGCCATAAGCAGGTTAAATTTCTGATCCGTTCCGCCTAATTCCACATCGGCTTCCAAAACTATAGAATCATAACCCTGCATGAGCGGATAAAAAAATTCATGTACTCCAATAGCCTTCCCTTCCTGAAAACGCTTTGAAAAATCGTCACGTTCTAGCATGCGGGCCACTGTTACTTTTCCGGCCAGTTGGATAGCATCAGCCAAATTCAAAGGAGCAAGCCAGCTGCTGTTGAATTTGATTTCCGTTTTATCGGGATCAAGTATCTTGAATATTTGTTTTTCATAAGTTTTAGCATTATTTAAAACCTCTTCTTCGGTCAACTGCGAACGTGCCTTGGAACGCCCGCTGGGATCTCCTACTCTACCTGTAAAGTCGCCAATAACCAAAATTACATGGTGTCCCAAATCCTGAAACTGTTTTAACTTATGCAGCACAACGGTATGGCCCAAATGGATATCAGGAGCAGTTGGGTCCAGCCCCAGTTTTACGCGCAGAGGACGTTCCTGTTTAATTGAACCAAGTATTTTCTGCTCTAATCCTTCTTCGGGAACTATTTCAGCAACCCCGCGTCTGAGTATTTTAAGCTGTTGTTTTACTTCACTGTGTTTCATTTCAAAACCCCCACACTTTTCAAAAATATATAATATAAATAATTTTTTTAATGTTTTCTGTTTAAATCTGTCCTAGTTTATCATATATATAATTACGCCTCAAGCTTGGCTATTTGTTTGTCTGCATGCGTGTGATATAATTATGTTATGATTTGGGCAGGAAATTTTATTTTAGGTTTCTTTAAGAAAAATTGAATCCAGACAACGTAACATTTGATTTAGGAGGTCTCCATTTTTTATGACCCGTAAGAAGAAAAATAAAAAGCCCAATATAAGAAAAATTTTTATACTTACGGCTTTGGTTTTATTTTTTGTGTTTATAGGTTCCGCAGCAGGCTTCGTAGTAGGTGTAGCGCGAAATCTACCGCAATGGTCACCCGAAGACTTTGAGCCAGCCCTCACCACGTTTATTTATGACAAGGAAGGCGAATTAATAGAAAAGCTGCACGGGGTACAAAACCGTATTCCTGTTGAATTAGAAGAAATACCAAAGCACCTAACCGATGCCTTTATAGCCACAGAAGATGTACGGTTCTGGAACCATCACGGCCTCGATTTAAAAGCATTAGCAAGAGCAGTCTTCGAAAATATCCGCAGCGGATGGGGTGCAGAAGGCGGAAGTACGATTACCCAACAATTAGCTAAAAATGTCTTTATTGAAAACAGGGAAAAAACTCTTAAAAGAAAAATTCAAGAAGCGGTGCTTGCCATTCAGTTGGAAAGAAAACTAACTAAAAAACAAATATTAGAAGAATACCTGAATTGGATTTATTTTGGGGAAGGAGCCTGGGGAGTACAGGCTGCTTCCAGAACTTATTTTAACAAAGATGTTAGCGAACTTAACCTGGCTCAAAGTGCCCTCTTGGCCGGATTAGTCAAGGCTCCTGCTCTATATTCCCCATTTAAGAATTTGGAAGCAGCAAAAGGCAGGCAGGAACAGGTATTAACTAATATGCAGAAGTACGGCTATATTACTGAAGAGGAAAAAAAGCAGGCCCTTGAAGCTCCTCTTGAGCTTTCCAGGGGGAAAGAAGACACTCAAAAATATCGTTTTCCCTATGTTGTCGACTATGTAGCGGAACAGGCTGAGGATCTACTCAAAGCAAACGGTATCAACCCGCGGGAACTGTACACAGGGGGCCTGAAAATATATACTACTGTCGATTCAGATGTACAGCAGAAAATTGAAGAAGTTTACGCCAACACGGCCAACTTTCCGCCGGGGGCTAAGGACCGTCCCGTGGAAAGTGCAATGGTTATTTTAGACCACGAAACAGGCGGTATAGTAGGTATTGCGGGCGGGCGTTACTATTCACAAAGGCGGGGTTTTAACCGCGCAGTGCAAGCTAAAAGACAACCCGGTTCTTCTATAAAGCCTATTGCCGTGTATGCTCCTGCGCTTGAAAACGGGTATACTCCAGCTACAGTATTGGACGATGTTCCCACTACCATACCTCATAACCCACCTTACACTCCCACAAATTATGATGGGCGTTACCGTGGCTTAATCACCATGCGGGAAGCGGTGAGGTGGTCCGTAAACGTCGCAGCTGTCCGTATGCTGGATAAAATCGGAGTAGAAAAAGGTTATACCTTTGCCCAAAAAATGGGCCTTACACTTGAGCCGGAGGACAAAAACCCCAGCCTAGCATTAGGAGGCCTGACAAACGGAGTATCTCCGCTCCAAATGGCTTCGGCTTACGGAACTTTTGCAAATCAGGGGGTACGTATAGAACCTCATATTATAACCGAAATTACAACCTTCAACGGAAAAGTAGTAGCAAAAACCAATCCGCAACGCGATATTGTTATGGAAGAACAGACAGCCTATTTGATGACAGATATGCTTAAGACCGTTGTTAAGTCCGGAACAGGTACGCGTGCTAAAATTTCAAACTGGTCAGTAGCGGGAAAAACGGGAACCACCCAACTGCCTAGCAGTATGGGTAATATAAGAGGAACCAAAGATGCCTGGTTTATAGGATATACCCCTTACTTTACAGCATCTGTATGGATGGGTTACGACAAAACTGATGCAAGCCACTACCTCCGCAATGTAGCAGGAGGAAGTTACCCGGCACTCATCTGGAAAAAAATAATGCAGGAAGCCTTGAAAAGGCTACCCAGAAAGGATTTTACCCGGCCTTCCGGCATTGTCTATGCTTCTGTCGACGCCAAATCAGGGCTTCTGCCTAGTAACTTAACACCAGAAAATTTTATCATCACTGAAATCTTTACTAAAAACACGCTGCCCCGGAAGACCTCTGATGTCTGGGTTAAAGAAGAGGTTTGTGCTGAATCAAACAAGCTACCCGGGCCTTACTGCCCTAATGTGGTTTCTAAGACGTTTCTAAAACGGCCGGTGCCATACAATCCTTCCCGTTATCCACGTATGCCGCTTCCGGAAGACTTCCATTTAGAAGTGCCTAAAACACAGTGCAGTATTCACGGACAGGAAGCGATGGTAGAAGTCGATATCTGCACCGACCCTCGACACGAAGGAAGGCTCATTTTAGCAACAGAGGGCTGCCCTCAAGAGTATGTGGTTACGCAGGAATTTCCTGAAAACGAAGTTCCAACACAGTACTGCAACTTGCCGGATCACAAAAAGGATGATTCTCAAGAAGTCGACAACCCTGAAGAAGAGAATAATTCGGCACCTCCGGCCCCTGAACTTTCGGCAAGCGTCGTGCCGGGCAAGGGGATCATGTTATCCTGGAGTGCAAAAAAGAATGAAGATATAGTCTTCTCCATAGAAAAAAGTGTAAACGGAACGGCTCGTTACAACCTTAATTTTACAAAAGATAAATCCTACCTCGACAAAGAAGTTGAACCAAATAAGGTTTATTACTATCGGGTTTTTGCACATGACAGGAAGCATAATCTAAGTACCCCCTCCAACGAAGTCAGGATAGAATACCGTCCGGACGGATAAAAAAGAGGGAGCCCGTAAAAAGGTTCCCTCTTCAAAATTTGTTATTTATGAGGTTATTTTTTTAGTTTCACTATGGTTACTCCCCATCCTCCCTCGCCTTCCTTTCCTGTTTGAGAACTCATCACCTGCTGGTGTTCGGAAAGAAATTCAGTGATCGCGGAACGCAGTACACCTGACCCCTTACCGTGGATCAAACATACTTCAGAAAGTCCTTCCAGGAATGCTTCATCGAGGTACTTATCCACTTTTTCCAGAGCTTCTTCCACTCTTTCCCCGCGTATATCCAGTTTCGGAGAAATACTTTTTGAATTTCGTTTGATATAACTTCCTGTCTTAATATTTAATTCCCGCTCTGCCTCCGACGTTGGTTCCAATAATCTTAAATCGGACAAGTTGACATTTATTTTTAAATTTCCCGCTCTTACCTGTACATCTCCTTGTACCCCGGGCTCAGTCAGGACGACGCCTTTTTTATTAAGTTTCGGTATAAATACTTGTTGCCCAGCAGATAAATTTTCAGGAGGTGACCCAATATCTTTCGGGCCTATATTCCGGGTTTCCTCTAACAATCTGCGTTCCATGTGAGAAATATTTTCCCACGACTTTTGTGCTGCACGTTCGTCTTCCTTGTTTTCCACATTTTTCAGACGTTTACGCAGTTCATTAATAATACCGCGAGCTTCGCGCCTGCTCTCGGACATTATTGCTTTCGCTTCTTCATAAGCTTTACCCAGTATTTCTTCTTTAGCTTTCATCAGGTCTTTTTCTTTTTGGCGCAGCTTTTCAAGTTGTTCTTCTAAACGTTTTCTAAGTTCTTGAGCTCTTTTTTCTTCCTCACTTGCACGATGATGTTTTTCAGTCAGACCGGAAATCAAACTTTCAACTTCCAACTCGCTTTCGTGCATTAATTCCCGTCCTTTTTCCACAATTTCTCTGAGAAGGCCCAGCCTTTGAGCTATTTCAAAGGCATTACTTCTTCCGGGAATTCCCGTCAAAAGCCTGTAAGTGGGCTTCAGAGTACGAGCATCAAACTCCATGCTGGCGTTTTCAACGCCTTTTTGAGTATAGGCATAGGTTTTTAACCGGCTGTAATGTGTGGTAGCCACGACTTTAGCCTTACGGCAGCGCAGGTGTTCCAAAATAGCCATGGCCAGTGCTGAGCCTTCGGCAGGGTCCGTCCCTGCTCCCAACTCGTCCAAAAGGACTAGGCTTTCCCGGTCCGCACGCTGGGTAATTGCAACTATATTTTTCATATGGGATGAAAAGGTGCTCAGCGACTGTTCAATACTTTGCTCATCTCCTATATCAGCGTAAATATTTTTAAAAACTCCAATTTCTGTACCGGGCTCTGCAGGGATATGCAGCCCGCACTGTGCCATACAGGTTAATAATCCGATAGTTTTAAGCGTCACAGTTTTGCCTCCAGTATTAGGACCGGTAATAACTAAAACATCGAATTTCCCGCCTAACTCCACGGAAATAGGAACGACTTCATTGGAAAGCAGGGGATGCCTCCCCCCGCAGATGCGAATAAAGCCCTCCTCATTAAACTCAGGCTTCACGGCATCCAATTCCCTGCTCAGCCTTCCTTTGGCAAATACAAAATCTAGCCAGCCAGCTGTTTCTAAGTTGAGTAAAAATTTTTCTCTTTCTCTCAAAACCAATTCTGTCAGGCGGGTTAAAATTGCTTCAATTTCCTTTTGTTCTGCTGCTCGGAGCTGCCGTAAATCATTATTCAACATTACTACAGGCATGGGCTCCATAAACAATGTAGCGCCACTTGCACTCTGGTCGTGTACAAGTCCCTGAAGCTGGTTGCGAAATTCCTGTTTTATCGGTATAACATAGCGTTCATTTCTTATTGTTATCAGCCGCTCCTGAAGCATTTTTTCATAGTACGAAGATTGGAGAATTGAATCCAGTTTTTCCTTAATACGGTTTTCTGTTGCTCTTATTTGTTTGCGCAGCCTAGCAAGCTTTGGAGAGGCGTTATCGGCAATTGAACCGTCCTCTTTAATCGCCTGCTGTATCTCACTTTCCACCTGAGGTATTACATTAAGCCTGCGGCCGGCTTCTTTTAGTATGGGAAAATCATCTCGGAGTTCTTTTAAAAATTTGCTCATGCGTCTAATACAAGATAAAAAATCCCCGACTGCAAGCAGTTCATTAGGATCCAGGTTTATACCCCTGCCAGCTTTAGCAAGCTGCGGACGCAAATCCGGGATGCCGCCCAATGGAACCGAAGTTGGATAAATACGAAAGACCTCCGCTGCTTCAGTTGTCTCGAGCTGCCATTTGCTAATAGCCTCTATGGAAGAAGAAGGAACTAAAAGAGAAGCCTTTTCCCTGCCCAGAGATGAGGTGCATAGTCCGGCCAGCCTTTTAATTACTTTATTTAATTCGAGCCTTTTCAGAGTCTCCTTATCCAATATAAAACCCCTTTACACCTGGGAAGTTACTCCTCGTAGATAGTGACCTTTTGTTATCCCATAAGGACTGAAATGTGCTAGTTTATCTGCTTTTTCTTTAAGGTATTTTCCCATTTCGCGCCCCTTATCTGATTTATACTTATCCAGTGCATCACGGTAGAGGCAGGGAACAAAACCTATATAGTCTTTATCTTCTTTATAAGCTTCTATTCTTAAACTATGGACCCCGGACTTTATAAGGCTTGGTATTTCTTCTATAAGGCACAATTCTCGTGAATTAAAAACATACATGCGACAGTTCTCATCCATATACAGCGGAAAACAAAAGCCCTTCCGGTCTTTAAGAACAAACCGGTTCTCACGGCAAGGACGGCTGCAATTTTGAAATCCCGACCTACCCCCGACAACCGCACCCGGCACACAGTGCTTAGAAACCATAAGAGGAAAATTACCGTGGACCAGGTACTCCAGCTTACCTGGAAATTTGGAACATAAGCCGGCGACCTGTGTCCGACTTAATTCCCGCGAAAGGGTAATCCCCGTAACATTATCTTTTAATAAGGTATCAATAGCGAAAGCATTAAAACTATTAAGCTGGTAATCTGCAAACAGGGAAAATCCTTTTTCCGTAATCCGGCTGAAGGTCTTGAGCATACCCCAGTTGCTTACAAGAAAACCGCAGCCTTCAAATACTTTATCCTTTTCAAGGATTTTCTGCAGCTGAGCTAAATCCTCGGGGTGCTGAAATAAAGGAAACCCAATTACAACCTCTTTTTCTACCTCGAAACATAGCTTTAAAGCCCGTTTCAGTTCTTCCTCTTTCAGACCCCCGTAGCCGTACCGAATATAAACCCTGTCAGCTCCTCCTTCAAGGGCCGCCTTAACAGCCGGATAACTACCTGCGTAAACGGACAACAATGGTGTCCGGCGACCTAAATCAAACCCGAGTCGCTTAGCATTTAATGCGTTCTCTTTCTCTGCAAACACCTGTACGAATTTTTCTTCCGTCAGGTACGTTTTCCGTATTTTTTTTCTGCGGGCCTCCAAGAGCTTGTTAACTGCAGCCCTCCTGACTTTATTAATCTCACTAAATGGAACGATGGGATTTCCTTTCATGTGTATATCTAATTTGCAAAGAAAAAAAGGAGTCTCTCCTAAACGTTCTAACTGTTTCCAAAGGACTTCCTTATCAAGGGGTTTCTTATAAGCACTTTCCGCTATAAATGCCGTTTTTGCTTGCGAACTGTATCCCTCGGCATCAGTCAATTTCAACACCAGGGGCTCGCCTGGAGAAACCTCCACTAAAGAGCACAAAGGAATGCGTCCTTTTTTTTCGCCCTCGAAGGATAATCGGGCCTGCTCGATTAGCTCCCTGTTCTCCACTTTAAAAACCCGGTCCCCTTCTTTCACATTCTCTGGCAAATTTAATTCCACCGTATGTCGGGGAAGAACCTTTTCGGTTTCTCTTCCGTTATCCTTTAAATTTTTTGCCCTGAACTCGATCCGCCCTCCGCGGGTTACCCATACTTCAAGCTTATCTCCTTCAGCCAGGCATCTTTGAAGTAATATTTTCCCTCTCTTTCCACCACTTAATTCCGTAATACGTCCCAAAAAAACACCCCGGTTACTAGGCCGTTTGTAGCTCATAAGATCCTTTCCCAAAATTCCAACTGCAAATCCAGGGGTAAAGCCACGGTTAAATATTTGTGCCAGTTTTTCATTGTCCATAGGGTCAACCCGATAATTTTTCGGGTCCTTCTCATACAATCTCAGCGCCTTATGGTAAGCCCGCGTTACTACAGCAACATATTCGGGGCTTTTCATGCGCCCCTCGATTTTAAGGGCCTTAACTCCTGCAGAAGCAAGTTCCGGAATATATTCTATTAGCTTGAGATCCCGGGTACTTAATAGATATGGCCCCGGCTGCAGAATCGGTCGGCCGTTGTCTCTCATCAGCATATAGGGCAGCCGACATGGTTGAGTACACAGGCCGCGGTTCCCGCTTCTTCCCCCTACCATGCTGCTCATAAGACACTGTCCGGAATAAGAAACACACAGGGCACCGTGTACAAAAACCTCGGTTTCTACTCGAGCACCCCGGTTAATAGTTTTAATCTCTTCCAAAGAAAGTTCCCTGGCTAAAACCACACGGCGGACACCGCGAGAGTACAAAAAGTCCAACCCTTCCTTGTCATATACGGTCATCTGTGTGCTTGCATGAATCTTTAATTTTGGAAGCAAATCTTGCACTAAAGCAAGCAGCCCCAAATCCTGAATTATTACAGCGTCGGCTCCTTCTTCTGCAAGAAAGTGCAAATACCGTAAAGCTTTTTCCATCTCTTCGTCGCCCACAAGCGTGTTTACAGCAACATATATTCTAACCCCGCGGGAATGGGCATAATGAAGAGCCCGAACTAATTCGCTTCTATTAAAATTATTTGCATGCTGACGGGCGCTGAAATCCTTCCCCCCCAGGTAAACGGCATCCGCCCCGTTTTCAACCGCTGCAATAAGCGATTGGTAGTTTCCGGCCGGAGCAAGCAATTCGGGGATTAATGTCATGACCCGCTTACTCCTTCCAACGTCTTACCCTAATTAATCCGGAGCAGGTTAAAATATCAATTCCTTCTTTTTCTAATTTATCCAAAAGCAGGTTCATTCCCAAGGAATCGCTAGCCATATGCCCGGCTATCACTACGTTAATGTGATTTTTTTCCGCTTCCTTGCGATGGCTGTCTGACATATGCATAGCCACAACCGTCCCTACCCCTGCCTGAACCAGCTTTGCGTAAGCCTCCTTTGAACCACTTGTACCGCCGGTCATATCTACGAGGACTTTACCCGCTCTTCTTTTATCGGAACCTACAATAATTTTAGGTCCAGCGTTAATTTTGGCAGCAGCTTTAAATTCAGGAATTTCCTTAAGTAACTCCACTACCCTGCCAACCGTACGGGGATTCTCTTTCTCCATTTTTTTTTGCAGAAAGTTGGCTACCAAATTGTCTGCAGGAGTGTGGGCACACATAAAAGGTATGTTCAAAAGCCGGGCAGTGTCAACCGCACGGTTATGGTTTATGGGTAGCAGGCCTCTCTGAACTTCACTGATCCTGCCTGCAAGTATTCCTTCAGCTACGTTGATAGGTACACCTGCGCGGCTAAGGACATCTTCCTGCAAGTGCATTACTTCATATAAAGAAGCAAGTGCTTTTCCTTCGGGGTGGTGAGAAAGAAGCATATCGACCTTTTCCCCTCTTTCACGCAGTCGGTCAGCAAGCAGGATCTCGGCACTCTCAATATCTATGCCGGCCATTACTGATTCAATTTCCAAGTCTTTATCTCCGTAAAGAATACGGGTGTCGTCATAAGGGTTAACTAATTTCTCTGTGTCGTAATCCTCTCGGTTCTTTTCCTTTATTTCTTCAAATTCTTCTTTCCGCCTTTCCAGGACCTTTTGAACTTCCTGAAATCCACGGGGATCTGCTTCCATACCCATTTTCACCAGTAAACGGTAAATTTTCTCGAATAACAATCTAGTTTCCTCCTTCTTAATAATTTCATAAAGAAAACTGCAACCATTTCAGAATGTTTTTATGCTTAATACCGCATCAGGGCCTGGAAATATAAGGGTTTTGCTTTAAGTAAAAACGTAAAGGCAAGTCTGCAGCTTTGGAAATACCTATCCTGGTCGTAGTCACAATTAACCGTGATTCCTTCTTTTCCTGATTTTTTGTAAAGAACCGCACAGGACCACTGACCAGGCTCTTTCCGTTTTCATTCATACTGATTCCCATGGCAGTGGTCAATTTTCCGGGGCCGCTGCAAAGCTCGGTAATCTTTTTGCAGCCCCTGCGCCGCTCCATAATCTCTATACCTTCTATGGGCTCGAGCGCTCTTATCAGAACCGCAGCAGGCGTATTTAAATCTCCGGTTGTAACATTAAAACAATAATGAATTCCGTAGATAATATAAACATAAGCCCGCCCGGCAGGTCCGAACATCACCTCGTTTTTAGAGGTTTTTCCGCGGGCGGAATGGCAGGCCGGATCAGTTTTGCCTAAATAAGCTTCCGTTTCTACAACTTTTCCTACTGTAATCCCCTGCTCGGAAAAACTCACCATGTACTTACCCAAAAGTTCCTTAGCCACCTTTACAGTATCCCGGGCATAAAACTCTTTTTGCAACAATGCCCACTCTTCTTTCCGAGCCACCGGCTGTTCCATTAAAACATACCCCCCAATTCTGTTAGCAATTTATCAAGGGGCCACGTGTTTATAACATTTTCACTCTCCAACCATCCCCTGCGGCCTGTTATAATCCCGAAACGTATATCATCCAGTCGGGAAACATCATGGGCATCGGTATTTATCGCAATTACTACGCCCTTTTCTTTTGCTTTTCTCGCCCAGTAACTACTCAGGTCCAGCCTGTCGGGGGAAGAATTTATTTCCAGCCAGGTTCCCTTACGCGAAGCAGTTTCCAGGATCTGCTCCAAATCAAGAGCATAAGGATCTCTCCTTCCCAAAATTCTACCGCTCGGATGCCCCAGTATACGGACATAGGGGTTCTCGAGCGCTCTTTGGACACGGAGGTTAATGGTGGCAGAATCCTGTTTAAAGCCGCTATGTACGGAAGCAACTACAATATCCGCCATTGCCAGGACTTCATCCGGATAATCTAAAGTCCCATCAGTCCTAATATCCACCTCTATCCCGCTTAAAATTCGGAAGCCGGACATCTTCTTGTTAAGCTCTTTTATTACTTCAAATTGTTTTATGAGCTTTTCAACAGAAAGACCGTCAGCCACACTTAAAGAACGGGAGTGGTCCGTAATTGCAATGTATTCATAGCCCCTCTTAAGTGCTGCCTCCGCCATCTCCTCGATAGTATTGAGGCCATCACTCCAATTGGTATGAATATGGAGGTCGCCCCGGATATTTTCTGCTGTAATTAATTTCGGTATGCTGTTCGCAATCGCTGCTTCTATTTCTCCACTGCCTTCTCTCAGTTCAGGCGGAATATACGGTAAGCCTAAAAAACCATACGCTTCTTCTTCACTTTCAGGCATTATAATACCGTTTTCCTTCTCCTTTTCAGACTTAAAACCTTTTGATATGATTTTATATTTCTGGTTTGCAGCTATTTCATTCAATTTATCAATATGCCTGCCGGATGATGAATAGTAAAACCATGCTGCAGCAAATTCTTCAGGGCTGACAACTTTCAGGTTGACCTTTACTCCCAGCAGGCTAATTGCAGTCGCCTGAAAAGCCCCGGAAACCCAGCTTTCTTTGAACCGGGGGTGGCTTAGAAATATATCAATTACATCCCGGGGGGATGTTGCTGCCACCAAAAGATCGATATCGGCGACCATTTCCTTCCCCCGGCGTATTTCACCACAAATTTCCGCCCTTTTGACACCCTGAATAGAAGTAAGTTGGGAAACCATCAATTCCGCAAGAGGAAGAGCGACACCCAGAGGAACACAGTCCTGGATCGATTTTAACATTTTGATTCCCTCTAAAATATTTGTCTCTGTTTTGGGACCCATACCCGGAAGTTCTCGTATCTTTTTCTTTTTGGCAGCTTTTTCCAGCTCCTCCAGTGTCTCTACGCTTAATTTTTGATAAATAAGCCGAATGGAACTAGGGCCTAACCCCGGTATTGCGAGCATATAACGCATACCCTGCGGCACATTTCTGCGCAGTTCTTCAAGGTAAGTACATTTCCCCGTTTTCAGTATTTCCTCTATTTTACTTCTTAAATTTTTACCTATACCGGGAACATCACTAAGCCGTCCTTCCCGCTGGAGATCTGCAACTTCTGCATTAATTCGCTGCAGGGACCTGGAAGCCTTACGATATGCAAGTACTTTATAGAAATTTTCGCCAGCCAGTTCTAAAAGATCTGCAATTTCGTTAAAAATCCAGGCAATTTCTATATTGGTCAAGTTGGGCACCTCACCAAAAGTTTTAAACGTTTATAACAACTACCCCCAATACAAGGCTAAAAAAACAGCCTCCCCAAGCATATTTTAGTGATGTCCTTTGTACAGCAGGAATGCCGGGGGCCGCTGAATAAAATCTTTTCGCATTTTTTGTTAGCTTTTCTTTTCCTCTTCAATCAATCTTATAAGATCATCATAGTCTTCCTGTAACTTGTTCAGTTCGTCCGCAATGTTAAGAGCGGCCAGCACTGCAACTTTCAGGGGCTGAAGTTTAGAGTTATTTCTACTAACTTCATGCATTTTGCGGTCGACATAATTCGCAACCTTTTCTAGGTATTTCGGGCTTTCTCCGCCTTTAATTACATATTTTTGATCCATGATGGTTACCGTTACTCGTGATTGCTCCTGGTTTTTTTCCTTCTGTTCTCCCACCTTAGTCTCTCCCTCACATTTAATAAATCTACAATAAAAAATACAGAAGAATTAAAATGAAGCACTCTTAGCTCACAATTTTAATCTTAAATTCTTATTCTCTCAGTTCAGCACCAAAACGATCAGCAAGAGTTTCACTTACCTTCCGGTGCAGCTCGTTAATTACTTCTTCTTTCAGAGTGCATTTTGACGACTGATAGAAGAGGGAATAGGCCATACTTTTTTTACCGGCCGGAATTTGCTTTCCCGTGTAAACATCAAATAATTCCACTTCTCTAAGCAATTCTCCTCCTGCCTCCCTAATTGCGCCCTCCAATTCTGAAGCCGGTATCTCTTTAGAAACTACAACAGCCAGATCTCTCTTTGCTCCCGGAAACTTCGGTTCCGGCCTGTAGATTTTCGTTCTGCTCATATTGGGCTTCGCTTTATCCAACTCAAACCAAAATACACAAATTTGCCCGGTCAGCCCGTATTCTTCACAAACTGACGGGTGAACCTCACCCAAAACGGCAACCTTCGTGCCTTTCACTCGAACTTCAGCCGTCTTACCAGGATGCAAAAATGGATAATTGGAAGCAGGAACGAAGCTGTAACCACAAGCACCCAAGTTTTTTAAAAGGCTTTCCAGTACTCCTTTTAAAAAGAAAAAGTCAAGACACTGGGGTTCCCATTTCCATCCCCTTTCACGGACTCCAGTAGCCAGCCCCCCGACCTGTGTCCTTTCACCGGGAAGCTTTTTGTCCTCTAGAGGACAAAAAACTTTCCCAATTTCAAAAATAGCCATATTCTCCTTCTTACGTTTGATATTTTGAGACGCTACTTCCAAAATACCGGGCAACAAAAAGGTGCGCATTACGCTTTGATCTTCACTTAACGGATTTTGAATTTTTAAGGCTTCACGCCACGGGTGGGCAGGCGCAAGATGAAATTTATCAAAATGACGCGAATCGATAAAGCTATAAGTTATTACTTCTGTTAGGCCTGCCTTAACAAAAAAGTCTCTACAGTCTTCTTCTAACTTTTTATCTTCTGCCACGACCGATCTGTTAATAACTCCCCGGGGCAGTGTTGTAGGAATACGGTTATAACCGTAAAGGCGGGCAACCTCCTCTACGAGATCTACCTCCCTTGTGAGATCGCTGCGATAAGACGGTATGGATACTTCCAGCCTTCCTTCTTCCGGCACTACGTATTCAAAATTTAGGCTTTGTAAAATTCTTTCTGCATCTTCAATTTTAAGTTCCGTACCGAGTATATCGTTCAGCCTCCCTATTCGTAAGGGAATAACAGTCGGCTCAAAAGGATTTTTATAACAATCTACCCTCCCCCCGGCAGTTTCACCGTCACCCAGTTCCGCGATCAGTTGAGCAGCCCGGTCGATTGCAACTCCGGCAGCTTCAATGTCCACACCTTTTTCAAAACGGCTAGATGCTTCGGAACGTAATCCTAATTTCCGGGATGTGCGGCGTATACTTGCCTGGTTGAAATTAGCTGCTTCTAAAAGAACACAGTTAGTATGAGCAGTGACCTCAGTTTCCAGACCGCCCATAACCCCAGCTATACCGATAGGCCTGACCCCGTCTGCAATTACTAACGTATCAGTGTCCAAGTCTCTTTGTACTCCATCCAATGTTAAAATGTCCTCTCCTGGGCGGGCACATCTTACAATTATACGGCGAGCATTAATTTTGTGATAATCAAAAGCATGTAAAGGCTGGCCCGTTTCTACCATAACATAGTTCGTTATATCAACTATATTATTAATAGGCCTAATCCCCGCTGCCTGCAGACGCCTCTGCATCCACAAGGGAGAAGGCCTCACGCTGACATTTTCTACTACACGGGCTACATAGCGGCCACAGAGCTCAGGGCTTTCTATACCCACAGTAATTAGATCCCGCGTTTTAAGGGTTTCGCTCTCCACGAGGTCTATTGATGGAATCCTTAATCTTTTCCCCGTAACGGCAGCCACTTCTCGGGCAATATTAATTAAACCAAGGCAATCTGCCCTGTTGGGAGTAAGTTCTAGCTCTAAAATAACGTCATCAAGTCCTAAAGCTTCTTCAAGTCCTATCCCCAGCGGTGTATCAAAAGGAAGTATGATCACACCATCCTTTTGCTCGGGGGAGAAGAGGGTGCTGCTTAAGTTAAGATCTGCCGCTGAACAAATTACCCCTTCTGATTTTTGGCCTTTTATATTCAAAGAATTAACTCTTCCACCCGGCAGTTGTGCTCCTTCAGGTGCAAGAGCAACCTTTTCTCCTGCAGCCACGTTTGGTGCCCTTGTTACAACGGGCAAGGATGATTTCTGAGGGCCGGTCTTTATATAGCAAATGGACAGGTTCCCATCATCAGAATGAGAACATATGGTTTCTATCTCTCCAACAACAACCCCTTGGAATTCGACCCGGGGTTTAAATACATTTTCCATAGCTATTCCGGCCATTGTTAAGCTGTGAGCCAATTCTTCAGCAGGAACTGATAAGTCGTCTACATAATCCTTCAGCCAAGAATAGGGAAATTGCAATATACTCACCTCTTAGTAGTTTTAAAATATACCGGCTAAAATTGGCTTAAAAAACGCAGATCATTGTCAAAAAATAAGCGAAGGTCATCAATACCGTATTTAAGCATGGCAATACGTTCTACCCCCATACCAAAAGCAAACCCGCATACTTTTTCAGGGTCGTACCCCGCCATTTCCAGAACACGGGGATGTACCATACCGCTCCCGAGAATTTCCAACCACCCCGTCTGAGAACAGACCCTGCACCCGCTGCCCTCACATATAATACAAGAAATGTCCATTTCGGCACTGGGTTCCGTAAAGGGGAAATAGCTGGGGCGAAACCTGACCTCCTTTTTTTTACCGAACATCTGTCTAGCAAAGGTCAAGAGCGTCCCTTTTAGGTCTCCAAAAGTAACTTTTTCATCGACCAGCAGGCCTTCTACCTGGTGAAACATCGGGGAGTGAGTAGCATCGTCATCTCTCCTATAAACCTTGCCCGGCGCAATTACCCTTACCGGTACAGAAGGGGCATATTTCTCCATAGTTCTAATCTGTACGGGAGAAGTGTGAGTGCGCAGCAGTACTTCTGCAGAAACGTAAAAAGAATCCTGCATATCCCTCGCCGGATGCTCTGACGGAATATTTAAAGCTTCAAAATTATAATAATCAAGTTCTATTTCAGGCCCTTCGACTACCGAATACCCCATTCCCAAAAAGATTGATTCTATTTCATTGATGGCGGTTGTTAACGGGTGGCAGTTTCCAAGTAGTATTTTTTCTCCCGGAAGAGTAACGTCTATACTCTCCTCCCGCAATCTTTCTTCTCGTTCCTTTTCTTTAAGTGCTGTGTTCTTTTCGAAAAGTTCGTATTCCAAATCCCTTCGTATATCGTTTGCAAGGCGTCCCACGAGCGGTTTTTCTTCCACCGGAAGTTTACCCATTCCTCTTAAGATAGAAGTTAATTTACCTTTTTTCCCTAAAAATTTAACCCTCACCTGGTTTAACTGCTCCAAATCCCCGGCGTTATTAATTTCCTGCAAACCTTTTCTCCTAATTTCTTCCAGCTCTTGACGGATGTCTATTCTCTCCACCTCCAAACTGTCATAAGAATCTGCTATATTGCACAGATATTTAAAAAATCCCCAATTAAAAATAACTAAGCTTTCATCTCAGGGACGAAAGCTTAGTTCGCGGTAC
The DNA here is from genome assembly GCA_002352935.1 of Firmicutes bacterium UBA1874. Taxonomy (GTDB): domain Bacteria; phylum Bacillota; class UBA1874; order UBA1874; family UBA1874; genus UBA1874. The sequence goes on from DDHO01000069.1 coordinate 17,587, forward strand.
CACCCTAATTAACTTTTAAAGGCTCCTCAGGGCACATATAAATAAGCCCATCCGGGATAAATAAAAAACGTACCCCCTTCTTTAAAAGCTCACTTTATCAGCAGCGGAATTTTTAACGTTCCTGCATGCTGTTCCGGTAACGGGGAAAACCGTCTTGCCCTACTCGCAAAAAATTCTTTCAGGCAGCAGCTTCCGGGTGAACTTCTCCGGCGTGTCCTCGGTGAAGCTTCCAGTCTTGGCTTCCACCTCCCTGGAGACGACATCCACCGGGTACTCTCCCGTTCATAGCTTTTTTCCCTATATATTCTGAATTAAAATTGCATTTAAAAAACTTGACTTAATATAATAACCCCTTTTGGTCTTATCCATTCCTGATAATTTTAATATCACTTTTTGTTATTACTGCAGCAATAATCTTCTATACATAATATAAGCGGTTATAGAACCGGTTTTTTCAAAAATCCTCCAAAAAATTTCGGCGGGTAGAAACACGGGCACCACAACCTTTCCAAGTTTTTTTTGGGGGATCCTTCATATTTTTGATTATATCACAACCCCATCTCCATAGCAAGGAAACGGGTTTCTTAGTTAGAGTAAAGTTATTGTAGGAAAAAAATAAAAGAGAATAACTCCTTTATGTTATTATGATAGTTAGCCATAACAAAACAAAATAA
>DDHO01000030.1:0-6689 GCA_002352935.1 Firmicutes bacterium UBA1874
TAGGTTTTGTCAACAGTCTGAAACAAGCAGCTGGAGAGCTGCTTGTTAATGTTTGTTAATAAAAAGGATGGGGTTTTTTATAAAAGATTATACTTTTTTATCTAAAAGAATTTACCATTTCCCTCCGCCGAAGAAATCAAAGTCGAAGAAGAACAGAAGGAGCAGAAAAATCAGAAATACTCTGTTCCATGCGCTGGCTCCTCCGCCAAGACCATAACCCATATAATATCTCCCTCCTTTTGTACTCTAAGGTTTATCTTTCTATATGTACTATATGATGGATTATTTTTATCGGTGAATCAAAAAATGAAAATAATTACATGAATTTACATTTTCCAACCGGATCATAAGTACAATCCCACCATAAACGGTTTACTGGCTAAATTGAATTTTTCTACTGTAAAATAAAAATACATTCCCGAGCATATGGAGCATTTTGCCTCCTGTTCTAAGTTTTTGAAGGTGTTATGTAATATATTGTCGAAATACGGAAAAAGGAAAAATTTTAAAGCATTACTTTTCTTTAAAATTTCCTTGGGGAGGCATATTATTGCGCATTAAAACAATGACCGCGTCTTTTTCCTGGCAGTTCTCTGCAGTTATGATCATTTTATTGATACTTAGCTTTCTCGGAAACTATTTTGCCATTTCCCTGTTTTTTGGAGTGGACTTTTTATTTGGGTCGATCGTAACGTTCATAGTTATCAGGCTATTTGGGGTAAAGTGGGGTGTCCTGGCTGCTTTTGTTGCAAGCAGTTATACTTATTTTCTCTGGGATCATCCCTATGCAATCGTAATCTTTACTTTAGAAGCTTTTTTTGTCGGGCAAATATACAAATATAAAAAAGCAAATTTCATAATACTTGATTTAATTTACTGGCTCTGCATGGGGATTTCCCTTGTCTGGCTGTTTTACTATCTCGTCCTGAACATGGATCTGTCGGCGACTTATCTTATCATGCTTAAACAAAGCATAAACGGCATTTTTAATGTAATGGTTGCCAATATAATCTTTTATATTCCTTACCTTAAAAAAATGCTTTCGCAATCAGAGGGTGACATATCATTTAACGATATCATATTCAGTATTTTAATATTTTTTGTTCTAATACCGACTTTGTTGTTTCTTAGTTATGAAGGATACCATCAATATAAATCTATAGAGAAAGAGATTATTTCGATAATTGACAATACCGCTTTGAATATTTCGAAGAATATAAGTAAGATGTACGATCAGAGTTTGACACCTTTGGTGGAGTTGGCTAAATTGCCATCTGTAGAGAACATGCAGCCTTCTCCCGGGCTGCAGAAGGAATTGGCATTAATCTGCAACTTATTTCCCCAGTTTCGGGGTATATATATAACAAATGACCGGGCTTCTGTAGTTGAATACTACCCGCGAAATAATATCGAAAAAAGAGCGGTAGGATACAAATTTGGCGGGAGCGATGGCGATGGCACAAAAATACAAACAGAATTAAAGCCGGTTATTTCCGGCGTTTTTTTAGAAGAGCACAGTGATAATTCTTCTCCAGTTTTTACTATAGGCGTGCCCGTTATCAGAGACGGCTCGTTAAAAGGGCATGTTTTTGGTGAATTGGATCTAAGTAAGTTGTCTGAGACCGTTAATTCGGGTTTATATAATAGCCGGGCAGAAATAATTATTTTGGATCAAAATAAAAACATTGTTGTTACTACTTATAAGGAACTGAACGCTTTGGATAAATTTGCTAAATTAGAAAACTATAAGAAAGAACGGATACATAACGATATCTTTAACTTGTACCCTTCCGACAGCAGCCTGCCTAGAATGAAGCGTTGGGAAGGGTCTTCTTTTGCGGTTGTTAGGCCCATAAATGAGAATATTCCCTGGGACTTGATTGTAGAAGTACCGGTCGCTCCTTTTCAAAATCAGCTTTATAAATTTTATATAAATATTCTGTCTGTGGTTTTTATAGTTGTTATCATCTTCCTGTTGTTGGCCTCCCATTTGGCCAAATGGTTAATAACTACCTTAAATCAATTGACTGTATTGACTAAGGATCTTCCCTTAAAAATATTAGATAAAAAAGACGGGGTGCTGAAATCACCACAATTCAGAATAAAAGAAGTTCTCTCTTTATTTAATAATTTTAAAATGATGGAAGGCCAGCTCAGGCACATGTTTCTAACTTGGAATACCAGGCTTATCATGACCCTTTGACAGGCCTTCCCAATGTTGAATTTTTAACAAATTACATCGATAATTTAATAAAAAATTCGTCGGAAGGTAAGTTGTTTGCAGTTATGTTAATGGATTTAGAAGCAATTGACATCATAGATAGAAAGGATATGAAAAATTTTCTTATAAAGAAAATTTTAGATAGAATTACAAATAACTTTAAACGTGAAAATATTTTGATAGCGCGTCAAAATACCGACCAATTTGCTTTAATCGTAAAAGATATAAACAACTTGAAAGAAATTAATGATATTGCCTTAAAAATAACGCAGGAAAATTCAAGCCCCATAAGTTTTAATAGACAGGAATTTTATTATTTCTTAAAAATCGGCGTCAGCCTTTATCCAAAGGACGGCAGCAACACAACATCGCTTCTAAGAAAAGCAAATGTCGCATTGTCCTATGCAAAAAAGGATTCCGGGACTAATTGCAAGTTTTTTAAGCATAATATGCTCGAACATCTGACAAATAATTTAGAAAAAAAGCTCAAAAAGGCACTTAAGTCTGACGAGTTTACCTTATACTATCAGCCCCAGGTGGATACGAATATGAATTTAATAAGTGCCGAAGCCTTGTTGCGCTGGGAGGACCCAGAAAAAGGCATGATCGGCCCTGGTCAATTTATACCTCTGGCTGAAGAGACCGGACTCATAATCCCTATCGGCGAATGGGTTTTCAACACGGTTTGCAGGCAGATTAATTATTGCAAAGATATTGGATGTACTCCCATTCCGATTTCCATAAATATATCTATTAATCAGCTGATGCAGGAGGATTTCGTTAGGATAATCATTCAGGTCTTAAAGGAAAATGAAATTGAACCGCGGTATCTTATGCTGGAAATTACGGAAAGTGAAGCAATGCAGCAGAAAGAAATTGTCGTCCAGAAAATGGAGGAACTTAAAAAAGCCGGAGTGAGGTTTATTCTGGATGATTTCGGTAAGGGGTACTCTTCCCTTAATTATCTAAGGTTCCTGCCAATTGATATAATAAAAATAGATAAAAGCTTTATTGATTTTATTACAACCAGTAAACGTGACAGGCTTATCGTTAGAACTGTAATTGAGATAGCACACAGTTTGAACCTGAAAGTTATAGCCGAAGGCGTCGAGACCGAACAGCAATTATCAATTTTAACTTCAGAAAAATGTGACGGTATACAGGGGTATGTTTACAGCCCGCCTCTGCCCAATAGGGATTTTATTAAAAAATATTTACTTAACGGCAACCTCAGGCACGGTTCTCAATGTTAGTTAGTTACGATTACTAATAGTTTAAAAAACATTGGGAACCGTCCCTAATGTTAGGAGGGGTTTGTAATTCTGTGTAGAAAAAAGTAGTAATAAGTAAAATTTTTAAAGGGGTTTTGCGTGGTGGATAAAGAGAATTTTAATGACCTCTTAAAAAAGTCGGACTTTCATTATTTAATAGAGAATGTTATCTCTAAGATAGAGCTGGAACAATATACCGCAAAAATAATTTTGCCTCATTGCTGGCGTGTGATGTACCTGGTATACCGCCTTGCGGCGGAGATGGGTTCCGAAGACCGTGATATTATCAAAGCGGGCTTTTTACATGATTTGGGAAAGCTTGGTATCTCCAGGGCCGTTCTTTTAAAGCGCGGAAGTTTGACGGACTATGAATTTGAACTTGTAAAAGGCCACTCTCATTTGGCAAACGTAATGATCAAAAACTTGCTAAAAGAGCCCTTGATAGCAAGATATGTAGGCGACCACCATGAAAGGTGGGACGGGAAGGGTTACCCCCGGGGGGTTTCTCAGCATGAAATTACTCTTGGAGGCAGGATGCTTGCGGTTGCGGATAGTTTTGATGCCATGGTTTTGGAACCTGTGCCTTATATAAATAACTTGCCGCTGGAAAAGGCTTTTCAAGAGTTAATTGAGGGGAAGTACTTTCAATTTGACGGCAAAATAGTTGATATTTTTATAAAATTGTTTAAGGATGGGAAATTAACGCTTAGTGAGATTTGGAAGGCCGACAGCCTGTTTTTTGAAGAAATTAGGAAACATAGTTTCTTTTTCAATCTCCTGGAGGACAGCCGACCTGCAGCGGTATTCGATTTTACTCTCTAGGCGTTTTGTTCGATACGAGGACAACAAGCCTGGCCAGAATTTTCCATTCCTCTTTATCGGCTTCGAGCCGCAAATCATTTAACAGCTTTTGTTCTTTATTGCCGGGGTCTATTTTATCGGCAAGCATATTGCCTGTAAGGTATGCGAGATCGGTTATTTTTTCTTCTGGTATTTTTATAGTTCTTAAAGCGTTAACTGCTCCTCCCAGAATTTTCTTCAAGTCTTCCACGAAAGGTTGATCTCCATTCTTTAGTATGCCCTCCAGCAGGAATGCAATTCTACTAAATCGCCGCAGCATTTAGCAATTTTTATTTTAAAATTGAACGCGTCAGAAGGAGCCGGTTTTCCAGATTGGAGGCCCCAACGATTTCGTGGAAGAGAATCAAAAGGGCAAAGTCTTCTTATAGCAACCTTGCCCTCCAGGAATCAGAGAATTGTGTTGTTCGGCGGGTTACGTTTATTTAGGCGACAGATAAACCAAATAAGGAAAAATTAATTGAAGAGGCTGTTGGACGTTGAGGTCAGACAGCCCCTTCCCTGAAACCTTACTTCCCGCCAAAGAAATCGAAGTCGAAGTCAAAAAAGAACAGAAGCAACAGGAAGATTAAAAATATTCTGTTCCAGGCTAAGTTGCCGCCGCTGCTTGCTGCTTCACCCATCGTATCTCCTCCCTGTCAGTTTATTTTTTCTGATTCAGTCTATGAATTAACTCAATGAAAAGTTAATGAAGAATTTAAATTTTAGAAATCGGCGTTGGCGACAATCTGTGCCTGGAATTTAAGCTGATTTTTATGTTGTTTGTTGCGAACAGAAAATTTTAATTGTTGTTAAATAACAAGTGGCTGTTCAAATGTATAAATTAGTATTAAAATGGAATTGTTTTTTTGAGTACGGTTTAAAAAATCAAAAAAATGATTATGCTGAAAAAAGTCATACCTTGAAGTATGGCTGGATTAATTCAAATTGTAGTGGTGAAGATGGGTATTACCTTCATAATTTTCCTTATTGTAATGGGCAGCGCCGCGGGCCTTGCTTCCGGGCTGCTGGGGGTGGGCGGTGGCTTTATCATGGTCCCGGCCCAATATTGGGTGCTGATCGAAATGGGTATCGAACCGGCCGTTGCGGTGAGGACAGCGTTCGGGACCGGCTTGCTGGTCATCATTCCCACTGCCTTAAGCGGTGCGGCATACCACCATAAAAAAAGAGCTGTTTTATGGGATGCTGCAAAGATACTGGGCATCAGCGGAGCAGCGGGGGCTGTTTTGGGAGGCACTTTTGCATCCCACCTGCTGCCGGCCGGCGTGCTTAAAATTATTTTTGGTGGTGCAGTACTCCTGGGAGCGGTCAGAATGTTAGTTCCTGTCCCGGTTAAAAATACCGGAGAGGACAATCCCTGTAGGGAGCGGAAGAGGTTAGCCCTGTGGGGGTTCCCGCTGGGGTTTATTTCCGGGCTGATAGGTATCGGCGGGGGTGCCCTTATGATTCCTGTCATGGTTCTTGCCTTGAGGTTTAAAATGCACCAGGCCGTGGGCACTTCTACAGCATTAATTTCGATAGTTGCTATAGGAGGCACCCTGGCTTACCTGTTTAACGGTTTAGGGGTACCGGGACTGTCCCCTTACTCGGTGGGTTATTTGAACCTGTTGCAGTTTGTTATACTGGCAGGGGCCAGCATCCCGGCTGCTGTTGCGGGCGCAGGGCTTGCACATAAGCTGCCGGCAAAGCGGCTAAAGCTGCTTTTTGTGGTTATTCTATTTTATGCCGGCTTAAAAATGGTAGGTCTTTTTGATTGGTTGAACCTGCCGGTCTGATTGACGATTTGACAGTTAGTCGTTTATTATATCTTAAAAGTAAAACTTGTGTGTTTGATTTTAAAGTGGAGGGGTCGGCCGCATGTTCACGCTTGAAGAGTTCCGGGAAGTTTGCAACAGTTTGGCAGAAAAAATACCGCCCCGGCTGCTTGAGGAGCTCAACGGGGGTATCGTTATATTGGAAGATGTGAAGAGGGATCCCCAACACCCGCCTTCCACTTATGTGTTGGGAGAGTATATAGTTGAAAGCCCGGGAATCGGCAGGCTCATTGTACTTTATTACGGTTCTTTTAAAAGGTTGTATGCCGGGCGGACTCCCGGGGAAATAAGGGAAGAAATCTGGAAAACGCTCAAGCATGAGCTCCGGCATCATCTAGAAGATCTGGCCGGAGTTGACGACCTGGCGAGAGAAGACCTCAAGTACCTGGAAAGTTTAAAAATCACAAATTATTAATGCACGTAACGCCGTCGGACACAGTCTCCTCACCTGGTTAACCGTTGTTCACCCGTGCAAAAACCGTGGTACCCGGCCCATTCGACGTCCTGTCTCAGGGGCCGGCTCAC
>DDHO01000030.1:6951-7176 GCA_002352935.1 Firmicutes bacterium UBA1874
AGCCCGGTCTCACAGGGTTAACTAACGGTTCGTCGCCTAAGTGACCCGCGGCGTTACGTGCATTACACGAACATCAAGCCCGACCCTGTGACTAGGCTTTTTTTTAATTTTAATAAGCTGCCTTGAATTCATAGACTTACACGGCATACCGGTCAATAAACAAACCTTATGAAATTTAATATAAGACGTAACACTGCCGCGCACTGTCTCCTCACCTGGTTAACC
>DDHO01000012.1 GCA_002352935.1 Firmicutes bacterium UBA1874
ATGACTTTGTCAACAGGCTGAAGTCTACTTTAAGTAGACCTCTTAAATCACTTAATTATTAAAGAAGAGTGGTAAAAAATAAACAACAAGGTACCCGTTTCCGCCATTCACCGAGAGAACTAGACATCCATAAGGCCGAGGCTTATCTCAATAGCCTCGTTAACTCTGCTCATAATTTCTTCATCCAAAAAAGCAACCTTCTTTTTCAGACGGCTTTTATCAATGGTTCTGATTTGTTCCAGCAGCACTACTGAATCCCTGTCCAATCCGCTCTTATCGGATCCGATCTCCACATGTGTGGGAAGTTTGGCCTTTTGAATTTGTGCTGTAATTGCTGCCACAATCGTAGTAGGGCTGTACTGGTTCCCTATATCGTTTTGAATAACTAAAACGGGACGGGTCCCGCCCTGTTCCGAACCTATAACGGGATTAAGTTCGGCAAAGAAAATATCACCCCGTTTAACTTGCATATCTATTTGCACTCCGCTAGTTTTTTATCGAAATATTCCTGAGCTTCATTTTCTGCTTCATAGTGTTCCCGTGCCAAGGCTAAATTAATCTGAGCCATTTCCTGGTAACCCTGTTTCATCTGCTCTCTCATAAAACAGCGTTTCCTCTCATCAATATAAATACGCATCGCCTCTCTTATAAATTCGCTCCTGTTACGTTTTGCCTTGGAAGCTAAGCCGTCCACTTCTTTTAATAAGCTTTCGGGTAAGCTGATCATAATCCGCTTAATTCCCGACACTAAACGGCACCTCCCGGGGTTCAGCTTTTTAGACAGACTTTTAAATAAATCTTTTGGAAAAGAAAACTATATTTTATTATAACTGCTAACTATTTGTTATGCAAGCCAAGCACTCTTTTACCCACCCCTGTAAATGCGGGGCACTCTGCTGCTCACCATACATAACAACTCGTAATTTATCGTTTTTGCCTTTTCAGCCAGTTCATCCACGGAAATATATTCCTCACCCTGCGAACCGAATAAAACCACTTCTTCTCCTTTTTCCACAAAAGGTACTGAAGTAACGTCAAGCATAATTTGATCCATACACACCCGCCCAATAACAGGTACACGGCGGCCGCAGACCAGCACCTCAGCGCAATTGGAAAGAATTCTTGGATAACCGTCAGCGTATCCCACCGGGACGGTAGCAACAATAGTCTCCCTTCGGGTAGTATACGTGCAGCCGTAACTAATTGAAAATCCGGGAGGTACCTTCTTTACATGCGAGATGTGAGCCTTAAAACTCATTGCCGGTGTTAATTCAACCACGTTTCTCTTAACCTCAGATGAGGGGTAAAGACCGTAGAGTGTAATTCCAGGCCTTACCAAATTAAAACGGGTTTCGGGCAGTTCAATGAGAGAAGCGCTATTAGCCGCATGCCTGAGTTTAACCGACAAGCCTTTCTCTGCCAGCCGGGCCGTAAAATCGTTAAAATTCCTTAACTGATGGTACGAATACGATTTATCAGCCTTATCCGCAGCCGCCATGTGAGTATAGATGCCTTCAATTTCTACTCCTTTCAGAGAAGCAATCTCCAGCACATCGTTAAGCGCCCGGTTTCCCGGAATAAACCCTAAACGACCCATTCCTGTATCAATTTTTAGGTGTATCAGAGCCTTTTTTTTATTTTTTTGTGCTAAGCGTGCTAAATCCCGGGCATGCTTAAGATCGAAAACAGTCTGGGCTATATTTTCTTTTATAGCTAATTCATATTGAGAAGGTGGTACATAGCCCAAAATTAAAATTGGGGACCAAATTCCGTTTTCCCTTAGTTCTAACCCCTCTTCTAAAATAGCAACCCCCAGTCGGTCGGCACCGGCTTCGAGAGCAACCCGGCTCACCTCAACCGCTCCGTGCCCGTAGGCATTCGCCTTAACAACAGCCATTATTTCTATATCTGTACCCAGAATACGCCTTATTTCTTGAACATTACGTTTTATAGCCGTCAGGTTCACTTCTGCCCAGACAGGACGCATCTGATTCATCCCCTATCTTCTCCAAGGCACGAAGAACAAAAGGTAAATGTTCTACAAGGTCTTCGGCCGTCAGGCCTCTTTCTCCTTTTTCCAGTGAAACATAATCACCAGCAGCACCGTGTATATAAGCTGCTAAAGCAGCTGCTTCCAGCGGCACCAGCCCCTGCCCGATAAAAGCAGCTATTACACCGGTCAGCACATCCCCGGTTCCCCCGGTCGCCATTCCAGGATTACCGGTAACGTTAATAAACGTTTGCCCTGCAGGAGAAGCAACAAGCGTCCTAGCCCCTTTTAAAACAACTACTGCTCCCCAATGCCGCGAAGCCTCTTCAACAACTTTTAACCGGTTTTTTTGAACATCACTACTCTCCATTTTTGTAAGCCGTGCCATCTCGCCGGGATGAGGCGTTAAGATCAGGGGCACCCGAATTGAATCCAGCATATCCATATCCTCAGCAAGAGCATTAAGGCCATCTGCATCCACTACCACCGGAACTCTCGTATTTGAAATTACTTTTCTCAATAAAGGGATACTGTCCGAATGGCGGCCCATACCAGGCCCCACTGCTATGACACTACTTCCCGGAACCAGTTCCACGATCCTTTCATAAGCGTCTTTGCTCAGGGTAGCTTCAGGTGTTTCCGGCAGCCCAAAAGTTATTACTTCCGTAGCTTTCATTTCCGCAAGAGCCTGCAGTGAAGCAGGAAGTCCCAGGTAAACCAACCCGGCTCCGGCGCGTAAAGCACCCCTGGCTGCAAGCACTGCAGCACCCGTCATGCCCTGCGATCCTCCGATTATAACCACTTTACCGTAATTTCCTTTATGGGTGTCTCTTAAACGGCGCGGGAGCCGCTCTTCGCACCATTTACGCGTTATAAGGCTTCTTTTGAGGTTACTTTCCTCCGTTAGCTGTTTGGGAAATGAGATATCTCCTACAAAGACCTTTCCGGTATATCCGGCACCCGGTTCTAAAAAAAGGCCAATTTTAGGCAGGCCGAACGTTACCGTGGATGTAGCTTTAACGCAGGGGCCGTGTACCTTACCAGTATTTGCTTCCAATCCGGAAGGCAGATCAGCAGCAATCACCTTTTTCCCGGAAGCATTAATCATTTGAATAGTCAGTGAAGAAATTCCCGTAGCCTTGCCCTGAAATCCCGTTCCGAAAATAGCATCTATAACAAGATCGGCGTAAAGAAGAGAAATATCTGCTCTCTGCAAGTCTTTTTCTTCGGTTAGAGAATAAATACGGCCCCCGCTCTTCTGCAGGATGTTCAAATTTATACGGGCATCCCCCTTTATATCCTCGGGGCGTGCCAGCAAAAAGACCTTTACTTCTGCTCCGCTGTTCATCAAGTGGCGTGCAGCCACAAAGCCGTCTCCACCATTATTGCCTTTTCCTGCAAAAACCAGAACTCTTTTTCCTCTGCTCTTGTCATCTAAAAGCCTTTTGGCTTCCTCAAAAAGCCTTAGCCCCGCATTCTCCATGAGCACAAGAGACGGTATGCCGTATTCTTCAGAAGCCCTGCGATCTAATTCCCTCATTTCATGAGAAGTGGTTATAAACAACAGCTCACCCCCTATAAAGCCACCGCAAAAGCAACAGCATAGTCACGGCTATGAGAAATGGAAAGTGAAATTTCTTTTATACCGTTTTTTCCCGCCAGGACTTTCGCCTTCCCATATAAAACCACCCCCGGCCTTCCGACCTTATTTACAATGATTTCGATCTCCTTCCACCTGCATTTTCCCGGCTTCACACCCAGTGCTTTAAAAACAGCTTCTTTAGCTGCAAAACGCCCTGCTAGGGAGGTAACGGGCGAAGGCTTAGACTTACAGTAAATTATTTCCTTTTCAGTAAAAATCCTGTTGTAAAAAGTTTCTTCTCTTCTTTTAACTACACCTTTTACGCGTTCAATTTCAACCAAATCTACTCCCAACCCTCTGACCATGACTTCTCCTCCGACCTTTTTAGTTCTTTGTTTAAAATCTTATCCCAATAAGAAACTATCTAATCCGAAAATTAAGCATTATTTACTTCGTGACCAAAAAATAAAAACCTGCTAAGGAATTTTAAATACTATACCTTCTTCAAATTATTGTCATAGTATATGTACTGTACATATATTTCGTATAGTATTATAATTTAAATATCATACTTTAAATCCTTTGATTAATAAATTGTCTTAAAATTAAAAAAATTATTGGGGCCTATAGCACGGACCTTTGCTTTAGGGAAGTGTTAAGATGAGCATTTTTACCAAAGTAACTAAAATATTAAATTACGGCTATCCTAACGGTAATTTCCCTAAGCCTGATGAGAAAATTGTCAGACAAATTAGGCATAACATTCAGGAGCCTAAAGAACGAAACATACCCAACATCCCCCTTGAAGAAATAAAATTTGTCGTGATGGATTCTGAAACAACGGGGCTTAATCCTTATAAAGGAGACGAAATAATTTCCCTGGGAGCGGTAGTGTTAGAAAACGGCACTATAAAACTGCACCCGTACTTTTACCGTGTAGTTAATCCTTGTCGAGATATTCCTACAACCGCAGCTCGTATCACGGGCATTTCTACAAAAACAGTCCAAAACAAGGAAACTATATGGGAGGTATTGCCTGAATTTTTTGACTTGGCAGACAAAAGTGTGCTGGCAGGTCATCATATTAACTTCGATTTAACTTTCTTAAACCTCAAGCTCAAACATTTCTGCAAATTAAAAATCTGCCATCCCAGCATCGATACCTTCCGGCTGGCACAGGTGCTTCACCCGCAGGAGACCAATCATACACTCGATCACCTTTTAAAGCTGTATGATCTGCCTCCGGAAGGTCGCCATACTGCACTCGGCGACGCCTTACTAACGGCCAAACTTTTACAATTTTTTCTCAGCAGGCTGAGGGAGCAATTTAATATTTATTATTTAAGAGACTTAATGCTTATACAGCAGCAGGTACATTTCTACCGGGCCGCTCTCAACCATTCACTGTGAGGAGTTCAGGGTAACTGATAAGTATTTTGAAAAATATTGGAGTATAAAATTAAAAGGATTGAGACTTTTTAATCGAATCAAATTCAATAAATGATTAACGGGGAGGACCAAGATTGCACTGGAAGGTATTAGTTCTTGCCGCCATTTTAAGCGGAGTACAAATTTTAATTTATTTTTTATTTAAATCTTTCGGTTGGATCCTGCCTGCCTTTTTATTCGTAAGTAATTTAAGTGTTATATACCTGCTTGTAAAAAGGGTTTATAATACTCAAAAAATATCTCTTAAAAATATTGGAGGTCATATCGACCCTACGCTGCAAATTGCAGATGAAACTCTTCCATACCTGCGCCAGGGACTAAATAAAGAAACCGCTCAAAAAATAGCTGAAATTATTCAAAAAATCAGCCAGGTTCCTGCAGTAGCCATTACCAACAGGGAAAAAGTTCTGGCTTATATAGGGGAAGGCTGTAATCATCATCACCCGGGAGATCGTATCCTTACAAAGGCCACCGAGCAAGCGATAAAATCCGGTCAGCATAAAATCGTACGGACCACCCGTGAACTGTTATGTAGGGCTAAAAGCTGCAACTGCCCTTTAACAGCTGCAATTATAGTCCCCCTGAAATGCCGGGGTATTACTATTGGAACGGTTAAACTTTACCAAACTAAAAATGGCACTCTGCCTCCCCACGTCATAAGGTTGGCTTTTGGAATAGCAAGCCTTTTAAGTATGCAGGTAGAACTGGCAGAATTAGACAGGCAAAACCAGCTGGTAACCCAGGCCAGGTTGGAAGCCTTACATGCACAAATAAACCCTCACTTTTTGTTTAATACTTTAAATACTATCGTCATGTACAGTAGAACGGATTCCGAAAAAGCCCGGACCCTGCTTATCAACCTGGCCAACTTCTTCCGCCGCACTCTTAAACGGCAAGGCCAGCTTGCCACTCTAGGAGAAGAGCTGGAATACATCAACACTTATTTCGTATTAGAAAAAGCACGCTTTGGCGACAAACTGCAACTTGTAGAAGAGGTTCCCGAAGAGTTCATTTCTTACAAAGTACCTGTGCTCAGTCTCCAGCCTTTGATTGAAAACGCGGTAAAGCACGGGATAATACCGAAAACCACTCCGGGCAAAGTAAAGATAACTGCCTACCTTGAAAAAGAGGACCTTGTAATAAAGATTCATGATAACGGAGTAGGTATACCTGCGGACGTCATTCCCCATATTTTGAAGCCCGGTTTCGGTTCTGGAAATGGGGTCGGTCTTTACAACGTCCATGAAAGATTAAAAAATATGTTTGGAGAGAAATACGGGTTGACTTTTAAAAGCAGCTTGGGCAGAGGAACTACAGTTTGGGTCCGCGTCCCCAGTATGACAGCTGCAGAAAATAATTGGGATCTTCCCGATGAGAAAGAAGGTGCATAGAATGACACTAAAAGCTTTAATAGTAGATGATGAATATCCGGCCCGCAAAGAATTACGCCATATGCTTGAACAGATAGAGGGCATAGAAGTGCTGGGCGAAGCTGCCGATGCCAGGGAGGCAAAAAAACTTGTGTCTGCTGTAGATTATGCAGTTATTTTCCTTGACATCAACATGCCGGGTATGTCCGGGCTGGAACTAAGCCAGGCCCTCCAGGGAGAAGAACGGGCACCTTATATTATTTTTGTAACTGCCTTTGAAGAGCACGCCGTCCAGGCATTTGAAGTAAATGCCGTAGACTATCTTCTTAAACCTATCGATAAAAAAAGGCTTCAGCAGGCATTGGATAAAGTCTTCCTTCTCATGGAAGGAAACCAGGCTGTAGCCCGACCGGGTCTCAGGAAGCAGAAGTCTCTTTTAGAACCCAGTATCATTGACCGAATTCCCGTAGATAAGGAAGGTAAAACCCTCCTTATCCCTCAAGAAGATATCGTTTATATTTTTACGCAAAAAAACAACGTTTATATAAGATCCTACCAGAACACTTATTGTACCAGGTTTACGCTTAAAGATTTGGAAGAGCGCCTCAAGGGTAAGAACTTCTTCAGGACTCACCGTTGTTATATTGTAAACTTAACAAAAGTTAATGAAATCATACCCTTTTTTAACGGGACATACACCCTTATTGTAGACGACTGCAAACGAAGCGAAGTGCCCGTAAGCCGCAACCAGGCGCGGAAACTAAAGACTATACTTGGCTTATAAAAAATTTTCTACTCCTCGTTTGACAGCAGCTTCAGGACTTCAACACCGTAGCGGGGGTCAAGCATCCTCCTCGCATTTACTCCCAAAATTTCTAATAAAATTACTTCAATAATAAGGTAGGTCTCCGACTTTTTTCTTAAACAGCCGGTAACGGCCTTTTCTCCTTTCCCGATTGACGCGTGCAGGTGAATTACTGGTTCTTTTTCGTTCCAAAAAAGGGTACCTGCAGCCAATAACTCACGTGCATCGCCAAAATGCAACCATTTCGGTTTGGGAGGTATTACAGCCTCCTCGGGGCCAGCCACTAAAGAACCCTGCTTAAGAGCACCGAGCACTAACAAACACCCGGATCTTATTCTTTCTTTAAGAGCCATAGCCTTTATTTCCTGCAAAACATCTTCGCCATGCCCAATCTTGGCTATAAAAACTCTCCCCAAACAGCCTCTCTGGTACCTCATTTTTCCCCCTCCGTATTTTCTTTTATTCAATATTGTTCAGAAGCTTAATTCTATTAATTGTGCTGGGATGGCTGAAAGAAAACCACTCCAGAAAAGCAGGGGGCGATACGTCCGCCAAATTTTTACGAGCTAGGTTTACCTGAAGTCTTCTGGCATTTTCTGCATTTCCTATTAGTTCTACTGAAAGCCGGTCAGCCTCTCTTTCCATACTCCTCGAAAAGTAGTTCTGTACAGGACTCGCACAAAACGAAATCAGCAGGAAAAAAAGCAGTATAATCCCCCACGTGTGGACAGGGTAGCACCCCCCTCGAGGGATTTCTACCGTATGCCTAAGAACATGAAACAGCAGAAACCAGAATCCAAAATTGGCGACTATTCCGAGGATTAAGCCCCGCGTAATATGCCCCATCTTCCAGTGGGCCATTTCATGAGCAACAACTGCCTCAATTTCTTCCGGAGAGTAGTTTTCTAACAGGTTATCAAAAAGCACTATTCGCTTGCTCGCTCCCAGACCAGCTAAGTAAGCATTGGCCTTTGTAGTCCTCCTGCTGGCATCCATGACCCATACACCGCTCAGAGAAATATCGGCTTTATCAGCAAGCCGATGTACCATGTGATTGATTTCCGGGTCGGTAACAGGCCTGAATTTGTTAAACAAAGGGGCAACGACGAGGGGCCAGAAAAAGGTTTGTATAACCAGCCAGATTCCCAAAGCTGCAGCAGCAAAAAACCACCAGGAACTGGGCCGGCGGTCCATAAGCCAGAATAAAAGAAGCACACCGATCCCGGACAATATTAAACTTAAACCGGCGCCTTTTAAATAATCTAACCACCAGCCGTTCAGCGTTTGAGTAGAAAAACCCCACCGTTGTTGTAAAAAATAACCACCATAAACACTAAACGGTAAATTGACCGCCCGCAACAGAACCCACAGAGAAAGAAAAAAAACTAAGAGGGACAAATAGTAACGTCCGTCGAAATAATTGGTCAGCCAGCTGCCGAAAGCACCCGCTTTGCCGCTAAAAAGAAACCAAATTAAAAATCCGGCTTCTGCCAGAAAGCTAAAAATAAACACGAGTCGTTGTGCTCGATGATAATCCCTGCCAGCAGCTACTTCTTCAGCCGAAAAATAGTGCCATGAAGCCTGGTTAGCCGGTCCCGGTAGTAAAGTATAGTATATAAAAAGAAGAACAAAAACGCAGCTTAAAATTATAAACAGGCTCCAATATATTCGTCCGTATACATCCACGGCCTGCGACCTCCAGACTTAAATATTAATTAGTATTTGGATACAAGCCCGTTCAATTTGTTCCAGAGCTCCGGGAAACGCTTTTGCAGGTTAAACGGCTTACCGCTGTCGTCCACATAAGCATGTACCGTTTTCCCTTTTGCGGCCAATTCACCTTCAGGAGATTTGAACACCCGGTATGTAAAGGTCATCCTGGCAGGCGTCGCCTCGGTTAATTCCGTTTTAACGTTGATCATATCTCCCGGCCTTAAAGCACGTTTATATTCACAATTTGCGCTTACGGAAACAGCTACTATCCCTTTATCATGAAAATTTTCCATATAATCCAGCCCGTTATTCTTTAAAAAAAACATCCTTCCTTCCGTAAACCAGTCAAAATACCGAACATAATATACTATTCCTGCAGCGTCGCTTTCACCCCAGCGAACTTCAACATTCAGGCAGTTATTATTATAGCTACAATTTTTAACTTTCATGCAACCTCCATCCTTTTTCTAAATTTAAAATTTTTTTACTACAGCCACACAGAATGACGATCTGTAAACCGGGCTTAATAAAGAAGCATTCCGGTTTTAATATCTATTCCATTTCGTTCCTCAACCGTTCGTATTCCCTTTCCGCAGCAAGCTGTGCTGCTCTTCGGGCTTCGTCAACCTTATTGAAATTACTATTCAAAATCGAAACAATATAGGGGTCCAGCGCCCCCCCGGCCATTTGTTGCAGTACACGTCGAGCTTCGTTACTTCCCATTCCTTTTCGGTAAGGCCGGTCTTCAGTAATAGCTGTAAAAACGTCCGCGACTGAAAGTATCCTGCTCCCTAAAGAAAGTTCGTCGCTTTTACAGTGAAACGGGTATCCTCTTCCGTCCAACCTTTCGTGATGGAAAGAAGCCCAGGTATTAATTTCTTTCAATCCGGGGATCGTTTCGAGCACGCGAAAAGTATAGTAAGTATGGCTTTTTATTTGATTGAATTCATTACTATTTAATTTTGACGGTTTTTCCAGTATTTCCGGAGGAACCGCCAGCTTACCAAGGTCATGAAGATAACCGGAAATCTCGATCATTAAACACTCCTTTTCCGAAAAGCCTGCCAGCCTCGCCAAAACGCTGGCACAAGCAGCTACACCGCTGGAATGGGTAGCAGTAAAACGGCTCCTAAAATCTATCACCCGCGAAAAAAGTTTAGCCAGCTGGAAAAGAAGTTCTCCTTTCAATTCAACGTAATGTGTTGGTGCCCTGCGGGCCAAAATATCAGTTAGGTACGGCGAAATGCAATCCAGCCAAAAACATTCCCTGGCTGAAATATTGTCGAAAGCCTCAACCAGTTCCGGTACAAACATTGTTCCTTTATGCTTATTGATGTTATCTCTAATATTTCTAACCTGTCCCAATATGTTATTCTCCGAAAGTAAGACGCTCACCCTGTCGGCCAGATGAAGTATGTGGCTCGCTAACGGCACCTTCATATTCTGGAATTCCTCTCCCCGCCCTCTTTCCCAGTAAGTGTGATGGAAACGTACGATTGCAGACATTTTCTGAAAGGGTTTAAATCTTTTAAGAAGCACGTAGCCCTGTTCGGCATGTTTTAAAGGCTCTGCAATTTCGAACTGCAGGGCATCCAGTCTTTCTTTTAAAGAAAGCGCTCCTGTATCATGCAGTGCTCCCGCCAGGAGCAAATTAACTCTTTCTTCTTCAGGCATACCCAGTTCCCTGGCTATGCTGTCGGCAATATATGCAACTCTTTTATGATGGTTGACTAAGGCCGGGCTGATCAGGTCCAGGGCATCAGAAAGGCACATGACCATATCAAACACGGAAATGTGGTCTTCCTGCATAGACACCACCTTTTTACCTTGCTTATAAAATAAACTATATATGCAATCACTCAACTCTTTCCAGTTCAACTGCCCAAGAGGAAAGCTTATTGTATTTTTTAAAAATAAAACCCTTATCTTTATACTTAGTATCTTTGATCCTTACCAGACATTCCGTTCCCTTTAACCCATCATTTTCAGAAGAAAAACATGAGATAATTGTATCCTCAATTACAACAAAATAACCGCGAAATATTCCCAAAGCAGGGTTGAAGGAACGCCAGGCAGCAATATCTTTTTCAAAAGGACGTATTTCATAATTATTTTTGATTACAACCGGGTCAGCGGCCAATAATTTCATCCAGCTTTCATTTAACCAAAGGCCTTTTTTATGGATAATAACGGATTCACCCTCAACCGGCGTGGAATTACCATTTTCATCCCAAAATTGGCCTCTAGCATTCCAGGTCCCTTCTAAAAACAGGTATGTATGATTAATAATATTCACCTTCATAATACTTCACCCCTTTAAACCTGGGTAGATCTTACCATTGGCTTGTATGTATATCAACTAAAGAAAAACGCAAATCCGGTTTTTTAAAATTATAGATCTGCTATTACTTGACAAAACCAAATTTCCGGTTACCATAATTGTAACAACATTACTTTAAGGAGGTAAAAAAATGGCCAAAAAAACAATTGAAAATTTGAAAGCTGCTTTTGCCGGCGAAAGCCAGGCAAGAAATAAGTATACATTTTTTGCTAAGGTCGCCCGCAAAGAAGGGTACCTCAAATTGGCTGAAGTTTTTGAAGAAACTGCAGAAAATGAAAAAAAACACGCGGAGTTAATTCTACGCCTGCTTGGGGAAATCGGAGATACCAGGGAAAACCTAAAACAGGCAATTGACGGAGAAACCTATGAGTTTACGGACATGTATCCTCAATTTCTAAAGGTTGCTGAAGAAGAGGGCGAAGAAAAAGCCGCTTCCTATTTCAAAAACGTGATCGTTGCAGAAAAAAACCATGCCAGCGTTTTCCGCAAAATGCTGGAAAAACTGGATAACGATACTTTTTTGAAATCGGACAACCCGGATACCGGCTGGAGGTGCAGCGTCTGCGGATATGTGCACCAGGGAATAGAACCGCCTGAAAAATGTCCTTTATGCAACCACCCAAAAGAATTTTTTAATGAAATTTGTAAATAAAATTCTTCAACATGATAAAAACTCTGGAGGAATATTACTTAATCCAGAGTTTTTTATTAAAACAATTTCACAAGTAAACCGCTGGAGTCAATATGAGTATGTGTAAAAATGGCAAGGTAAATATCCCGGGGACCGAAAGGAAAAGGGCTGTAGTTTCTTCTCTTATGGATTTGGACCCCTGAGAAACAGGAAGAATAATCGCTTCCAGGTGTAAAAGAAGTTAAGACTTTAATTGAATCTGCTAACATCAAAACATTCGAAAAGGAAGGGTATGTGAAATTAAAGAAAGAAAGGCCGTTTTAATAAACAAACCCTTGGAACCCGGTAACTTCCTTACCATTAAAATAGAAGACCTTAACCGGCACGGTGAAGGGGTAGGAAAATATAAAAACATGGTAATCTTTGTTCCCGAAACTCTGCCGGGCGATTTAGCTTATATAAGGTGCCAAAAATCTGTGGAATTACCGCGCAATATATAATGCCTGACCTATACAGGCCAGCCAGCCGCCAGGTATTTTCCCATACGGAAAGAGCCGCACTTCCCACATAAGAGCATTCATAGCCGGACCCCATTCAGCCTTTTTCATTCCTAATTAAAAAAAGAACCCGCTTTTTTAGCGGGTTTTCAGCCTGTTGACAAAGTCATGATGTCAGCAGGCTTTTTCAGTTATCATAGCGAATCTAAGAGATAGAATAAATTTTCTATCTTGAGGTGG
>DDHO01000019.1:0-6191 GCA_002352935.1 Firmicutes bacterium UBA1874
ATGACTTTGTCAACAGGCTGTAATGCCGGAAACCCGGCATTTTTAAAGAGATTTTATTTTTTGTTGTTCAATATATATTTCGTGTTCTAACTTCGGCTTAAATTCTTTGGGTTAGTGATTAACTGACTGCTGTTTGAGCCTTTCCAGCAGATAGCGCATTTCATATTTCTGCCTCTGCTCTAAAGTACCGTTGGGGAAGTCTTCGGGACCGTCGATTATTCCTACAGCTCTCATATCCCTATATGTTTTGTACATCCGCTCTTCTATGTCCCTGTTCCCATCGATTATAGCATCTATAACTTCTAGAGGTGTTATGAGAACTGCTTCTCCTGAAGCTTCCTGAGCTAATTCGATGAGATCTCTGATAACTTCAATCTTCTCTGCTTCGCTGGCATGGCTTTCTCTAAGATAATTTCTGATTCGTTCTTTTTCTGCGTCTGTAAGATTCTCTTTTTCCAACAGCCGGCGGATGTCTTCCAGTGAATCTTCCCGGCTCCCATTTTTAGAAAAGAGGACATTTGTTCCCGCAAAAGGTCCGGTATTGACAGTCAGCGATACATGAGATTTATAAACTGCTGTAGCAGGGTTAAGTGTTCCCCGTTCAAGGGCAACTGCGGTATAGGGGCCGCTTAAAGAACCCATTTCGGGTATTTTTAGCGAGAGTGTCGTAACCATCCAAAACTCTCCCGTTTCGGGGTCATATTCGCCTTGCTGCACTTCGTCCGGTAAAAGTGCGAAGTATACCAACGTCATCTTCTGTGTGCCGTCAGGAATTATTTCTGACGTCAGCACTTCAGGAATAACCAGCTTTTCCAGGGTTCCTTCCAATTCCCGTTTTAAAATACGGTCTTTTTTATCCCCCTCCTCAAAACCAAGGTCGAACCAACCGGTGACTTCCGATGTTTGAGGAGGTACCACGCCGGGAAATAGGACAGAAGCACTTCCCGTCATCCGGTAGGGCCCGGAAAGACCGGTCGGAATACCGGTCTCCACACCGGTTTCAGGCACATTTTCAGTCATGCTTTTTCCTTCCTCCAATGTTGTTATGTTTACGATCTGATTAATCTTATCCCACTCCACCTCAGCTTTAAACTGTTCGCTCACGAAGCGGACCGGTACCATGACCCGCCCTTCGGTAATAACAGCAGGTACATCCAGCGTTACGGCCTTTCCGTTAACCTCAGCCTGTGTTTTTCCGACGGGCAGCTTTAGAAGTTTTCCTTTACCCTGCAGCACTGCAGCCTGTATATCGGTTTCCCAGGATACTTCCATGCCCAGAGCTTCTCCAATCAAACACAGGGGTACAAGCGTCCGACCCTCATTAATCTGCGGAGGTACATCCGTATCCAGTCGTTGGCCATCAACAACCAATCCAATTGCAGCAAAGGCAGGGGATGCAGCAAGGAAAATTGCAAGAAAAACTATACTTGCAGCAGTGACGGCGGCTTTCCGGTAGTGTGTCACCATAAACACTCCTTTTTGGTTGTTTTCCCCATTACATAGAAAATTTGGACTGGAAGATAGTCCAATGGTACCTAAAATTTCCTAAAAACTAACCTGCTAGAAATTTTTATTAATTTTAAAGCATAACTAACTTTCGTTGCCTGACCAACATAACCATACGCCACTTAACAAAAACTATCTATATGATTTAAAATCATTATTAACAGTACTTATATAGAAAATTTTTTCAAAACAACACTTTTAAAGCGAAAGAAAGGTAGCAAATTCAAGTGAAAACATTAATAGTATATGATTCATATTTTACTAACACGGAACAAATAGCATATGCAGTGGCTGATGCCCTCCAACCCTATGATAATGTGGAAACTTTACGGGTCAATGATACCAGGCCCGAACAATTAATGGAATTAAAATTATTAATCGTGGGGTCCCCTACCAGAGCCTCTAAACCAACCAAGGCAATCAATAGCTTTTTAGATAAAATTCCTCCAAATGGTCTTCAAAACGTAAAGGTTTCAGCCTTTGATACCAGAATTTCAGCGGCGGATGTTAATTCACGCTTTTTGAAGCTATTTGTAAAAGCATTTGGATATGCTGCAAAACCTATCGCAGATAAACTCGAAAAAAAAGGAGGACAGCTGGTCGTCCCGCCTGAAGGTTTTTTTGTAAAAGATTCCGAGGGGCCGCTGAAAGAAGGCGAACTGGAACGGGCTGCGGAATGGGCAAAGTTGGTCCTCAAAAAACTATAGACGTAAACTTAATTATTTGACTACCATTTCCTTTGAGGTCGATTATTTTTGATAAAGAGAGAAAGGAACAAGCCGATAAAGGCAAGCACGTTAGCCACAATAAATGCCGTATTCACTCCGTTGATCATTGCTTCAGGAGGTGCCATGCCGTAAGAATTGGCAGAAGTACTTCTCATTATAGAAATCAGCACCGCTGTGCCAATGGAACCTGCTACTTGACGCATAGTATTGATCATGGCAGTTCCATGCGGTAGTAAATTCCTCTGCAGCTGGTTTAATCCGGCTGTAGTTATCGGCATCAGCAGCATAGAAATTCCAAACATACGGGCGGCATACATAACCGTCATAAATGTAATTGAAGTAGATTCTGTAAGATAAGTAAAAGGTACTGTGGCTCCGCCCAATAACGCGAATCCAACCAAAGCCAGACCCCGCGCTCCAACATTATCAAAAATCCGACCCGTTATCGGAGACATGACTCCCAACAAAAAAGCCCCCGGAAGCAGTAATAAACCGGACTTCAATGCATTATATCCCCTCATATCCTGAATATACAGTGGAAGTATGGTTTCCGCCCCAATCAAAGATATAAACACATCATACTTATAATCGTAGCTAAAGTGAAAATGGTATTTTTAAAAACTCGAAATTCGAGAAGAGGTGTTTTTAGAGCGAGCTGCCTCCGGATATAAGCGATCAGTCCTAAAACACCAACAGCCAGGGTAATCATTACTTCATTCCCGGCCCACCCGCTTGCACCCGCGGTACTGAAACCATAAAGCAAGCCCCCGAAGCCGACGGATGAAAGCACTATAGAAGGGATGTCCACTCTGGGATTTGTTACATCAATTACATTTTCCAGCGAAAACACTGCAAAGAAAATATCCAAAACCGCAATTGGTAAAATGAGATAAAAAATATAATGCCAGGAATAGTTGTCGACAATAATCCCTGATATCGTTGGGCCAAGTGCGGGGGCAAATGCAATGACCAGTCCCACCATTCCCAGGGCAGCCCCGCGTTTTTCTATAGGGTAGAGAAACATAAATACGGTCTGAACCAGCGGCAGCATAATTCCAGTTCCCGACGCCTGAATGACGCGAGCAATTAACAGAAACATGAAATTTGGAGAAATAGCCGCCAAAAAGGTCCCTAGTGAAAAAAGGCTCATGGCAGTAATAAATAAACGACGGGTTGTAAATTTTTCGAATAAGAAAGCAGTAATAGGGATCATGATCCCGTTAACAAGCATAAAAACGGTGGTTAGCCATTGTGCTTTCGTGACGTAAATGTTCAAATCTCTCATTATTGGCGGCAACGCTGTCGCCAGCAGAGTTTGGTTTAGAATAGCTATGAAAGAACCCGAGAGGAGCACGGCTCCGATCAGTTTAACATTGTAATTGCTGTTGGAGTTTGAAGATGGCATGATATATTATCTAGACTGAGAAAGAGACAACCTAGGTATCAAACGGGTTGTCTCTTTGTTTATATATAAAATCCGTTCTGATTCGATTAAAATATTACCTGTAATTTTTTATTTCGCATAAAATTTGAACGGTGAAGTTATGGAAGTTATTATCGTAGCTTTAGCAGTGTTATACTAGCTTCTATTTTCCTCGCAGGCCTTCTCCCATTTTCCGGCTCCCAAAAGACAGGGAAAAAAGGTAAAAAAAACGAAATAAAAAGAGAATATGAAAAAAGCATATCTTTTGCCAGGTACAATCTGAGCTAAAGCACGGTTGTGTGCTAGTGGAAAACGTGTATGAGTGGAAGCTTGAGGCTGAACGGGAAAACTATAAGAAAGATATGTGATTTATGGGTGAAGATCCACGCTCAGATAAATTTTTAGCAATAAAAAGGAAAATGCTTATTTATATCGAATAAAGTTAATTTAAAAGGCAGAATGAATCTGCCGGGTGTGTTTTGGTTTTTTAAAAGCGAATACGTAGAGGGATAAGGAGGGATAAGGGCCACGAAGGTTCGTTCGTTCCCGAAGGGAGCGGTGTCTTTCGTGGTTTTTTATTGTTTACCCTTTGTATGTATTCGTATTTGTTGACCTGCAGGTAAAAATTTTTATGTCAAGTGCACATTCGGTAATGATGTCAAGACGTATTATCAAAAATTCAAGGAGGGGAAAGAAGATGAAAAGATTATCTGTTGCGGTACTTGCAATTTTCATACTGGCACTTGTTGCCGGTTGCGGAGGCGGCGGAAATAACACTGAAAAGGGAGAGGAGCAGAACAGCGAACAGGGAATACAAACCGGGACTTTAGAATTCCGAGCCAACGGTGAGGACTTCGTGAGAAAGGGCTTTACTTCCAAGGACGGCTGGAATATTACCTTCGATAATATTTATATAAATCTTGCTGAGGTAACCGCATACCAAGCAGATCCGCCGTACGACGCTGAAGAAGGTGGGGAAGTTAAGGCCAAAACGCAGGTTGGCCTAGAAGGTATCCATACCGTGGATCTAGCAGAAGGCGGGGAAGATGCGGATCCCGTATTAGTAGGAAAGATTAAAGACGCCCCAGTCGGGCACTACAACGCGTTATCATGGAAAATGGTAAATGCAGATCAGGGCCCCGCCAAAAGTTATTCCCTAGTTATTGACGGAAAAGCCGAGAAAGGCGGAGAAACCATAGATTTTGTTATTAAGGACGCTACCGAATACAAGTATACCGGCGGTGAATATGTCGGTGATGAGCGCAAGGGCTTTGTAAAGGAAGACAAGACGGGAGAGCTAGAAATGACCTTCCATTTTGACCACATATTCGGAGACGCGGGTATGCCCGCAGACGATGAGTTAAATACCCGAGCCCCCGGATTTGCTCCCTTTGCAGGACTGGCTCAAAACGGAAAGGTTGAGGTAAGTGTTGCTGAGCTAAAAGATAAGCTGGATGCGGAAACTTTCAATAATCTCAAGCACAGCCTGGTCACGCTGGGCCACGTGGGCGAAGGGCACTGCCACTCTGAAATACTATCTGAATAAACACTAAATACTTTTTGTTGCAGCTATCTGCCTTTTTCGGGCGGGGCCGGCGTTTGCCTTTTCCGCGTTATGAAAAAGCTGCCGGCCCCTGTTTGAATTTTTCTTAAGTAAGGGAGTGATAGTCTTTAAATGAAAAAGTCTTTTATTATAGTTACCGTACTCATTTTTTTGATTTCTTTTCCCGACGCTGCTTTCGGCCATGGGGTGGATATAGAGTACCAGGCTTCGAAGGTATACAAGATAACTGCCAGCTACGATTCGGGAGAGCCGATGAGCGAGGCGCAGGTAATTATCTATGCTCCGGATAACCCGAGCGAACCCTGGTCGATAGGAAAATGCGACAAAAACGGGAACTACTTCTTTACCCCCGATCCTTCACAGCAGGGCACTTGGGACATCCAGGTACGTAAGGCCGGGCACGGAGGCATGATCCATATCACGGCTGAAGAGAACGCTCAAACTTCGGACAGTACGGGGTTTACCACACTCCAGATGCTGATCATGACGGCATGCGTAATATGGGGACTTATCGGAACGGGGCTATTCTTCTTGGGGAGGAGAAGCTGATGCACATTCCTGATGGAGTACTGCCCTCTTCCGTCTGCCTCACGGGCTATGCCGCGGCAGGCGCTATCGCTTGGTATTCGCTGCACAAGATCAGCCGGAAGGGAAACCCGCGTCAGGGCGTTCCTAAAGCCTCGCTTATGACCGCTGCTTTTTTTGTAGCCTCTCTAATACATGTACCCGTTCCTCCGTCGAGCGTTCACCTGGTTTTGAACGGGCTTATGGGGGTAGTTTTGGGATATTACGCTTTCCCTGCCATCTTGATAGGACTTTTTTTTCAGGCGGCGATGTTTCAGCACGGTGGTCTCACTACCCTGGGAGTAAATGCCGTAATTATGGGGGTCCCAGCGCTTGCAGCTTATCACCTGTTCCGCCTGCGATATCTTTTTGGCAGGGAAAACCGGATTAGTACGGCGGGTTTTGG
>DDHO01000019.1:6398-9146 GCA_002352935.1 Firmicutes bacterium UBA1874
GATTAGTACGGCGGTTTTCGGTTTTCTCGCCGGTGCAGGGGGGTTGGGCTTTGCCGCAGCTGCGGCATTTTTGATTCTGGTTACGAACATTCCGGCGCACCTCGATGTTGAAGCAGAACGGAGAAGCATCGAGATGCTTACCCTGGCCTATATCCCGCTTATGGCGGTAGAAGGAATATTTACTTCAATAGTAGTACTCTTTTTACAGCGGGTTAAGCGTGAATTACTGGAGGTATAGGAGTTGAACATTCAACCGGATAAATATGCATACCTGAACAGCTTACTGCACCGCTGGGACCCTAGATATAAGCTAATAGCTTTCCTGGTATTGATATTTGCCTTTTCGTTTGTGCAGAGTCTGTACCTTTTACCATTAATGCTTATTGCTACTGGGGTTATTTACGCTGTTTCAGGGCTTCCCGTTTCTTTTCTGCTTGCCCGGTTAAAATTCCCCGGTTTTTTTATCTTGATTGTCAGCACCGTTCTGCCATTTATGTCCGGTAAAACCATTCTTTTTAACCTGGGGCCGCTTGCAGTTAAGCAAGAGGGCTGTCTTGACCTGCTATTGATTGCGATTAGGTTTTTCTGCATATTTACAGTGGTGATAGTTCTTTTCGGTACCACACCGTTTTTGACCAACATCAAGGCCATGCGCTCGCTGGGAATGCCCTCTATCTTTGCGGATATGATACTCTTTTCCTACCGCTATCTGTTTGAGCTGGGGAACAAGCTAAATACGATGCAGACTTCCATGAGGCTCAGGGGATTTCAGGGCAAGTGCTTGAAGAACTGGGCCGCCTACGCTTCTCTCACCGGGACTATGCTTGTGCATGCCTACGAGCAGTCGGAGCGCGTGTACAGCGCAATGATATTAAGGGGATACGGGCAGCAGGATAAGGAACGGCGGCTCGATGAAGAGTTTATAGAATATTCGCGAGGCTTTGCTGGAACCGCGACTGTGATCCTGGCAGCAGCACTCTTTGTAATGGCCGAGATGTTTTTGAGATCATGAACTACAGGAGAGATAAAATAATGGCTAGAAGCAAAAGTTCAACTGCACTGGAAGTTTCCGGGCTGTCTTTCAGCTACCCGGACCGGTTGCCGCTGATAATAGAAATGAATATAAGCGTGGAAGTGGGAGAGCGCGTCGGCATAATTGGCCCTAACGGAGCTGGCAAAACTACCCTTTTTATGCTTATCTGCGGTGTGCTCAAGCCGGCTTCCGGCAGTGTGCACCTTTTCGGTACGCAAGTTAAGCCGGGTAAGTTTTACCCGGAGGTGGGAATGGTCTTTCAGAATCCGGATGACCAGCTTTTCTGCCCCTCGGTTAAGGATGATGTTGCCTTTGCCCCGCAAAACCTGGGGCTTTCCAAAAAGGAAGTTGAAGAACGGGTGCAGAGAGTCTTCGATATTACCATGATACGCGAACTGGCGGATATTCCCCCGCACCACCTCTCGAGCGGTGAAAAGAGGATGGTTTCGATTGCAGGCATCATGGCCATGTGCCCCGAACTCGTCATCTATGACGAGCCTACTTCTAACCTCGATATACGTTACCGGCGCCGCTTAATAAATTTTCTGCTTAATGCGCGGGAAACCATGCTTATCGCATCCCACGACCTGGAATTTATCCTCGAGGTCTGCAGCAGGGTGATTT
This sequence comes from Firmicutes bacterium UBA1874, assembly GCA_002352935.1. Classification (GTDB taxonomy): domain Bacteria; phylum Bacillota; class UBA1874; order UBA1874; family UBA1874; genus UBA1874. The sequence continues at coordinate 8,056 of DDHO01000019.1, forward strand.
TACTGGACAGGGGCGAAGTTGTTGCTGACGGGGATCCGAAAGACGTAATGAGCAACGTTGAGGTTATGGAAAAGCACGGGCTGGAAAGACCGCACTCACTTCTTCCGCACGCAAAGCCCCATCATTCTTAACCGGAAGTGGTCGAACGTCGTCTCTAATATTCCATACATCGTTTCCCCAGTATCCCAATAAAAATTCATTGATTTCATTTAACTTATCTGGTGTCGGCACAAGTATTATGTGGCCAGTGTTCATATTTCATCCTCCCTGTTTATAATTTAAATTCATTATTCCTCTCGATTTCTCTTGCTGCTCCCGCATTTCCTCATCGCTCGAATGCGAGTATATCTGCACGGGGTCTGGACATTTACCCAGCCGCCAAGCTTCTGCATTTTTTCAACCCCAGCCTTGTTTTCTAGAAGGTCAAAATGGGTGTAACGAAAAGTATATGGTGTTACATATGTCCCGGTTTTCTTCCTTGGTCTCCTAAAAAACTCACATCTTCGTACTCCATCGGCCAGTATCTGTTTTTATACGACATCTTGATAAATACATGGTTAGTATCGACCTCTTCGGTGTGGTATTCAACCATATATTCAAAAAACAGGTTTATTAATTGGGTAGATAGTCTTACTGTTCGGGGGTTGTAGGGATTCTTGATTTCAGCAAGGTCGGGAAACTCTCCACCGTCCTGAAGGTGTATCTTTTGAGCAATCGGTCTCGAAATCCTCAAACCACAGAGTTAGGTCTTCTGAAATTCCGAAACCTGATTCCCACAGGAGTTGGATCAAAACTTCCGCAGATTATTGCAGGGCGTTGACCAGTAGTTCTACCTACTCTATTATTAAAATCTCAGGATTTCGCCGTGGTTCCTTAAGCTTTAGGATTTTAGCAGAGTACTGCTTGTCCTTGTTGATGTGGTAAAGAAAATCCTTAAATCCTCTTCTGCTTCCAGGAATGGTCTTCGGCAGCTCCACTATTATCTTAAACTTTATGTATTTCATAGCAGGATCTAAGGTTCTCAAAATCAACCAACATATACTCTGTCTTTTCATCAGAAGTAATAACAGTAGTGTGTGATATTTTCTGTA
>DDHO01000083.1 GCA_002352935.1 Firmicutes bacterium UBA1874
CATGACTTTGTCAACAGGCTGAACAAAGTATTAAAAAAAGAGGCAGCAGCCTCTTTTTTTAATACTTTGTTAAAGAATAATACAGATTTATTCGATACAAAGGTATTTTTTAATGTTTTGACGAAAGAAAGTAAGAAAGTTTGAGGAGCATAGATTAAGGAAAGGAGAATCTGGTTGGTGTCCAAATCATTAAATGCATTAGAGGTCCAATGGGAAAAATTACGCAGAATATGCAATCCGGATGTATTTGATTGGGAAACAACGGCTGATTTAAAGCCTTTAAAAGGTATAATAGGACAGTACCGCGGCGAGCAGGCCATTGATTTTGGCTTAAAAGTAAGAAAACAGGGCTATAATATTTTCGTTGCTGGCCAAGCAGGAACCGGTAAAATGAGTTATGTTCGTTCTGTAGCAGAGAATATAGCTGCAACACAAAAGGTGCCTGATGATTGGTGCTACGTGTATAATTTGGAAACCCCCAGCCAGCCGCGGGCAATAAATTTGCCGGCTGGATGGGGTTACCGGTTGAGACAGGATATGTCCGAATTAGTTAACGAGTTGCTACGGGAAATACCCAGGGTTTTCGAAAGTGAGGAATTCGAAAAAAGAAAAAATGCTGTTCTCAAAGAGTTTCAGGAAAAAAATGCCATGCTTTTAGAAGAATTAAATAGATATGCAAGAGAGCGCGGGTTTATTCTGAAAAGAACAAGCTCCGGGTTTACGACAATTCCCGTAGTTCAGGGCAAAGCCTTAAGCCAGGAAGAATATGAAAGACTGGATCAAAAAACCAGGGATGAGTTGGAAAAGAAGTCCTCAGAAGTACAGTTTCAATCATTAAAAGTGTTCCGGCAAATCAAGTTAATTGAAAAGAAAGCAAGAGAAAAAGTAAAGGAGCTTGAAAAGGAGGAAGGACTTTCAGTAGTAGGGCACCTGATTGATGATCTGTTAGATAGGTATAGAAGATTCGAAAAAGTTGTTGCCTACCTTGAAGATGTAAAAAAAGATATTCTAGCCAATTTAGATTATTTCAGCAAGGATGCTGATGACGAAGAGCCAGTTTTGCCGTGGGCCGGTCATATAAAGAGTAATACCCTTCAAAGATATAAGGTTAACCTTTTGGTGGATAATAGAAATACCCGTGGGGCTCCGGTAATAATAGAATCTAACCCTAATTTTTATAACCTTGTAGGACGCATAGAACATAAAAATGAATGGGGAGTATTATCTACTAATTTTTTAATGATTAAGTCGGGTGCCTTTCACAGGGCCAACGGGGGGTATTTAATTCTTCGTGCAAAAGATGTTCTTTCTTATCCGGAAAGCTGGCAGGCTCTAAAAAGAATTCTTTATAACCAGGAAGTAAAATTGGAAAACCTGGGCGAGCAATATGGAATGATTACTCTATCTACTTCTAAACCCCAACCAATTCCGGTTGACGTTAAGGTAATTATTATAGGTTCTCCTTATATTTATCATTTGCTTTTTAATTATGACGAAGATTTTGAAAAGCATTTTAAAATCAAAGCTGATTTTGATACGGAAATGGAATACAACACGGATAATATTCACAAACTTGCCTGCTTTATAAGCTCTTTATGCAGCAGGGAAAACTTAAGAAATTTCAGCAGAGATGGTGTTGCCAAAATCGTGGAGTACAGTTCAGAGGTTGCTGAAAACAGTAAGAAATTAACCACACGTTTTGACAAAATTATTAAGATTATTTATGAGGCAGACGCATGGGCTGAAATAGAAAAAGCATCTATTATTACCGGAGAACATGTCCTAAAGGCTATTTCCCAGATAAAATACCGTTCAAACATGTACGAAGAAAAGATGCAAGAAATGGTAAATGAAGGTAAAATACTTCTGGAAACGGAAGGTTGGGTTGTGGGCCAGGTTAACGCCCTATCCGTTATAGATACGGGAGATTATTATTTCGGGCGTCCCTGCCGTATTACTGCTACTACTTGTATTGGGGAGCAGGGAGTTATAAATATTGAAAGGGAAATCCGCCTGAGCGGGAGGATTCATAGCAAGGGTGTTCTCATTTTAAGCGGCTATTTAGGGGCAAAATACGCCCAGAAATTTCCTTTATCTGTGAACGGCAGCCTTTGTTTTGAACAACAGTATGGAGGAATTGACGGTGACAGTGCTTCAAGTGCGGAATTGTATGCATTACTTTCCAGTCTGGCAGATCTTCCGATAAACCAAGCAATAGCTGTGACCGGTTCCGTAGACCAAAAAGGGAATGTCCAGGCAGTAGGAGGAGTTACGGCAAAAATAGAAGGGTTTTATAACACTTGCAAGTTAAAAAAGTTAACTGGTGAACAGGGAGTAATTATACCGAAGCAGAATATCGATGAACTTATGTTAAAAGAAGAAGTTGTAGAAGCTGTTAGAAGCGGAAAATTTCACATTTATGCGGTCGAAAATGTGGATCAGGGGATTGAGATTCTTACGGGAAGACCAGCGGGAAAGGAACGAAAGGATGGCACTTATCCTCGAGGCAGCGTTCATTACCTGGTGACTGAAAAATTAAAGTATTATACGGAGAAGCTGGCCAGCCTGTCTCAGGATAGCGATAAAAAAGCCTAACTTTTGAAGGAGAAAGGAGGAGGGCATGGTTAGGGAGGCATTGTTAGTAGTTGATATGCTGAAAGATTTTATATACGAAAATGGAGCACTTTACTTGGGGGATGTCGCAGGAAATGTACTGTCAGAAGCTGAAAAGATTGTTAAAAAGGCAAAAATTAAAAATGTTCCTATTTTTTATATCTGTGATAGTCACCATAATGAGGATGCCGAGTTTGAAATTTTTCCTAAACACTGCCTGCAGCACACCATAGGCGGACAAGTTGTCGAAGAGATTAAGCCCGGGGAAAACGATTATATTATCCTTAAAAGGCGTTATAGTGCTTTTTTTGGAACAGATTTAGATTTATATTTAAGGGAAATGGGAATTATACGTATAGTATTAATAGGCGTGTGTACAAATATTTGTATACTGTATACTGCAGCAAGCGCCCGAATGCTTAATTACAAAGTAGATATAATACGAGATGCAGTAGGTTCTTTTGACCGGGAAGCCCATCAGTTTGCTTTAAAAGAGTTAAAGAACACACTAGGAGCTAATTTACTAACTACTTCAGAATATATTAAAAAGATAGAAAGCATACAGGACCGTCTGCATTTATAATTTTAATGTTTAAAAATAGCCTAATTGCTTACTCTGGAGTATTGTGCTATAATTTTGTTGTCAAAAGTAATCAAGGAGATTACATTTTTAAACCAATTATTTAAAGTTTAAGATGTTTGCTATTATTTTGTTATTATAAAAAGACTTTATTATGATAAAGAGACTATGGAAGTCTGCTGCTTGTTCTATATTGGAAGGTGAGGCTTTCTTAATTCTTTTTATTGCGGCCTTGCAGGAGGCAATAGTATGCGTATTGCTGTTATTGACGGACAGGGCGGTGGTATAGGAAAACACATAACCGAGAAGCTTCGCAAAACATTACCGCCCGAAGCAGAGATTATTGCTCTGGGAACAAATGCCATGGCCACTTCTGTCATGCTCAAGGCGGGGGCAAATGAGGGCGCGAGCGGAGAAAATGCCGTAATTCAAAATGTAGCAAAGGTAGATATTGTTGCCGGGTCGCTGGCGATTATTTTACCTCATTCTATGCTCGGTGAATTGACGCCGCGAATGGCAGAAGCTATATCAAAGAGCACGGCCAAAAAATTATTGCTGTCAATAAACAAATCCGGGGTCGAAATTATCGGCGTAAAAGGAGAACCCCTGCCGCATCAAATAGAGGAACTGGTCAAAAAGATTAAATTAATCATGGAGGGTGAGAAAGATGTGTGAAACGAATGCTTACCTTTACGACCAAGAAAAGGAAGAGCTTCTGCTAGAAGATGTTGACCGCGTTATTCCGCAAGGTGATAAAATATTGTTGGAAGATATTTTCGGTAAAAAAAAGCTGGTAAGAGCTAGGATCAAGGAAATGCAGTTGGTCGATCATAAGATTATTCTTGAAAAGATTTAGTTTAAAAAACCACGGAGTGTAAAATGGCCGTGGTTTTTTTATAGTTGGGTAAAATTAAGATTTCCTAAAAAATAAATATGCGGAAGATAGTTAGAGTAAAGTTATTGTAG
>DDHO01000044.1 GCA_002352935.1 Firmicutes bacterium UBA1874
TACAATAACTTTACTCTAACCCACCCTTTTGAGTGAGTTTTTAAATGGCGACCCGTGGGGGATTCGAACCCCCGTTACCGGCGTGAAAGGCCGGTGTCTTAGACCCCTTGACCAACGGGCCGTAAAAAAGGCATTATTAAAATGCCTTCAAAACATTCTTTTATGGTGGGCCCAACAGGACTCGAACCTGTAACCTTCGGATTATGAGTCCGCTGCACTAACCGGTTGTGCTATGGGCCCATGTTACTTTTTGCCCTCTTTACGCTATCATAGTTTACCATAAGCATACGGTCAATGCAAGTAGGCACAGAAACTTATTTTTTTATTTCAAAAGTTATAAAAGGTTACAGGGAAAAATTAAAAAAGATAGAACTTTATTTAAAAATAAAGTTAATTTTTTAACATTTAATTACAAAATATTACATATTTTTAAATCTCAGCCTGGAAAGGATAGTACATAATGATAAAAGAAAAATGCAAATGGTTTATAACAGCTATGTTTATTTTCGGGATGATTATTTTTGCCTGCCCCGCGCAAGCTGCAGAAACAACTGACAGCAAGCCGATCGAAATAAGCCAAAGCCCCGTTACCTCCGGCGTCGTAATAAAAAAATATATATGGGAAGCCCGGGAAGCCCGAATTAATGTTATAAGAGTAGATCTAAACAATCCTTTTGTAAAGGTAGAAGTAATTCCCGCCGGCAAACTTACTCAGAAAGAAAAAGTTTCTGTCCTGGCCGAAAAAACCGGAGCTGTAGCAGCAACAAACGGCGATTTTTTTAATACTCGGGGAGAGCCAGTTCCCATAGGCCCTACTGCTGTTAATCAAAGGCTCATTACATCGCCTTCTAACTTAGAAGGACTGTATGCTTTAGGGATTACCAGCAACAAAAAAGCATACATAGAAAAATTCACATTTACTGGAAGCGTAATCGCACCAAACGGAGAGCGTTATGAACTTTCCGGATTAAACAAAGCTCCATACTGGGAAGAAACAACAGGCAGTCACAGTCATGTTAACAAACTACATCTTTATGATGATATGTGGGGTAGTGTTTCACGCGCAAACGACACCTATACTACACCCACAGAAATGCTTGTAGAAAACGGAAGGGTTATCGAAATATCTGAAGGTGAACCCCTCGCCATGGCAGTTCCAGAAGGGAAAAAAATATTGAGAGGACACGGGAAGGCCGCAGAGTTTCTTTTAAAAAATTTTAAGCCGGGAGATCCAATAGATATCAGTTACAATCTCGTGCCATCAAAAGACTGGAGCATGATAATCGGGGGGCATTCACTGCTGGTAAGTGCGGGAGAAGTAATACCTTACCAGCGCACCAACATAGATCTTAAAGGGCAGAGAGCACGTACTGCCGTAGGAATTTCCAAAGACGGTTCCCAGCTTTACCTGGTAGGTGTCGAAGGCGGGGCCCCGGGCAGCAAAGGATTAAACATTCAAGATTTGTCCCGTTTCATGAAAGCAATAGGTTCCTGGAAAGCATTAAACCTGGACGGCGGTGGGTCTACTACTATGGTTTCCAGACCGCTGGGAGAGCACAACACCCGGCTTGTTTTTACTCCTGAACAGGCTCAGGAAAGGCCGGTGGTGAACGCCCTCGGCGTATTTTCTCAGGCACCCCAGGGCACGCTCAAGGGCCTAGTTCTTCAAGGAAACAACATACTGCTGGTTAATGAAAAAACAACTTTCGATGTAAAAGCTTATGATCAGTATTATAATCCCGTAGAAACCGGGCAGTTAAATATAAATTTCAAGGTCACAGGTAATCTGGGTACGTTTAGCAACAGAACCTTTTTTGCCGGTTCGCCCGGAACGGGTAAAATCATTGCAAGTGCCGGCAGTATCACGGAAACCCTGCCAGTTAAAGTTATTGGTAAAGGCGACGTAGCTTCTCTTAAAATTTTAGCAGATGCCGATAAAATTCTAGAAGGTGAAGAAATTCCTCTGTCAGTAATACTTAAAACTGATACGGGTATTACTAAGCAAGTACCCTCATCGCTCCTGGAATGGCAGTTTTACGGCCTGCAGGGAACCGTGTCTCCTGAGGGGATCCTGAAAATCGAAAAAACAAACAATCAGAAGTGCGGTTTTGTAGTAGCCCGCTACCAAGGCTTTAGTGCTGCCCTGCCCCTGGAACTTAGCAGAGAAACCATGTTATCGGGTTTAGGAAAAACAGCTCCGATATCCCTCTCGGTTTACCCCGAGGAAGTAAAGGGGACGTTAAGTGCGGTAAAAGATCCTGACGGGGAAAATTACGTTACCAGGCTTGACTATGACTTTAGGGAAGCTTCAGGGACAAAAGCTGCTTATATAAACCTCGGACAGAACGGCTTATCCGCCGCCGAAAAGCCGGAAGCAATTCTACTGGATGTTTACGGAAGCAACGGCAAGCAGTGGCTGCGGATGGAAATCGAAGATAATACAGGCAAGATTCACAGGCTCGATCTTTGTGATGCTATCAACTGGTCGGGCTGGAAAACCGTTAGCTTAAACTTAAGTGACCAGATTTCTTTTCCTTATAAATTAAAGCATTTTTACGTAGTCAGCCTGGAAAACGATTCCGATAGAGCACAGCACGGAAGTTTACTTTTTAAAGATTTGAGGCTCAAGCATAAAGCCGGAGAAGTATCAGTACCTGGAGTTGTTATAGAACTAAAGGCCGGTGAAAAAGAGTTTAAAATAAACGACAGCTCTCAAAATATGGATGTAGCTCCCTTCATTTCCGAAGGAAGAGTATTGGTACCGGTCAGGTTTATATCCGAGGCTTTAAATGCAAACGTTCTGTGGGAAGGTAGCACAAAAAATGTAACAGTAATTAAAGAAAGGGACTGGATTGATCTCTGGCCGGAAGAAAGAATGATGGTAGTTAACGGCAAATCCTTCTCTCTAGATCAACCGCCCCGCATCTACCAGGGAAGGACTATGCTTCCTTTGAGGGCAGTAGCAGAAGCCCTAGATTTAAAAGTCCAGTGGGACCCTGTAACCCGTAAAATAACGTGTATTAACTAACATTTCTTATTAAAGAGGACCGCGGGTTTTAAATCACAAAAAGTAACTCCCTTAAAAGAGGAGTTACTCAGACTGTTGACAAAACCTAC
>DDHO01000048.1 GCA_002352935.1 Firmicutes bacterium UBA1874
CTACAGTATATTGACACTATGGACACTATGATCACTCTTGACGGATTGGATGAGAAATGTTAATCTTAAAAAAATTAACAATGGTTTGCGGAGCAGGTGCTTTACGGGTAGTAAAGTGAAAAGGGAAGCCGGTGCGATTCCGGAGCGGTCCCGCCACTGTGATGGGGAGAAATTTCTCAAAAGGCCACTGTCCGGCTAAACTTGGCAGTTATCTGTTTACTGCTGGGTACCGGGTGGGAAGGCGTGAAATTTTAATGATCCTAAGCCAGGAGACCTACCTGTTTCTGTTGCAAGCCTTACCTACGGGTAATAGGGGGGTGGTTATTTTTGTATTATGTAAACAGAGATCCCCCGGCTTTTATATAAAGAGCCGGTTTTTCTTTTAGGGATACTTATGGCTATCAACTGATTTTCTAAAATTTTTTATTAACAGCATAAAATGATTATAGGAACAAGTGGTACCTCTTTTGTGAGGTATAAAAGGGAAGCTGGTGGAAATCCAGCGCGGTCTCGCCACTGTAAGGGGAAGCCGCCCTGCAAAAAGCCACCGGGAAAGTTTTCCTGGGAAGGTGCAGGGTGGGTGATGAAACCAAGCCAGGAAACCTGCTTGTTTCGAATCCATTTTGTACCCACGAATGATGGGAGTAATGGTGTAAGTTATTGTACTTTAAAACCCTTTTGCTCCTTTTGTGGCAAAAGGGTTTATATTTTCTGTGAAAGATTTTTTGAATTTTGAAGGTTGAAAGGAAGAATTGCATGAAAAGAATGAAAATAATAAAAGTATTGAGCTGGGTATTTATTTGCAGTTTAATTTTATGCTGCAAAAATCAGGCTTTTGCTGCAAACGGTTACGGTGAAGCAGGTCCGGGCAAAGCTGGTGTAAAGGTTTATATTGAAGAGAAACCGGTGGTTTATGAAGCAGGGCCCGTTGTTAAAAACTATCGCACACTGGTCCCGCTTCGAACCACAGCAGAGCTATTAGGATATAAGGTTATCTGGTACGAAGGAAGGAATGTAGTATCTGTCATTAACAGCGGCCAAATTGTGGATTTTCAGATTGATGAAAATAAAGCATGGATTAACGGAAACATAAAGAAGTGCCCGGCAAAGTTTTATGTAATGGACGGAGTAACTATGGTGCCGGTACGGTTTTTGGCTGCTGCTTTGGGATATCAACTTCAGTGGAATAAATATACGGGAAACATAAAAATTTACAAAGAGAATTCAATTTCTATAGAAAACTTACTAAAGAGCAGCAATAAAGACGATGTCCTTTATGGGGCAAGGTTATATTATATAAACCAGGTACTAAAACAAAAGGGTACAATTACTGCTCAAGACTTGGAGGAGATTAAATAAACTTTAATTAATTTTGCCTATTTTTCAATTAAATTAAGAAAATTTAGTTAATTGGTTTAGATAGACTTTGAGGGTGGAACGGATTGTACGGTTGTACCCTCAAAGTTTGTTTTTATTTAAGAAAGTTTATGGAAACTAAAAAGAATGCATTCAGACAACCATTATGGAACGGTTAGTTTTTTTGGCTTTTGAAGATGCTAAGCTTGCAGAATTAATTAGATTATCTAAAAACGCCGATATTTGCTCTTCGTAAGCAAGCCTTTGGTGTCCTGAAGAAATTCCAACTGAAATTTGTACGTTAAAATTATTTTCTCTAAATATTTGTGAAATTTTATCAATTGTTTCTTCTGCCCATTTGCTTGCTTTATTTATGGGACGGGTTGTCATTACTAAAAATTCATCACCACCGTACCTGCAAAGGTAATCTGTAGAGTGTACGGCTGATTTTAAGATGCTGCTCAATATTAGAATGCACTTATCGCCCATTTTATGACCGTATGTTTTATTAAAATCGCCAAACTTATTTAAATCGAAAAAAAGCACCGTTAATAATTTTCCTTCTCTCAAGATTTTTTTGCCAATATATTGGATATAGTGAGAGGTATAAAGGCCGGTAAGGGAATCAATGTTTTTGCCCATTTCCAGAAGGAGATCTGATTTAGTAACAATTCCGGCCAAGATACCATCTTTCATAACCGGGAGGTGTTCAATATTATGTTTTTTTAAATAACTGTACGCATCCCAAATTGGTATTTGATGATCGATAGTGAAGATTGCACGGGTCATAACATCGGCTACCAATCTGTTGGAATGTGATTCTCTGATGTCACTAGAAGTTATGATACCCACAAGTTTATTTTCTTTCAAAACCGGTAAACATCCTATTTTAAATTTTCTCATTCGACATGCAGCCTGGGCTACGCTTTCCAGTGGGGAAGCAACAATAATATTTTTTTGCATAATATTGTTAATTACAGCGTTCATAATTCTAACGCCCTTTTTATCAATACTGATATATTAATTTGTGCTTTTATTACTTTGGTTTCATCACTTATTATTTTCCCTTCTTCGAGAATTAAGGGGACCAATTTTTCTGAAGGTATCATATTTAGTAAAGATTTTCTAATTACCACGGCCTCAAAGGGTTCATCTTTAAGGGAAATAATATCATAGTTGTCTGGAGACAATACATCAACCATTCTTCTTGCCGCTTCGGGACCTATCGGAGCTTTTCGTCCAACAAGCAGTGCGTCCTGCATGGGAGGAATTTCAAACTCAGATAATCTAATGTTAATTTCAGCCGTACGACCGTATTTATGTTCGTTATAATAATCCATTATTTAATTCTCCTTTTATCAAGTTATAATCACGAAACTGTTGCGGTTTTTTTAAATATTTTTTTTTATTTTCTTTAAGTGGGGTTAAAGTTAAATAATTAATTTAATTATAACTATAAAGTATGATTGCCAATAGTCAACAGAATAATGTCGAAAAATATCTAGAGAACGTATATTGTTACTTAAAAAAGTTAGGGTTGAATTTTGAATTTAATAATTTTAGTTTGACTATATTTGTTTTAAATAGCTAGGACTTAAGTACTGATCGACAACAGAAATTTTGGGACTTTTGTCGCATTATCGCGCATGTTTTTTAAATTTCAAAAGGTTTATTAATTTGTGTAACGAAGAGCTTCTATGAGGTTCAATTCGTAAAGATAAATTAAAAGGGCGGGATTTAATAATGACTGGGCAAGGTAAGGTATTTGCTGCAAAAAATTTTAGAGATATTACTGGCCTAAACTTTTTTAACAGTTTAAAGTTGAAATTAACTGCTGCGATAGTAATCACGTTAATTATCAGCGCTCCCATAGCAAGTTATATAAATAAGTTTTTAAATAAAACTGGAATATTTGATTTTATCGGGCTGGGCTCATACATGAATTCCGTTATAAATATTTTAGTGGTAGTATTTGTAATATCATTTTTTTTTATTTAAAAGAATGATTATGAATCTTCTTAATAAACACCTTTTAGTGATCCAAGAAATTGGAGGAGGAAACCTTAGAGAATTTCTCAAAATTGAGGGCAAGGATGAGTTTTCCAAACTAGGACAAGCTACTAATTCAATGATTAAAAAATTAAAGGGCCTTATTCGGCAAGCTAAAGAAATAGCTCATCAGGTGGACAGCACTGGTGATGAGCTGGGAAAAGCATTAAATGAAATTTCAAAATCAGTTGATGAAGTAGCTTCTGCAATTGAGCAAGTTGCTGCCGGGAGTGAAAAGCAAAATGAAGCGGTACAAAAAGCTGTGCAGGAGCTAGAAAAATTAAATTTAAATATTGAAACTACTTCCCAAAAAACCGCACGTGCAAAAAGAATTTCCGAACAAAAAAGCAAAGAGGCTTTGGACGGCAGCCAGGCTGTAAAAAACACCATTGAAAATATGAAGTCTATAAAATTGACAACTGACGAAGCTTCTAGTGCCATTAAAGAGTTAAGGGATTATTCCGGTAAAATTGGGGATTTTACATTAATTATTAACGATATCTCTAATCAGATCAACCTTTTGGCTTTAAATGCAGCAATAGAAGCTGCTAGAGCAGGGGAGAATGGAAAGGGCTTTGCAGTTGTTGCTGAAGAGGTTAGGGAGCTTGCTGGAGAAACAGATAATTCTGCCGGGGAAATAGATTCATTGATAAATAACGTACAGGAAAAAATAGAAAGGGCAGCAAGTGAAATGGAAGATAATTTAAAAGCAGTAATAGCAGGAGAGCAGGTAGTTAATGCTACCGAAAAGTCATTTGAGAAGATATCTCAATCTATTAAGGGTATGGTAGATCAAATTGATGAGATAAATGAGTACACCACTCAACAAGTAGATTATTCTCAAAACACGAAAAAACTGATAAATACTATAGCTGATATATCTCAAGAAAATTCCTCTGCTAGTCAAGAAGTTGCGGCATCTGTTGAAGAACAAACTGCTTCTATTAAAGAATTTCTGGGGTCAGTTAAGCATTTAACGGACAGTGCAAAAAAACTCAATAATTCTTTAGAAAACTTTAAGTTATAAACTTTTTAACTAAATTGACATATTAGTTTTTTGTCTCAAGCTATTGATCTTTTTTAGAATATCTAACACAGCGGGCATCTTACTGAACGTTTCCAGGTGATAACGGGACTTGCTCTGCCAGTTGGGGTAGTTTTTATCTTGTCCCGGAACATTTTGAGGTCTCCTTTCCAGCCAGAGGTCCTCCAAGTTTACCAAAAGGGTTTCTGCTTTGCTGGAGGCTAAGAATTCCAAACAGGCAGCAAGGATTTCTTCGGTTTTTTCTGTATATTTTTTCGCATTATCCAGAAAACCATTTCTGGTTAAAAAAGAGGAAAGGGCCCTCCGTTCTTTTTCTTTCAATTTTAGCCAAAAGGAGGCGAATGGCGGCATGTCATGAGTGTTTAGGCTTGCGAGCGTATTTTGGGATACGGGCCGCAAGGCGCTCAGCGAGTTAGGTTTAAATTCTGCTGACAGTATGTACATTCTTGATATGCCGTGCCGGTACATTGCAGGACGGACGTATCTGGGGACTGTACCCAGGTCTTCTCCTACTATGGAAGTTTTATGCCGGTGGGATTCCAGAGACAAGACCGCGTAAAATTCCCTGGAATTATAATTTACGTAAGCTCCCTGTTTTGCTGAAAAACCTTTGGGTATCCAGAAAAGGCGGTGTAAGCCCATAACGTGATCCAAGCGTAACGTGCGGGCATACTTCATATTATGGTGGAGGCAGGCTCTAAAATAATTATAGCTTTTTTGCCTGATAATTTCCGGGTGCAAAGGAGGAAAGCCCCAGTTCTGTCCTTGATGAAAAAAATAATCCGGAGGCGCTCCGCAGTCTGCTTTCAAGCAGAAAGTTTCTTGTTCGCGCCAGACATCATAGCCTGAGCTATGGACTCCGAGAGGCAGGTCCAGGTAGAGACCCGTTTCTTTCGGAAAATTTTTTACGAGGTTTTGCAGCTGTTCGTCTGCCAGCCATTGGACATAAAGGTGGTATTTTTCGATGCGGGGATTATAGTCCCCTTCCCGCAGTATCCCGTTTTTCATCCTTGCAGGCCAATCTTGCCAGCCGGAACGATGCTTTTCTACAGCTGCCCGGAAGCGGGCATATTCAATAGCTTGAGGGTTGGAGCCGGCCCAGCTTCGTAATTTATTCTGACGCTTTGAACCTTTATTAAAAATATAATCTGAGCAGTATTGAAGAATAAGGCGTTTCAGCACAATAATGCGCCGGTAATCTACCTGGTTTTTTTCCGTACGCTCTCAAGTTCCTTTTGGAATACAGTAGAATTTAACAGACGCCTGGCAGGGAGGCATTCTTTGAGTTCAGGAATACGGGTTACATCCAAGTAAAATTCATTCCAAAAGAGACGGCTGACGGGGGAGTAAGGGCTCGGTTCCCAGGGAACATCCAGGAAAGAAGAAAGAAAAGGGACTGTGCCTGCTATACTGCCTCCTAAGCTGCGGGTCCATTCTAGGAGGGACTTTAAATCTGTAAAGTCACCTGCTCCCCAGCTGCGGTAGGAGTAAAGAGCGTACAAAGGTAAAAAAGTGCCCCAGCCCCGATTTTTCCCCTGAAAGTTATATGCCTTAAAAGGTGCGCAGATAATAAGCGTACTGCGGGAGATCCCGAGCAAGTAAATATTTAAACGATGATATCCAAAAGGCAAACTTATGGGCAGGGTAATATTTTTTATAATATAGCGCTTTTTATTTGTTGTTAACGATTTTGAGACAGGGAAGAGGCCGAGATCTAGGACCTGCTCGAGTTCCTCTCCTGGTTCCGTTTTTATAAAAAAACAGGCTCTGCTGTTTTCGTGCCCTGAAGGAAGGCTTAACCTGATGCAGACAGGCTTTTTATTCCATGTTACATGTATTGGGTCACAGCACTTTTCATACTGTTTATTTTTATATTCTTTTATCGCTTCTTGGACATCGGATAATTTTTGCACCGGAGCCCCGAGTGACTGCAGCACTGCCAGCAACGCTTCTGGGGAAGGATGTAAATGCTGCCGGTCGGTGCTTGTTCCATAGTTTGTTGTCTCTATTCCGTATAAGCTGGCTAATTCGAAAAGCAGCTGTATCTGGTTGTCTTCCATATGTATTCATCTTCCTAATTTTAAATAATACTTTTAGCATTATTACCAGGGTTTTAAAACGTTATGTAATATATAATTTAATTTCAATAAGGAAATTTAAGTGAAAAAACCCTGTCATAAAATACATAATTTAAATTGCTTTTTAAATTAGCATTTTTCCGTAAAAAGGAGGAAGTATAATTGGTATGATACATAAAACGTAGCGTGTAGAAAAAAATCGAAATTCGAGTTGACATAAAAAGAAATTCGAAGTATCCTGAAAATGGCAGCCTGAGATTGCTAGAAGGAGGAAAAAGTGAATAATTCTCTCAAAGTTGGCCGTCTGTTTGGTATTGATATTGCTATTCACATAAGCTGGTTGTTAGTTTTTGCCCTTTTCAGCTTTACTCTATCAGAAGGTTATTTCCCGGCCGAAATGCCCCGGTTGACCAAGGTTGAATACTGGTCGCTGGGTATTATAACAACTCTCCTTCTTTTTGGGTCCGTCCTAGTGCATGAGTTTGCTCATTCCCTGGTAGCAATTAAACAGGGTATTCCTATAAAGCGTATTACTCTTTTTATTTTCGGAGGGGTAGCCCAGCTGGAACGAGAGCCTGACCATCCTTCGGCGGAGTTTAAAATTACGATAAGCGGGCCTGTGGCAAGTTTTATTTTAGCCTTTATTTTCGGGATGGTTTACCTTATACTACCCCCTGAAAGGGGCTTCACAGAGGCTGTTAATTTTTTAGCTCGTGTTAATTTTACTGTGGCGCTGATTAACCTTGTACCGGCTTTCCCCTTGGATGGAGGCCGCCTTTTAAGAGCTTTGATTTGGTGGTTCAAAGGAAATTTGCTCCATGCAACCAAAATTGCGGTCTCCATCGGCAGTATTTTTGCTATTATCTCAATGGGATTGGGCTTTTTTTTGGTATTTTATTATCAATGGATCTGGGGCCTCTGGTATATTTTTTTGGGTTGGATGGTTTACCAGGCAGGACAGGGCAGTTACAGCCAGCTGATCTTTAAGCAGGCGTTTGCGAACGTTAAAGTATCCGATATTATGAGTGATAAAGTAGTTTTTGTTCCCTCAAATTTACATCTTGATGAGCTGGTTGAAAAGTTTTTTCGTTATAAATTCGGTGCCTTTCCTGTAATTGAAGGTGATAGGGTGCTGGGGTTGATAACCGTCCATCAGGTAAAGGATGTTCCAAGAAGTGAGTGGAGCAAGGTATCAGCAGGAGATGTAATGACCCCTATTGATAAATGCCTGTGTGTGGGACCGGATCAAGAGGCAGTAGAAGTAATGATGAAGTTGGCTTCCGAAGATACTGGCCGGGCCCTGGTTATACAAGAAGGGCAGCTGGTAGGTATCATCAGCAGAACGGACATGATGCGTTTGATAAATATGCATCTCATTTTGGGTTTGGGAGAAAAATAACGGACAGAAGGAAGATTCTCAAAGAGTCATTTGCCGAAAACCAGTGAATAATGGTTTTCTTCTTTTATTATTTTGTTTCTGTTTGTTCACTGAGTTCTTACCTCAAATTTTGGGTGCTTGAGTTTAAATAATTAATCTTATATATGCTTGTTAACGTGCAGGATAAAAAATTATGCCCGCGAAAATTACCGTTAGGGGGTAGGATTGGATGCAGTCGACGCTACTTCAAAAACTGCAAAAAATTGATGGTAGAGGCTATAAGTCGTACAAAGAATTAGAAGGGCATTATAATTTCCCAAAATTTACTCTTTTCTGTGATTATATTCAAGGAGACCCTTTTGCCTCACCTTCGCGGATAAGAGTAAGGGTACCTCAGAAGCAGGCAGGTTTTCCGGAATACCTGTTTTCTAATAATTCAAGACGTACAGGGCTGGAAGACTTTTTAACCCGCCAGCTTGCGAGGACGATTAAAAAGGAAGTAAAGGGAAACAGGGGCACCGGCAAAAGCGGGCTGATTAAGGTGGATTGCGGTGGACAAGAGGTCCTGGAACGAACGGCTCTGGTGGTAAACCGGGATTATGTAGAAGCAAGAATAACAGTTGGGCTTCCGGCTTCCGGCCGGCGGGTACTTGCCGGAGAAGCCCGGGCTATGTTTTTTGAAGAATTACCTGCCGTTGTGGAAAAGTCTTTGTTCTATAAAAATATTGATGCACGGGAAGTGGCAAACTTCGTTTCTTTAATTGAGGACCAGGACCACATTCGTAGAAAACTTTCGGAGATGAAACTTGTTGCCTTTGTAGCTAACGGGTCTGTACTCCCAAGAAAAAGCGGAGTCAGCGACCTGCCAATGATGTCCTCTAAAGTAATACCTTTTAAATCCCCGCCGGAGCTAGAGGTTACTATGAGGACGCCCAACAGGGGCGAGATAAAAGGTATGGGGATCAAGGAAGGTATTACATTGATTGTCGGCGGTGGATACCACGGGAAGTCAACGCTGCTTCGTGCTGTCGAACGCGGTGTTTATAATCATATACCGGGTGACGGCAGAGAGTTTGTGATTACCCGTTTGGAAGCAGTAAAAATAAGAGCCGAAGACGGGAGGGGGGTAACACGCGTGAATATATCCCCTTTTATCAAAAACTTACCGAACGGTGAGGATACGGATGCATTTTCAACTGAAGAAGCCAGCGGAAGTACTTCTCAGGCAGCCAATATTATGGAAGCTTTAGAAATAGGTGCAAAGGTACTTTTATTGGACGAAGATACCAGCGCCACGAACTTCATGATTAGAGACGTGCGTATGCAGCAGTTGATTGCAAAATCGAAAGAACCCATAACTCCGTTTATTGACAAAGTAAGGCAGTTATATGATGAGCTGGGTGTTTCCACCGTAATCGTTATCGGTGGGTCCGGCGACTATTTTGATGTAGCTGACACGGTTATAGCTATGGATGAATACCGGCCCCGGGAGGTTACTAAACGGGCAAAACAAATAGCCCTTCAGTACCAGACCAATCGCAAACGAGAAGGAGGAGGCACTTTTGGAGCTGTAAAAGAAAGAAGCCCTCTACCTGGTGGTTTCAATGCGCGCCGGGGAGGAAAAATTAAGATCGATGCCCGCAGTTTGCACACGATTCGCTTCGGAAACAGTGAAATACTTCTTTACGGCATAGAACAACTTGTGGATATCAGTCAGACCAGAGCCATAGGAGATGCAATTTATTACGGCCTGAAAAAATACACGGACGGAAAAAGGACCTTAAAAAATATAATTGAACGAATCTTAGTCGATATTGAGAGAGATGGACTCGATATTTTATCTCCTTTTCAAGGGCAGCACCCTGGTGACTATGCGTTACCGCGGAAATTTGAGATTGCGGCGGCTGTGAATAGATTGAGGACGTTGGAAATCAGGTAGTGCAAGAAAATCTATATTTAAAGAAGTTTAAGGAGGATTATTATTTGAAGCTTACCGAAAATGCGAGGATCATACTGGAAAAAAGGTATTTAAAAAAGAAAAACGGCAAGCCTGTTGAGACACCGGAAGAAATGTTCCGTCGTGTTGCCGGTGCAGTTGCGGAAGCAGAAAAAGCCTGGAACAGTTCCATGACGGGCAAGGAAATACGGTACTATCAAGAGCGTTTTTATCGGCTGATGACAGAATGGGATTTTCTTCCCAACAGTCCCACGCTGATGAATGCCGGGAGAGATTTAAAGCAGCTTTCAGCTTGTTTCGTACTTCCAGTAGGGGATAGTATGGAAGAAATATTTTCCGCAATTAAAAATGCGGCGCTTATCCATAAAAGCGGAGGGGGGACGGGTTTTTCCTTTTCCAGGATACGTCCTAAAAATGATCCTGTTCGTTCGACAGGTGGAGTGGCATCCGGACCTGTTTCTTTTATGAAAGTTTTTAATGCAGCTACGGAGGCCATTAAACAGGGAGGCACTCGCCGGGGAGCAAACATGGGAATTCTACGAGTCGATCATCCGGATATTCTTGAGTTTATCAACTGCAAGCAGAACAACGATGAGCTAACTAATTTCAATATATCTGTTGGGTTGACTGCTGCTTTTATGTCGGCGTTAGAACGGGATGATTTTTATGAACTGAAGTTTAATGATAAGGTGTACGACCAGCTAAAAGCAAGAGAAGTCTTTGATTTAATCGTGGAGCGTGCCTGGAGTAATGGCGAGCCCGGTATTATTTTCCTGGACCGTCTCAATGAGAGCAACCCTACTCCGGAACTGGGAGAGATAGAGGCAACTAATCCCTGTGTTGTAGGTGATACCTGGGTTATGACCAGGAAGGGGCCCCGGCTGGTAAAACACCTTGTCGGAGAAAAGCAGGAATTGGTGGTAAATGGCAGAATTTACTGCACTGGTCAGGCTGGTTTTTTTAAAACCGGGTTTAAAATGGTATATAAACTAGTTACCAGTGAAGGTTACCAGCTGCGGCTGACAGGTGACCACAAGGTGGCAGTTTTAAAAAAACAGGCAGCGGGTGCTCACACTTGGTGCTGGGTGGAAGCAAAAGACCTCCGAAGAGGTGATAAAATAAAATTAAATGACAAATGCTGTTTTAAATGGAAAGGAAAGGGTGATTTTCAAGAGGGTTATTACTGGGGAGTAGTTATAGGCAGGGGAAGTGTTGACAAAAAAGTAGATTGTATCGATACACGGAATGAGGAAATTGTCAACGGCGCTTCAATAGCGGCTGGAGAAGTTGCCTGCGGAAAGTTTGACCTGAGAGCAAGGGAGAAGGCAAATTATTTAAGTTTCGGAAGAGCTATAGAAAACGGGTTCTTGCAACATTTTACCGAAGGGACGAGTTATGATTTTCACTGCGGTTTTGTAAAGGGAATTTTTGAAACTGCCGGTTCTGTAGTAAGATCTAATCAAGTGCAGGAAATAAAAATCGAACCGGCGCAAATCAGTCAACACATATTAGAAATTATACAGATGATGCTTTTACGTTTGGGCATTACGTCTAAGATTTGCGGTGAGAAAGTAATAAGACTTTCCCCTCTATCTATAAATAAAGCTTATAAGGAACAACAGAAGAAAATTATTATATCTCAGGAAAACTTTAAACTATTTTCAGAAATAACTAGTTGTTCTGATACTCAACAAAAAATATTAAATAATTCTCTGGGTTCTAATGAAAAATGTCAAATTGAAGAAATACCCGCGGCTACCTTTGAAAAGTTAATTCCGGATAAAGTTGAAGAAGTTTTTGATGTGAACGTCCCGGGAATAAATGCTTTTGATGCTAACGGTTTTTATATTCACAACTGCGGTGAGCAGCCGTTGCTACCCTACGAGGCATGTAATCTCGGTTCAATTAACCTCTCCAATATGTTCCGCAAAGATTCTGTAGACTGGAATTATCTTTCAGAAACTGTAGAATGGGCAGTTCGCTTTTTAGATAACGTAGTAGAGATTAACGAATTTCCGCTGCCCCAGATCGAAGAAATGGTTAGAGCAAACCGGAAAATAGGACTTGGAGTAATGGGATGGGCCGATTTGCTATACAAATTGAAGATACCTTACAATTCAAACGAAGCTATATCACTTGCAGAGAAGATTATGAAATGCATTCAAGAAACTGCATACAGAGTATCAAAAGAACTCGGAAAGGAAAGGGGGCCTTTCCCTAATATTGAACGTAGCATACACAGGGGGACAAGCATGCGCAATGCAACTTGTACGACTATAGCTCCCACAGGTACAATCAGCATGATTGCTGGTACCTCTTCAGGTATTGAACCGTACTTTTCCCTGGCTTATACAAAGAACGTTCTTGATGGGGACAGTTTGGTTGAAGTTAACCCCGTGTTTGCCTCCTATATTCAAGATAATTATACGGCTGAAGAGGGTAAAGATATTATAAAACAAGTGTTGGAAAGCGGTTCTCTGAGCGATGTTGTAAGTTTGCCTGAACAGGTTAAGAAAATTTTTGTGACAGCTCTGGAAATCGAGCCTTCATGGCATGTAAAAATGCAGGCAGCTTTTCAGTCGTATTGTGACAATGCGGTGTCAAAAACGGTGAATTTTCCCCAAACGGCAACAAAAAATGATGTTAAAGAGGTTTATAAATTGGCTTACCGTTTGGGGTGTAAGGGGGTAACCGTATACAGAGCAGGAAGCCGTGAAAAAGAAGTGCTTGTTTCCGGAAAGAAAGAGAGAGCTTCGTGCTTAAAAGAAAAAATTCATCCCCGTCCACGCCCTAAACGTACTCTAGGAGTAACCGAACAAGTTAAAACGGGTTGCGGAAAAATGTATATTACCGTCAATTCTGACCAGAAGGGAATTATAGAAACTTTTATAACAACAGGTTCCTCAGGCGGGTGCAGCGGGTTTACCGAAGGTGTAAGCCGTTTAATTTCCCTGGCTCTCCGTGCGAATATTGCTCCGGAAGCTATTATCGACCAGCTTACTTCCGTCAGCTGTCCAAATTTTCTGAGGAGAAAAGCAACGGATAAAAGTCTGGTGGGTAAATCCTGCCCCGACATAATAGGTCGTGTTTTAATGGAACAGCTTAAGAAAAATGGTGGAACGGACAAGGAATTGTTGATAACCCTTGCTAAAAAAACAGTTGAGGAATTAAGCGCTGCCTCTGAATACAGTGTCGTCCCTAATAATTTCACAGAGGTAGAAAGAGAAGAAGGTGCGGAAGAATTGGAGCTTCTGCGCAGGGGACTCTGCCCTGAATGCGGGGCACCGCTTCGGTTTGCAGAGGGTTGCCTTACGTGCATCTGCGGTTTCAGCAAGTGCGGTTAAAGCCTAAGCACGGAGAGGGTGTGACGGTGACAAGATTCGGTCCCGCCGGCAACTCGCCGGCATTTTACGAAGAAGGAAGGAAGTCTTCCAGGGAAGTTCCGGCCTGGCTGGCCGAAAAAGGTCTTAGCGCCTACGAGTATCAATGCGGTAGGGGAGTACGAGTCGGAGAAAAATTGGCCCGTGAAATAGGGAGCGAGGCAGAAAAACATGAAATAGCACTGAGTATCCATGCTCCTTACTATATCAATTTATGCAGTGAAAACGAGGAAACGATCGATAAGTCTTTAAAGCATTTAGTTGCTTCCTATAAACTTGCTTTTGAAATGGGTGCTGAAAAAATTGTATTTCACCCGGGAAGTTTAGGAAAGCTGAGCCGGCAGGCCGCACTGGAAAAAGTTATGATAATTCTTCAAGTATTGTTAGAAAAATTAAAAATTGACAAATCTCCTGAAGTGTTCTTTTGCCCTGAAACTATGGGTAAAAAAAGCCAGTTAGGGAGTTTGGAAGAAGTCTTGAAGCTTTGCTCGCTGCACCCCGCAATTCTGCCCGCAGTAGATTTTGCACATATTCATGCTGTTTCTCAAGGTAAATTGAATGACCGAAAGGCTTTTGCCGATATAATAAACTGTCTAGAAGACAATCTTCCCGAAGATAAGCTTGAAAAGTTGCACATTCACTTCAGCCCCATTGAGTTTGGCCCTAAAGGTGAAAAACGTCACCGCAGCACCCGGGACGACACCTACGGGCCCCGGTTTGAATATCTTGCCGAGGAAATATTATACAGGTCACTTAACCCCACAGTTATTTGTGAATCTTCGGGTTATCAGGTTTATGATGCAATTTATTACCGTGATATTTTTGAAGAACTGCGAAAGAAAATGCTTCAAAGAAACGTTTAGTCGGTCAGGCGGAACTCGTAGTATCTTTTTGAATCTTCGGCTCTAACTGATGGTAGTTAAAATACCAGTTTAAACACTCTTGATACATTTGCAGCCTGTATAAAAAACCCGGGATAAGCCCTAGTTTTTCTTCCTTGGTATAGTGAGTTATATCTACAAGGGGAGGGTATTCAATAGGCCAATTATGTTTTTGAGCAAATTTGGTCATAACCACTTCTACTCCGAACCTCGTTTCAGAAAGGTCGGGAAGAAAATCTGTAAAGTTTCTGGACAAAGCCCTCTGCCCGTTTAAAATTGAAAAAGCATGCTGGGCCCAAGTAACTCCTTTTTTGGAATTTCCTTCAAAAACTCCAATGGTCATGGCGGTATCTTTGAAGGCAACGGGTTCAACCAGAGTTTCAATATGTTCTTCTTTTAAATTTATTAGGTCTGCGTCTAAAAAAACAAAAATTTCAGCTCTGCTTGCCTTTTCTATACCCGTCTGTAATGCTGCGCCTTTTCCTAAATTTTTATGGTGTCTTAATACTTGGACGGGGAAGCGCTGGGCGACTTCCATAGTATTATCGCTGGAACCATCATCAACGACTATTAGTTCGTCTAATATTTTACTGGCTACCACTATTTCCAGTACTTCGGATATGCGAGGTGCTTCATTAAACGCAGGAATTATGCCTGTTGTAAATTTATGTGCCATACCTTTAATATTTACGGTCCTCACCTCTTTTTAATTATGAAAGAATATAGTATATATTCAATGGTAAAGGCGCTATTCCTTCTCTGCATTATTAAAGTAACTTCGATATAGAAAGTGGGGAGATAAAAATCGAGCTTAAAGTACCCGGCAGGGAAGCTTTGGATATCAGGTACCTTCTGGTAGACTTTAACGGGACACTGGCTGAGGGGGGGAAGCTATTTCCCGGTGTTTCCGGAAGGTTGGAAGCTTTAAAAAATAAATTGGAAATAATAGTTTTGACAGCAGACACTTATGGTCGCGCAAAAATAGCCTGTGAAGCTCTTCCTGTTAAGTTGAAAGTGCTGGAAGGTACCCAAATAGGGGAGTTGAAGGGAAAGTTTCTGGAGCGTCTGGGGGAAAGGTGCACCGCTGCAATTGGTAATGGTTTTAACGATGTACTCATGCTGGAAAAAGCTGCTCTGGGAATTGCGGTTTTAGGCCCCGAAGGCTGTTCTTCACAGGCTTTGAAAGTTGCAGATATTGTGGTACGTAACATTACGGATGCTTTAGACCTGTTTGGTGAAACCCGGAGGCTGGAAGCAACATTAAGAACATAAATAATGTTAATTAATTTTGCTTTATTTGTTAAAATAATGTTACGGTATATCCTGGAGTATTAATTTTAAAAAGGGCGTGAGAAAAAGTGCGGTGTTCTACAGCTTACTTGACTTTTAAAACGCAAAATAAAAGAGATTACATTAACATCACGGAAAAAGTTGAAAAGACGGTTAACGAATCCGGTATTAAAGAAGGAATGGTCCTTGTTTCCGCTATGCATATTACAGCGGGGGTTTGGGTAAACGATGCAGAGGAAGGAATAATTCAGGATATAGATGAAATGCTGGAGAGGTTGGCTCCCAGTGACAGGGAATATTGCCACCACCTGACGGGAGAAACTAACGGCGATGCTCACCTGAAAAATATTTTGGTAGGGCACCAGGTAATAATCCCAATTACTAAAGGAAAACTGGACTTAGGACCGTGGCAACAGGTTTATTATGCAGAATTTGACGGGCAGAGAAGAAAGCGACTTATAATAAAAGTGATGGGAGATTAAACTGATGAAAAATTCTATTTTTCAATAAAGAATATATGACTATGCTGCAAAGAAAAAGGTTAGTTTAAAAATAAGACCTGAATTAAGGAAGGAAAATAATTGAAAGATATAGAATAAACCTAGGAATAATGAATTAATTTTGGCAAAGAAGAGTTAAGGGGGCAAGCAAATGAGGGTGGGGTTACCCCGGTCTCTGACATACTATTATCTTTATCCTTATTTTAAGGGATTTCTTGATTATTTAAATATGGAAATCGTTCTTTCAACCCCTACCAGCAGGAAAACGCTGGATAATACGAGTTGTTGTCCGACTGATGAGCCTTGCGTTTCAATCAAGTTGTTTTTTGCACATACAAAGGAGCTGCTTGACAAAGGCGTTGATTTTCTATTTCTTCCTATTTTGGTCAGCTTGGAACCTGAAAATTACATTTGCCCCAAAATGATCGGTATAGAGTCCATGGTTAGAAATGCTTTTGATTTAAAACAGGAATTTATTTTGTCACCCAGAATAAACAGCAAAGTTGCATCATATCCGTATTGGACTAATATAGATGAACTGGCGGAAAAGCTCGGCAGGCCTCAAAAAGACATAAAAAACGCAGTGAAAGAAGGGATCAAACGCCAGGAGCAATTTCAAAAGCTGACGCTGGAAAATGGTTTAACAACAGTTGAGGCTTATAAAGTTATTGATGGTTTTAAACTGGAAGATATTGAACGAGGGTTAAATAAAAAAGTTGAGACCAAAACCCGTACTGCTGTTATGGGTCATTCTTATTTGCTCTATGATCTTGTCGGCCACCGGATCGTTGATAACCTCAGAAAGTATGGTTCGGTTATAACAGCGGAAAACGTATCACAGCAGGCTATCAAACGCCAGTTGCGAACAGTTTTTGAAGGAGAGAAGCTGTGGACATTTGAAGCTCGAATTTTAGGAGCTGCTTTGCATCTAATGCGCAACAGGCTAGTTGACAGGTTGGTTTTAGTTGGAGCTTTTGAATGCGGGCCCGAATCTGTTTTAGAAAGCCTGCTGGAAACCGAAGCAGATCGCTTGGGAATTCCTTTTTTGTTACTGAGCCTTGACGAACATACTGGAGAGGCCGGCGTTGTGACTCGCTTGGAAGCCTTTATGGATACTTCGGCTTCTGCCTTAAGAGAAAAAAGAAAAAGCGAGGTAGAGGACAAAGGGGATAAGCACTTTTTAATTGAAGCAAACAAGTACGTACACCGCGAAAAGCTGGTCGTAGGTACTCCTTCAATGGGGTATCTTGATTTGGCTTTAAGGGCTGCACTGCAGGAATGCGGTGTGCAGGTTGTCAGGACACCTTCTATAAGCCGGCGTACGGTAGAGCTTGGTAAAGAAGTTGCACCCGAGTTTATGTGCTTCCCTTTTGTTACTACACTTGGGCAGATGAGGGAAGTTCTGGAAAAGGGAGCAAACATGATTCTTATGGTTGGAGGAAAAGGCAGGTGCCGGCTGGGATGGTATGCTCAGATAGAAAAGCTTCTTTTACAAAGGCTCGGTTATCAGTTTGAAATGGCAATAATAGATTCTCCATTCCCGTTAAAGAAAAATTGGAGAAATTTTACAAAAACGCTTAAAAGAGCTTCAGGTAACGCTTCTTATGCAAAGATAATTAAGGGAATTTATTATGGATACAAAAAAATGGCAGCAGTTGATGCAGCTGAAAAGTTGGTGAGGGTAGAACGTGCCTTTGAAGAGAAGAGGGGCAGCGCTGATAAGTTGTTTAGAAAACTTGTCCGCCGAGTGGATCAAGCTGACGGGGTGGGGGAGACTAAAAAATTATTTGCGGAATTTGTTGAAGAACTGGCTGCATTAAAAAAAATAGACACAAAGCCTCTTAAAGTGCAGCTGGTCGGAGAAATTTATGTGCTTCTGGAACCTTATGTTAATCAAGATATAGAGAAGCTGCTTGCTGACCGCGAGTACCCGCGTGTGCTGGTTGAAGGGGACCTGTCTGCAACGCAGTGGTTTGAGCAGCACGTTTTACGTAAGAAAAGCCACTGGAAGTGGCATGAGGAATTAATAGAGGCTGCAAAGCCTTATTTGAATGAATCTGTTGGAGGGCACGGTATAGAAAGTATAGGACTTACTGTTAAGGCTAAAGAGAAAAATGCTGATGGTGTCGTGCACCTTCTACCTTTTACTTGTATGCCAGAAATCGTTGCCCAGAATATTTTGGTTTCTCTGGGAGAAAAATTGGATATTCCCATCATCTCACTTGTTGTCAGTGAGCAGACCGGGGAAGCAGGGTTTCATACTCGAGTAGAGGCTTTCCTGGACATTCTTGAGGAGAGGCGCTGGAAACATATATCGAACAGGGAGGTTAAAGATTGTGCACTACTTTATGGGTATTGATGTTGGTAGCCTCACAACGAAAATAGTTGTAATGGATGATAATAAAAATATTTTATTTGATAAATATATACGCAGCCATGGTGGGCCGATGGAAGCAATACAGAAGGGCTTTCAAAAACTTGAAGAAGAAATGGGTCCGGACCTGAAAGTTGAAGCGGCGGGTACTACGGGCTCAGGGCGGCATCTTGCTGCAGTAATGATCGGTGCTGATACGGTAAGGAATGAAATAACAGCCCATGCAGTTGCGGCACGGGAGGTTAGTAAAGATGTCCGAACTGTTATTGATATTGGGGGCCAGGATTCCAAGATCATTTTTCTTCAGGATGGAGTCTCGAGCGGTTTTAATATGAATAGTGTCTGTGCTGCAGGTACAGGTTCTTTTTTGGACCACCAGGCTTCACGTTTGAATGTTCCTATTGAAGAGTTTGGTGAACTGGCATTAAAAGCTAAAAATCCCGTACGTATTGCCGGCCGCTGCGGTGTCTTTGCAGAATCCGATTTAATCCATAAACAGCAAATGGGATACCGTAAAGAAGATCTTATAGCAGGCTTGTGCCTGGCTCTGGCAAGAAACTATTTAACTAATGTTGCCCGTGGGAAAAAGATACAGGAAAAAGTACTGTTCCAGGGTGGCGTCGCAGCAAATGTTGGTATTAAAGCTGCATTTGAAACTTTATTAGACATGCCCATAGTGGTACCTAAGCATTTTAAAGTAATGGGAGCGTGGGGAGCAGCCCTCCTTGCCAGAAAGAACTGGCTGAGAAATAGAAAGCCAAGTCAATTCCGAGGAATACGTGCAGTGTCTCAAAATGAATACCATCCCAGGAGTTTTATTTGTGGCGACTGTTCTAATGATTGTGAGATAAATGAGCTATATATGGATGGAAAGCTCGTCAGCAGGTGGGGGAGCAAGTGCGCAAAGTGGGATAATCTACGTCTTTCCTCGGAAAACCGTAAGGAACAAAGAGAAATTAGCCTGCATGTTAAAGGAGCTTGATTTTAAATTTGTTAGAAAAAAAAGAATAAATACCTATATATTTAATATAATGTCAAGGGTAGAAATTGAAAGGAAGGGTCTTTGTGGGCTTCAAAAATCGGAAGCCAAAAAATAATATGTCATTATCACGCGCCATCTATCAAATTTTAGAAGAAGCAGGAGGCCCGCTGACATTGTCAGAAATGATAGACCGCGTGAAAAAGATTTATAATTTCGGTGAAGGCAACCCGGGTAAAAAGATTCGCAGCGCCCTTTCGTACAATTCTTATGTGGAGAGGGTGGCCCGAGGTACATATGATTTGATGGAGCATTGTTTAAGAGGCGCGCGCTTTCGCTATCGACCTTCGGAACTGGAATTAACCCAGGGCTGCCTTAACGTAGAAAATGAAATGCTGTTTATTTTTTGTTTTGATCTTTTATCCAGACAAAAGACCTTTGAAGACATTAAGTTTACAATTTTAGATTCAGAGGACCGAAGGGTTCCGGTATATCCTGCAAGTATCGATGTAGAGGTTCCCCGCAGATATCTGCTCTGCCAGTTTAGAAATGTCTCTACCTGGTTTGAAAAAACCGATTTTTGTTATGGTGATGACCTGCTAATTACCGTTGTTGACGCGCCTAAAAATATTTTTAGGTGGGAGAAGGTACCACGAGAGCAACGGAAAGAAGAAGAGATAAAAAAGATTAATAAAAAGTTGGCTGATTTAGCCTGCAGTGCGGTTAATAGGATTAACTCTAAGGAAACTTCTTTGTTTGAGCTTATGAAAAAAATGGCCGCCTTATTCAATTATAGGGAAGAATATACTCCTGATGAGTTAAGTAGGGTTTTACAGAGAGATGGAAGGTTGGTTGAATTTCAGCCGGGGAGAGTGTCTCTGGTTGCTCAGGAGGAAAAACAATTTCTCCAGAAGCAGGGAACTGTTTTCTTAGATGAACTAGGAGAGGAAGAGTGCAGAGAACTGCTTTATGAGGAATTATGCTCCTGGCTTCTCGACAAAGGAGAAAAAGATATCCAAATACATTTGGATCATGTTAATATGCTTCTTGATTATTTAAAAGAATTTGAAGCAAAGCCCATCTGGTTTATAACAGAAAGCGAGTTAAAGTTTTTCATGTATAGTTATTTTCCACGAAGGATGAGGAATAGAAAACCGGAAATTCTTCCAAGTTCCTTGGAACTGTTTTTTACCTTTTTATGGGAAACAATTGACCTCGAACAGTATTTTGACCTGGAAGCTGTATTTAAGGACGAGGAACGTTTTATGTACCGCCTGGACACGTTTAGGGCTCTCGACCCCGGTTCCCCCAAATGGGACGAAAAATATGCTCAATGGTGCCAGGAACTTGAAAAATGGATACCTGAATGGTTTACTTCTAAAGAAAAGAAATAAATTCAAAATTTAATAAAGAGCACGGGGTTTAATTATTACCCGTGCTCTTTCTTTTAAAAATATAATAATTATAGTCAATATAATAAGAAAAATAGACCATAGGCGTTGACACGAACAAATGTTTGTTTAAAATAATCGTGGAGGTGAGACGGGTGCTTACAAGTAAAATAAATTTAAAAAAAGCCTGGCCGGATGTCAATTACTTTGGCCCCGTAAAAGATATCAGAGGAGGAAGCTGTACTCAGGTTATGCTGGTACAAAGAGAGGCAGTTTTGGATCCTCGTAGTACGAAGTCAGTACTTGCGGCTTTTGCAAGGGTATTTTATAAGAATGTTACGGATTTAAGAAGGGTAAGCAGTATTTTATTAAACGGTCATCATGAGCTTCCTCTCCTTCTTCATCGTAATGTCATTTTGGTTCCTTTAAAAATTAGAGAGAACGTTTGTAAAGATGAAGGAACAACTGGATATATAGTGTTGGACAAATTAAAATACATAGAAAATTTTGACATGAAACCTTACAGGACACGACTGGTTTTCAAGGATGGAAGTTATACCTATTCTGTTTATTTACCGTCTACTGTTCAGAAAAGGATTGCGAGAGCTGAATTGTTAAACAAAAAATATCATTTATATAACTATTTATATAATAATGATCTGACTTTACGAGAAACAATGTCCATATATTACAAAGACTCTGATTTAGAAAGTTATCTTTATGCTTCAAAAGAAATTAACAATAACCTTGCTGGATAGAGAACAGAAAACAGGGAAAACTTTGTATAAAGGGGGTGAAAAAAATAAATCCGCGTATTATGTGTAGCGTTAACAATTGCCATTATTGGTCTCAAGGTAATGTATGCAAGGCATCCCAAATATTAGTTACTTCTGATTCTGTAGGAGAAACCCAACCTGATAGTTTTGATGCACCTCAGGCAAGCATGGCTCCGCCTTCTCCTGCACAATCTTGTATGGAAACCTGCTGTAAAACTTTCGTAGATGATCGGTCCGCTCAGAAAAAGAAAGATCGGGTTACTAAGAACAGTTAAATTATTTGGGAGCTAATTGCTGGCCGGGGGCCAATTTTAAAAAAATTAACAGGGATCCTCTAAAAAGGGGATCTTTTTCACTTTTTTTAATGATTTCACAAATATTTTAGAAAGTAATATAAAGGAAGAAAAAGGGTTTTTTATCGCGCATACAGAAAGGCGGAGTTAAAAATTGCATGTCAAAAAAGCTGTTATACCTGCTGCTGGTATGGGAACCCGTTTCCTTCCGATAACCAAGGCTCAGCCAAAGGAAATGCTTCCCCTTGTCGATAAGCCGGCTATTCAATATATTGTCGAGGAAGCAGTCAATTCCGGAATTGAGGATATAATAATTGTTACAGGCAGAGGAAAAAGGGCTATTGAAGATCACTTTGATCGATCACTGGAATTGGAAATAGTTCTGAAAAAAAGAGGGAGACAAGATTTATTAAAAATGATACGCAATATATCAAGCATGGTTGAAATTCACTATGTGCGTCAGGCTCAGCCTAAAGGATTAGGTGACGCGGTGTACAGTGCACGTAAATTTATTGGCAATGAGCCTTTTGCCGTACTGCTGGCTGATGATATTATAATATCCCCGAAACCTTGTTTAAAGCAGTTAATTGACTTTTACTATTTTAACGGTGGAACGGTTTTGGGGATAAAAGAGGTTCCTTACATTCAAGTCCAACGTTACGGTATTATAGAACCTGAAAAAAAGGAAGGGAGGGTATTAAAAGTAAAAAACCTTGTAGAAAAGCCTAGCCCTGGAAATTCTCCATCAAACTTAGGCATAATAGGTAGGTATATAATAGAACCGCAAATTTTTGATATATTAAGGTATACTCCTCCTGGAGAAAACGGAGAAATACAACTTACCGATGCTTTGCAGGTAATGGCAAAGGAGCGGAATGTTTACGGATATCTTTTTGAGGGCAAAAGGTATGATATCGGTAACCCGCAGGAGTTTCTGCGTGCTACGGTAGAAATAGCTCTCCAAAAGGAAGAACTGAAGAAGGACTTTCAAGAATACCTTCAGCAACTTGTAGTTAATAGATGGATGACTTAAGCAGCTTCAGGTAGAAAGGCCGAAACATAGAAGCTTTATAAATTTACCCGGGGTGAAAAGAAATGACTGATTTGAAGAATAAAAAGATAATTACTCGCAAATTACGCGTTTGTGGACTTGTTCAAAGTGAGCTAGAGGAGTTAATTCAAGATTTTTTAAAAAGTAATGACCCTATCCTGACCGTAATAAAAAAAACGGGAGAAATTCATATCAAATTACAGACAGAGAATGATGCACAAAACAAGTTACAAAAATTGAATGACATGGAAAAAGCTCTCAGAAAACGATTGGGGGTTTTTGTCTACGGAGAGGGAGAAGAGAGTTTAGAGGAGGTTTGTGGGAAGGACTTAATCAAAAGGAATTATATAATATCAGTAGCTGAATCATGTACTGGAGGCTACTTGGCTCATCGATTGACAAACGTGCCGGGTAGTTCTCGCTACTTTAAAGCAGGAATAGTAGCCTATGATAACCGTTGGAAGAGAGAATTTTTGGGAGTTGATGGGAAGCTTATTGAGGAGTACGGAGCGGTAAGCAGTGAGGTAGCCAGGGCAATGTCTGAAGGTATTCGCCGGCGAACTGGTGCTGATATTGGCCTGGGAATTACGGGTATTGCCGGACCCGGGGGAGGAAGTCCGCTGAAGCCGGTAGGCTTGGTATTTATTGGTCTAGATATTCGGGGAAAATTTCAAGAAGTTATAGAAGAAAGATTTGAAGGCGGGAGACTGCAGATTAAGGAGCAGGCTGCAGCTTATGCATTGTTTTTACTGCACCGTAGCCTGGTCATAAATGAATAAAATACGACGGGAAAGGGATGAATAAAATGAGCAGTTAATGATGAAGGTGGGAAAATAAATGGCGGATTTGGAAGCTTTTTTTAATCCCCGTTCTATTTGCATTATAGGAGCTTCCAGACATAAGGGCAAAATTGGGAATTCCGTCTTAAGAAATATTATTAATGCAGGTTTTCATGGAGACATTTATCCCATAAACCCCAAAAGCAGAGAAATTGCAGGTAAAAAATGTTATCCAAGTGTTCTGGATGTAAACCGACCCATTGATTTGGCTGTGATTACAGTGCCGGCTGAAACTGTAATTGAAGTTGCCGGGGAGTGTGGGCGTGCTGGAGTAAAATTTCTCATCGTTATAACTGCAGGCTTTAAAGAAATAGGACCTGAGGGTTTGGAACGCGAAAAAAAACTCAAAAAACTATGTCGAAAATACAGTATGCGCTTGCTGGGTCCAAATTGTGTGGGTTTTATTGATATGCATCGCTCTTTAAATGCTACTTTTAGTGCAGTAACTCCTTTAAAAGGGAATATAGTATTTATTTCTCAGAGCGGCGCCATGCTAGTTTCTATTCTGGATTGGAGCAAATCACTAGGGCTTGGTTTTTCTCATTTTATAAGCCTCGGAAACAAAGCAGATCTTGATGAAGCTGATTTTATTGAGCAGGTTGCCGAAGACCCTCATACAAAAGCAATACTCTGTTATCTTGAAGATGTTGCTGAGGGGCGGCGGTTTTTAGAAGTGTCCTCAAAAGCCAGCCTAAAAAAGCCGGTCGTTATTTTTAAGTCTGGAATCAGCCAGGCAGGGGCTAAAGCAGCATCATCCCACACAGGAGCGTTGGCGGGGAGTGACCGTGCTTATGATGCTGCTTTTAAACAATGCGGTGTTATCCGTGTTGAGACAATGAGCGAACTTTTTGATCTAGCAATTGCTTTTTCGGGTAAAACTTTAACCCAGGGTAGGGGAGTAGCTATTATAACCAACTCAGGAGGGCCCGGGATTGTTGCTGCCGACTGTGTGGAAGCAAAAGGGCTGAAAATGGTACGGTTCAGCAAGAAAACGATTTCCAAGTTGAGGACAAATCTTCCGGCAGAAGCAAGTTTATATAATCCTGTTGATGTCCTGGGGGACGCCAGAAAAGATCGTTTTGAATTTTCATTAAGGACAATACTGGCAGATGAAAGTGTAAACAACGTATTAGTATTAATTACACCGCTGGATGTAACCGAACCGGTTGAAACGGCAAAGGCTATTGTTAATATCGCTAATGATTCTTCTAAGCCGGTCTTTGTCTGTTTTTTGGGCGGCGAGCAGGTAAAAGAAGGAGCACGGATACTCACGCGCAACAGCATTCCCTGTTACAGTTTTCCGGAACCTGCCGTAAACGCTATCCTTAAAGTGGCAGCTTATACAGAACTGAGGAATAAAATAGATAGGAAGCAGGTTATAAAATCTTTTAAAGTGGATGCAAAGACGGTTAAGGCTGTGTTTTTTGATGCTGTTAGAGAACATCGTCTGACGCTGCTGGGAAACGAAGCAGCTGCGGTTGCCGAGGCTTATGGAATACCCGTGGCACCTGTTGAATTGGCCCGAACGGCCAGGGAGGCTGAACAAATATCGTCAAGGCTTGGTTTTCCCGTGGTATTAAAAGTATCTTCTCCGAAAATAATACATAAAAGTGATATACATGGTGTGCGTTTAAATTTGAAATCTGCCGAAGAAGTCCGTAAAGCCTTTCGGGATATATTAGACAGTGCGGGTTATTATTTACCGGAAGCTCCAATTTACGGTGTCGAAGTTCAGCCTATGGTGCCGGAAGGAACGGAGCTGATAATTGGCATGAATCGTGACGTGCAGTTTGGGCCTTTGCTGGCTTTTGGACTGGGGGGAATATATGTAAATTTGCTTAAAGATGTATCCTTTCGACTTGCGGAAAAACTAGATGAAGAAGAGATTAGGGATATGATTAAAGAAACAAGAGCGTACTCTTTATTACGTGGTTACA
This sequence comes from Firmicutes bacterium UBA1874, assembly GCA_002352935.1. GTDB lineage: Bacteria > Bacillota > UBA1874 > UBA1874 > UBA1874 > UBA1874. The sequence goes on from DDHO01000048.1 coordinate 25,555, forward strand.
GGGGAGAAAAACCCCGGGATATGGATAAGATTATTAAGATAATAGCCCGCTTCGCAAAGTTGGCCAATGATTTTCCCGAGATATTGGATATGGAGATTAATCCCTTAATTGCTTACGAAAAGGGAGCAGCAGCGTTAGACATAAAGATGAATATTAGCGAGTTATGTAAAGGTGGGGTGTAAAAACTTGAAAGGTTTTTATCTAATTGGGACGCAAAGGAGCGGAAAAACGGCTGTTGCACTTGGCTTGGCCCTTAAGTTTAAAGAAGCAGGTTTGAAAGTAAGCTATATTAAACCGGTAGGAATGCCCGGAACTCCTTACTCAGAAGGAGACGAAGACGCAATCCTTATGAAATCTGTACTGGGGCTCAAACAAGATATTAGTACTATCGTTCCTGTTTCAGCGGGCTTTTCTTATTTATCGATTTTTGATGTAAATGAAAAAAAGGTAGAAAGGGTAATGAACGCTTTTAGAAAGATGCAGGAAGATTCGGATTTAATCCTTGTTGATGGAAGTATTACTCCTTATGCTACGGCATGTTTAGGGACTGATGATTTTAGTCTGGCTGTTCACATGAAAATTCCTGTAATACTGATCGCACGCATTGAAAGTGATTTTAGTTTGGACCAATCGCTTGTATTTTACCGGCAGTTGAAAGATTCTGAAGTTGAAATTGCAGGGTGTATATTGAATAACGTCTCACGTTCCATCCTAGGTAAAGCAGAGGGCCTTTATAAGTCTTTGTTGGAAGAAGAAGGCTGCTGTGTTTTGGGCATAATTCCCGAAATAAGCGAAATTTCTTCACCAACAGTAGCAGAATATCTGGAAGTTTTGGGAGGTGAACTTTTAACCGGGGAAAAGAATCTACATAAAATTGTTGAGGAAGTACTTATTGGAGCTATGACAACTGAAAGCGCCCTTCGCTATCTTCGCCGTGCAACAAATAAAGCAGTAATTACGGGAGGGGATCGTTCGGACATTGCTTTAGTGGCCCTGGAAACAAGTATATCTGTTCTCATTCTTACGGGAGGACTGTATCCCGAGGTACGCGTACTTGCTAAGGCTGTGGAAAAAGGTGTTCCTGTTATATTAGTGCATTATGATACCTACACAGCAATGGAACGTTTACATGAGATTGGCCATCATATACGTGCAGAAGATGAAAAAGCGGTAGAACTGTCCAAGAAAATTGTAGAGAATTACTGTTCTTTGGAAAAGCTTTTTGATAAATGACATAATTTACAAAGTTTAATTTTAATCCTTTTTCTAAATATTCTTTTTTTTCATTGTTTAGTAAAGAGAAGGAAATAAGATTTTAGTGGCGAAGATTTAGGCCTGGTTGAAAATTCTGAGATATAAAACTTTAAAATTATTACCATTTGTCCGGTTAATGGTCTCCTGATTTATAATAAATATTATTTAGAGTTAATAGGTTTTAGCTAGACCGCATAGATGAAAAGGTGACTAAATAAGTGAATGGTCTTCCTATATTTAATGAAATACATGAAGAGCTTGACAAAGTTGAAAGGAAGTTAAAAAGTTGTGTTGATACAAAACAGTATTTACTTGCAGAAGCTTCAAGCCATTTGTTAAAGGGTAAAGGGAAAAGGCTGAGGCCGGCTTTTGTCCTTTTGTCCGGCAAAAGCTGCGGTGGGTGTTTGGAGAGGTTGATTCCTCTGGCTGCGTCACTGGAGTTAATTCACATGGCAACTCTGGTCCATGACGATGTAGTTGATTCCTCTTTAACCAGAAGAGGCATTCCGACAGTAAAAGCGAGATGGGGTAATAGAATATCTTTACATGCAGGTGATTACCTTTTTGCCAAGTCGTTAGTTTTGCTTTCAAATTACAAAGATCCCCGCGTGGCAGGGACTCTAGCCAGGGTAAGTGTGGAGATGTGCCGGGGAGAAATACAGCAGATAACTACTGCCTTTAAGATCGATCAATCTCCGAGGGACTATTTTAAACGTATTAAGAGGAAAACTGCTCTATTGCTTTCTGCTAGCTGTGAACTGGGAGCTCTGGTTGCCGGTGCCCGTGATTATATAACCCGGTCAATGGGACGCTATGGGTATTATATTGGAATGGCTTTTCAAATTACTGATGATATTTTGGATATTATTGCTGATGAGCAGCAATTGGGTAAACCTGCTGGAAGTGATTTGGAACAGGGGATAATAACACTTCCCACGATTTTTGCACTTTCCCGGGCTAAAAACAACAGTGATTTTCAGCAGCTTTTAGTTAAAACTACGAAAACAAGATCGGAGATCAGGGAGTTAATCGAAATTATAAAGAACACCGGTGCTATTGAGGATTCGTTTAATATTGTTGAAAAATATGTAAGAAAAGCTAAGTCTAATCTGGCTCCTATTAAGAGAAATAGCTCCAGGGATGTTCTCTACGTGGTGGCAGATTTTATTCGAGAAAGAAGCTTTTAGTTATAAATTTATAATCTTCTTAATATGGAATGTGCTTGCTTAGCTGAGGTTTTTGTGGGCTTGATTAAAAATGTTGGCCATTTTTTGTTCAGGCAGGCTTTCTAAAAAGGTGGGGTGAGCTTAATGCCGGAACAAATTTTTGCCCTGGATGTGGGGACCAGGACCGTAGTGGGTATCATAGTTGAAAAACAAGAAAACACTTTTAAGATTAAAGCATCAGCTGTTAAGGAACACGAAGAAAGGTCCATGTTTGACGGGCAGATTCACGATATTCCCCAGGTGTCCCGAGTTGTCCAGCATATAAAGGAAAAGCTGGAAAAAAAAATAGGGTACGAACTAACGGAAGCTTCGGTTGCAGCTGCCGGTAGATCTCTTAAAACAGCTTTCGGCCATGCAAAAAAGGACATCAATCTTCTCCAGGCCATTACCGGTGAACAAATTTTGGCACTAGAGATTGAAGCTGTGCAGTCAGCTCAGTATTCTCTTTTAGAACTTGAAAAAAAACCAGGGGAATACCACTGCGTAGGATACAGTGTGCGTAAATACTGGTTGGATGGGAGTACGATCGGCAACCCCGTCGGGCAGTATGGAAATCACATAGAGACAGAAGTAATAGCTACATTTCTCCCTCGTTCCGTAGTAGATTCTTTGGATGCGGTGCTTAAAAAGGCGGGGCTTAAAATGGCCAGCTTAACCCTTGAACCCATTGCTGCTATCCAGGTGGCTATACCTCCCAGTATGCGCCAGCTAAACCTGGCTTTGGTTGATATAGGAGCCGGTACATCTGATATAGCCATTACCAGTGATGGTAGTATAACAGGCTACGAGATGGTATCTTCAGCAGGAGATAAGGTTACCGAGGCGATATGCCAATTTTTACTTGTTGACTTTCCTACTGGAGAGAGAATAAAAAAGGAGCTTGCTGATAAAAAACAAATCAGCTACAGAGACGCTGTAGGTGTCGAAAAAAAAGTTGACAGCGAAAAGGTAATTGCTGGTATTGAGGGAACCTTAAAGGAACTAGCATATAAAATTAGCAAGAAAATACAGAAAATCAACGGTAGCTCTCCACAGGCGGTTATTTGTATCGGGGGCGGGAGCCTGACACCGGGGTTAACATTCCACATAGCACAAGAATTAAATTTGCCTCCGGAAAGAGTTGCTGTTAGAGGGAGAGATGTAGTTACCCAGGTAAAAGGTTCGACTAAAAAAATTAGCGGCCCGCAGTCGATAACACCTCTAGGAATTGCAGTTACTTCAGGAAATAAAGAGACCATGGGTTTCTGGACTGTTCATGTCAACAACCGTGCCGTAAGATTGTTGAATGTAAAAAAGACAACGGTAGCTGATGTTCTTTTAGCGGCGGGAGTTTCTATGCGCAATATCTTCGGAAAACCAGGTAAAGCTCTTTCAATAGAAGTAAACGGCAAGGTAACTTTTATCAAGGGAGAAGCCGCGAGGCCGGGAAGAGTTTTATTAAATGGAGAAGAGGTAGACCTGGAGGTTGTGGTTGCTCCGGGTGATAGATTGGAAGTTGTAGCTGCCTGCGATGGGGCAAATGCCACTGCCACTATTGCAGACGTTGTACCTGAAATTCATCCCAAGCGTATAGAAGTTAATGGCAAAAAAGTTTTTCTCCAGCCGGAGTATTTCGTAAACGGTAAATTGGTACACCCTACTGAAAAATTGGAAGACAATTCAAAAGTTAACTGCTGGATACCTGAAACCGTACGCGAGGTACTCCATTACTTAAATTACAATTGTGAGAAAAAATATGATGTTTTATTAAACAATGCTACTGTCGAGTTAGACGCAGTAGTTCACGACGGAGACGAACTAACAGTTATAGAAAGAACAAGCAAAGAAACAACTGAAGAGAAAGGAGATTCCTTGTCCCGAGGTAAAACGATTATGTTTTTTTTTAATGGACAGGAAATTAAAATGCCCGGGAAGCCGGGGAAGGAAATTATACTGGCTGATGTTTTAAATTATATGGACTTTAATAATTTACAGAATAAAAACCCCTCTCGTTTTAGTAAATTATATATTGAGATCAACGGTAAAGAGGGTGCTTTTACTTCACAAATATGCGAGGGTGATACGATATTAGTGGAATGGAGGTAAACAAAAAGCCATATTTTAGTAAAAATCTATTGTAATATTAGTGGTTGATTTTTTTGGCCTATTGCCCTATTTAGATGGTATTATACGGCTCACCAAGCTTTTATAAACATACCAAGCCTGGTTCCTGATGCGTTGTAGAAAAGGGACACCGGGGCTCGGCTGCCACGCAGGCATCTATGCCTCCCTCTGGTGTGGGTATCTTAGGTGTTGCATTAGTGTTTTATCTTCGCAACCGCAGTCAGTGGTGCATTATCTAACATTAAGAGGGGCCCAGGAAAATTGCTCGAAAAAGGAGAAATTAAAGTGTAAAGGCTATTTTGTCATTAAATAATATTTGTAAAAATTAAAAGCACTAAGTGCAATAATAGGTATTACAAAAATTAAGCCCCACGTTTTATCCTGGCCGATAACAAAACCAAAAAGCCAAATTGCTGCTGCAGCGGCCCATCCTATCCCCCTCATAAAAAATCTATACATGAGTTACCTCCATTTTTTTTTGAAAGTATGAACTTTAATTCCTTAGCTTCTTAAAGCTTAATCATAAAAAACTTAGTTAGACTTTTAATAAGAGCAGCTATATTTTTTAAATGCCAAATTTATTTCAATATAAAAATCGAGACTGTTGAAGAAGTCTTTAGGCAAAATTGGTTTATATACGTTTAACGCCTTTAGACACTGGTTCCTCACCAAGTTTAACCAGCTGTTCACCCTATTAAAACAAGGTTTCCGGTCATCTTGAACTTTCTGTCTCATGACCGGATCACAACATGTGTTTGGTTCGCCACAGATTTTTGACCGTTCTCACAGGGCAAAATTACGGTTCAGCACAATTTTTTTTCTCGACGCTAAAATGGTATTGTACTTTTTACTTCTGCGAGTCGACAGACTCCTATATTATTTCAGTAATTCTTCATTTTTATAAACATCCCTACATGATTAAAAATATTTATCTTTTTAATATGCCTTCCTTAAGGATCCTTTAATTTATGCTTATGCTTTTCCATTGAATTTTGTAATCCTACTGCTGGTGTTTGTAATCTCACTTAAATACTATGACGAGTGCGGGGAATAACCATGGGACTTAAGACTAGAATAAAAGAATTCAGAGTCAGACAAGACTTGACCCAGGAAGACCTGGCGAGACTTGTTAATGTAAGGCGCGAAACAATTGTGCATCTGGAAAAGAGGAAAATATAGCCCGTCGCTGAAACTGGCGCATACCATTGCCAAAACATTAGGGGCTACCATTGATGAACTATTTATTTTTACTGATGAAGAGTAAGGAGAGTAAAAACGTAAGGTTTTATTTTAATCAGCTTTCTTGTGCGGCTCATTATTAAAAAATGGAGAAAATTGTATAGTTAATATTATGTAAAATATAGTTGACATTATGTAAGATATATATTACATTTATATAAAACAAGATTTTTTTAGGGGAGATAAAAATTTAATGAAGGACGATTTTAAAGTCCGAAATAAGATACGGTTGGCGCGTGTCGAGAAAGGTTATACTCAGCAGGAACTTGCAGACCTGGTTGACGTGACACGGCAGACTATCGGTTTGATTGAGGCTCAAAAATACAACCCAACTATCTCTCTCTGCCTGAAGCTTGCGCGGGTATTATGTAAAAGTTTGGACGAATTATTTTGGATAAAGGAGGATAAAAATCGGGCTAGCCCCCTAATTATG
>DDHO01000013.1 GCA_002352935.1 Firmicutes bacterium UBA1874
CATGACTTTGTCAACAGGCTGAGACCCGGCAGGAAAACTGCCGGGTCTTTTTTTATTACTCTAAATTGGCATAGTTTAGGAGATGTTCCAATATTTATATATACAGGAGGGGGGACAAAGTTGCCTGGTGTTTACAAGGACAAACTTTTAGAAATGCCTGACGAAGGAACAAGAGTTAAGAAAGACATATTTCCGGTTTTATCACCATCAGTGAGGGATATTTTAAAAGGCCTTTCCGATCAAATTTGGAAGCAGGTCGAAGAAATTCGACTGCGCAAAAAACGACCCCTTCAACTGTGCACGGAGCTGGGGGAAATATTTGCAGGTGAGGAGAGACCGAAATTAAAAAGTGCATATGAAGTAAAACCTGAAGATGTTCACCAAACCCTGCAGTTTATCAGTCAAAGTTCTATTTATGCTCTTGAGGATGAGTTCCGGAACGGCTACTTGACGATCAGCGGGGGACATCGTGTAGGTTTTGTCGGCGAGGCAGTATTAAATAAAGGACAGGTAAAAACACTGAAGAATATATCGGGGCTCAACATAAGGCTTGCAAGGGAAGTTAAAGGGTGTGCAAATTCTATTTTCACCTTTATTTTAGATCAAAAAAGCTGGGAACCTTATCGAACTTTGATTATGTCGCCACCTCGCTGCGGCAAAACTACTCTTTTGCGTGATTTAATTCGCCTGCTTAGCGACGGCGACCCTTTGATAGGTTTTACCGGTGTCAATGTTGGAGTAGTCGATGAGCGTTCGGAGATTGCAGGCTGTTACCGGGGAGTACCTCAAAACGATGTGGGGAAGAGGAGTGATGTCCTCGATAAGTGCCCCAAAGCCGAGGGAATGATTATGCTGCTGCGGTCCATGGCACCTCGGGTAATTGCTACCGATGAAATAGGCAGGCCTGCCGATGCTGAAGCACTTATAGAAATATTGAATGCCGGAGTCGGCGTGTTGGCTACTGTTCACGCTTCGAGTTTTGAAGAACTTAAGCAGCGCCCGTGTTTGCAGCAGCTTCTGAAGGAAGGGATTTTCCAAAGAATTATTGTTTTAAGCAGGGGTATGGGGGTCGGGACAGTGGAGAGCATTATTGACGGCACTACGGGTAAAAACCTGCTCCGCCGACCTTTACGCCTCAGACAAGGAGGAAATTAAAATGCTGAAGATTGCCGGGGCTGCCTTTGTGATACTGGCCTGCGGCTGGTATGGGATTACGGTGTCTCAAAAGTATGCGTACCGTCCCCGCTATCTTCGAACCCTTAATTCCGCTCTTCTGATGCTCGAAATGGAAATAATATATGCTTCTACTCTTCTTCCGGAAGCTCTTCTGCGTACTGGGGAAAGAACTTCACAGCCGGTCTCTGACCTGTTTAAGAAAACATGCGAATTGATGGCCGGGGATTGTAGATATACTACGGGAAAAGCATGGGAGAAAGCGCTTTATTCTACGCGGGAGCAAATGCATTTTACTCGTGCCGATTTGGAAATTCTAAACAGCTTTGGAACAGGCCTTGGAATTTCAGAAAAAGAGGAACAGGTAAAAAATTTCAGGCTAGTCCGGGAGCAGTTAGTTCATCAGGAAAGATGTGCGGAGGAAGAAAGGCTAAAAAAAGAACGTCTCTGGCGTACCATGGGATTTTTAATCGGAACCACAGTGGCGCTGGTCCTGATTTAGAGGAGGGCAGGAACTAAAATGGGAGAGGGTGTTAATCTTATATTTCGAATTGCCGGTTTAGCAATTGTTGTTTCCATACTATTCACGTTTCTAAAACAAGCCGGTAGGGATGAATACGCTTATATGACACTTTTGGTGGGGCTGGCTATAGGGCTCCTCTGGGTAATCCCAGTAATATTAGAACTTTTTGAAACGGTCAGGAGCCTGTTTCAACTTTACTGATCCATAAATTCACGGTTAGGGTTGTTTCAGACGGCTATTAATTTTATTAACGATACTTCCTAACAGGCATTATTGGAGGAGTGCTTTAAATGCAAATCTTTCAAATAGTAGGCCTTGCTTTGGTGGCTTCTTTTATAGCCGTCATATTGAGACAAAGCCGGGCCCCGGAAAGCGCGATGCTGATCAGTATCGTAGCGGGCGCGGTTGTTTTTTTATTGATGCTCGATAAAATTGGTGCGGTTATCCGTGTCCTGGAAGAGCTTGCTGACCGTGCGCATGTTAACAAATTTTATCTAATGACAATTTTTAAGATTATCGGTATTGCTTACATCGGGGAATTCGGCGCTCAGGTCTGCCGCGATGCCGGTGAGGGAGCTGTGGCCAGTAAAGTTGAATTTGCAGCAAAAATACTCATCATTGTGCTGGCCGTTCCTATAATCGGGGCTATTTTGGAAACGGTTATTAGATTGTTACCTTAAGGAGTGCTACCTTTTGCGCAAATTAAAAGGTGCCGTCATCTTGTTAATAGCGGTGATAGTTTTCTTGAACTGCATTTCCGAAGTGCGGGCTGCCGTAGCAGGGACTGCAGAGCATGGGACTGACGCGCAGGAAATTCTAAACAGACAGATTGAAACGCTGGAAATAGGTGAATTGGAAAATTACCTCGCAGAGCTTGACAGAGAGATCGAGGAACTGGTTCCAGGGCTTAACCTTCGAGGAATATGGCAGGACATTATTTCGGGTGAATTAAAGCTGGGCTTTCGAGAAATTCTAAACGGCCTTTTAAAATATTTGTTCCGGGAATTAGTTGCCAGTTCTTCTCTGCTGGGAGAGATCGTGGTTCTTGCAGTGATTTGTGTAGTTCTTCAAAATTTACAGTCGGCTTTTGAAAGGGGGACCGTAAGCAAGGTTGCCTATGCTGCTACTTTTTTGGCCCTGATATCTATTGCAATGAGCTCGTTTACTTTAGCTATGAACTCGGGGAAGGAAGCAATTGACCAGATGGTATCGTTCGTACATGCCTTGCTCCCGCTGATCATTACGCTCCTGGCGTCTGTAGGCGGGCTTACTTCGGCGGCTTTAATGCATCCATTTATTATCGTTGCTCTGGGTGTCCTGAGCACTCTCATTAAAAATATAGTTCTTCCGCTAATTTATTTTGCTGCAATCCTTGGTATTGTCAGCCAGCTTTCCGAGCGCTTTCAGGTTTCACGCCTGGCTGGACTTTTTAAACAGATATCCGTAGGAATACTGGGTCTGTTCCTTACGATTTTTATCGGCGTTCTTACCGTTCAGGGTGTGGCAGGTTCAGTTGCAGATGGTATAACGCTGCGCACTGCAAAATTTGTTACGGGAAGTTTTATCCCGGTAGTAGGAGGAATTCTTTCTGATGCTGTGGAGGTAATAGCAGGTACCTCATTATTGCTAAAAAATGCGGTAGGACTGATCGGGGTTCTGGTTATATTCGTTCTTACAGTGTTTCCCGTACTTAAGATTATTTCGCTTGTAATTATTTACAAACTGGCTGCTGCTGTTATCCAGCCTTTTGGGGAAAACCAGGTTGCTTCTGCCTTAGATAACCTGGGAAACTCCTTAACACTGGTTTTTGCTGCTGTGGCTGCTGTGGGGCTTATGTTCTTTATGGCTTTGGGGATAATCACCGGCCTGGCAAATTTAACAGTAATGCTCAGGTAACCGGAACGGGCGGTGAACTGCGATTGGATACAATTTCGGAAATTGTCAGAACGGTTATAATTATCGTTCTCCTGGCTTCTTTTATTGAAATGCTTCTTCCCGGCCGTGAAATGGGTGGGTATGTAAGGTTGGTTATGGGGCTTTTTATCATAATTGCCATACTGAATCCCCTGGTTTCCTGGTGGAAGGGTGAAAGAATAAATTGGGAGATTGAAGCCTGGAGCTTTGTTCCTGACCGGAGTGAAACAGAAGCAGCAATTGCTCAGGGAATGGAGCTGGAGAGGCAGAATAGGGAACTGGCTTTAGCAGAGTACAGGAAACGTCTGGAAAAGCAGGTTGAGAGCATGGCTAAACTTTTACCGGAAGTGGAGAGCGCGAATGCGGACATTGTCCTGGAAAGGGGTGAGCAGCAATGGGGTGTGCTGAAAAGCATTGAGTTAAGGATCAAAGCGAGCACAGAAAACGATGGTGATGGAACTAAAGAATCAACAAAACCTCTGGTGCGGCCTGTGGAAATAGGCCGGACGGGTACTGGCAGCGTGGCTGAGAAAAATTCAAAAGATAAAAGCCAGCTGACAAAAGCCGGAAATATATCTCAGCAGGTTAGAGACTTTGTAAAGAATTTATACGGGCTGAGAGATGAACAGATTAGAGTAATAGTAGAAAAGTAACTTGGAAATTTGGGAGATCCCGAAAAAGGAGAGAGGCAGGTGGTAGAAAAGTGGCCGGGGAGGGGCAAAACTTCGGAATTAATAATTTTAACAGGCTAAAATTTTCCCCCAAAATGTTATGGATTGCTGTAGTGCTCATATTGGGTATCGTTTTAATGAGCCTCGGGAATTTTGTGAAAACGGAAGTTTCTCACACTCCTGAAACTGATGCCGGTAAAACAGAAATGGCAGATAATTTTAGGAGCGGGGAAGAAACTGCAAATATTGAGCTAAACATGGAAAAGCGCATGGAAAAGGTACTTTCACAAATCGAAGGTGCGGGGGAAGTCACAGTAGTTTTATTACTTGAAAACGGACCGGAGTACCGTTACGTAACCAATGAAACTACCGACCGTAAAACGATCGAAGAAGAAGACCAAAACGGTGGCAAACGCTTGACAACCCAGGCCAACAAAAAAGATGAATTAGTGCTGGTCCGTTCTGAAAGAGGTGTGGAAGAACCCGTAATAGTCAAAAAACACAATCCTACAGTTCGAGGAGTGCTGGTAGTAGCTACCGGGGCAAAAGACCCGGTGGTTAGAGCGGGCCTCGCCAATGCGGTTCAGACCCTGTTAGATGTGGGAGCTCATCAGGTCAGAATTTATCCTAGGAAGGGAGGCGAATAAAGTTGTTTATAACTACCGGAAGAAAGAAGGCCGTTTTCATTGTGCTCATTTTGCTGGGCCTGTTTTTAATCTGGCTGGGCAGCCAGAAGGTGCCGACTTCAAAAAATACAGCAGGTTCTGCATCAATAACCGGGGAAATTGAACGCGTACAGAATAATGAGGAAGCAGGGTCCGGCCAAACGGAAAAAGAGGCCGGCGGGATGCCTCCCGGCGGAGACGATACTCTGAACGGCCTTCCGGAAAAAGATTTGCGGAAAAAAACCGGTGAAGAATTTTTTGTAGAGTACCGCCTGGAGCGCGAGCGCACACGCGGGAGGCAGTTGGAGCTTCTCCAGCAAATTGTGGATAACCCCAATTCTGCAGCGGAAAGCAAACAGGAAGCGCAGGACCGCATTATAGAAATAGCTCGCCGCATGGAATTGGAAATGCAGTTGGAAAATCTGATCAAGGCGAAGGGCTTTGAAGATACAGCCGTATTTATTCAATCAGATTCAGCTACTGTAATTGTAGATAAGAAGGAACTCGAAGAGCCGGATGTGGCCAAAATTGCCGACCTTGTTTCACGTCATACCGGGCTGGAGATGGCCCAAATCGTAATTATTCCAAAAGGTTGAAATTAAACGATAAAATATAAAAACCGTTTAATAAACCCAGGGCCGGGCTCTGGGTTTTACATTGCTACGCAAAATAAAATATGCAGGTACGATGTTAGAGTAAAGTTATTGTAG
>DDHO01000051.1:0-6247 GCA_002352935.1 Firmicutes bacterium UBA1874
TAGGTTTTGTCAACAGTCTGAGACCCGGCAGTTTTCCTGCCGGGTCTTATTAAAATTTTTGATCCTTCCAGAATAGAGTTTAGCCGGTCATTCCGCGGGAAATGACCTCATTCAAATATCTTCTTCCGCGTTATGGGAAGCCCCTAATTCATTGAGTTTTTCCTCGCCATCCGGCCTGTTCTGCTCCCCCTCCTGCTCAGTAGTGTATACCACCGCGTCGCAGTTCGGGCAGGTTATTTCAATAATATCGTCCCCTTCTAACAGGTCCGCATCGAAGCATACGAAATCGTGACACTCAGGGCACTCTACTTCAATATAATTTTCGCTATCGTCCTCTTCCTTCTGATAGTCTGCATCTTCCTCGGCCTCATCCATTTCCTCGTTCAACATCTCTTCAACGTCCCAGAGATCCCTGTCAATGCTTTCTACATATGACTCCAGTTCAGACTGTGCTTGTTGCAGGCTTGTAATTGAATCAGCTAATTCTTCCAGTACACCTATTATTTCACTAATAATCCTTTCCCCTTTACTGCTCATATCCAGGTCCAGCCCGTCTGCCAACCCCCGGACGTAAGCTACTTTTTTACGAGGATCTTTCATGGTTATCACTCCTTGTGTCTTAGTATAAAGACCCCAACTTATTATGTCCGGAGGTTTACTAATTTAAACTCTTTCCATATATTCACCGGTGCGAGCATTGATTTTAAGAACATCTCCCTTATTAATAAAAAGAGGAACCTGAACCACAATACCCGTTTCCAAAGTTGCATTTTTAGTTGCCCCGCTTGCCGTATCTCCTTTTACTCCCGGCTCGGTCTCAATAACTTCAAGCTCTACAAAATTGGGAAGTTCTATGCCGATAATTTCGTTTTTACAAAATGTTACTTCAATAACCATGTTGTCTTTTAAATAAGGAAGAGAACTTTCTAATTGTTCGCGAGGCAGTGAAAATTGGTCAAATGTTTCGTTATCCATAAAATAGTAATTTTCTCCATCATTATACAAATACTGAACCTTCCGGGTGTTTATATGAGCACGAGCCACTTTTTCGCCGGCTCTGAAAGTTTTTTCTATAACCGAACCGTTTCGCAAATTTCTCAATTTAGTGCGCACGAAAGCCTGCCCTTTTCCTGGCTTCACATGCTGAAATTCCATTACGCTATATATTTCGCCATTTACTTCTATAGTTAAACCAGTATGAAAGTTATTTGTGGAAATCATTTGCCTCACCCCTGTATATTAATACATAATTCAATAATAAAAATGCTTCCTTTTAGCTCAGAGCACCGTAAATTCCTTGGGTGCTCCTGTAAGCACCCGGCAACCTTCCTCCGTTACTACGACCATATCTTCGATACGGACGCCTCCCCAATTTGGGATGTATATTCCGGGTTCTACCGTAAATACCATACCTTTTTCCAGAGTAACTTCTGATTTAGCGGAAAGAGAGGGCTCTTCATGGACTTCCATACCTACCCCGTGCCCCAAGCTGTGGCCAAAATTTTCACCGTAACCTGCCATTGAAATAATCTTCCTTGCTTCGTAATCTAATTCCGCTGCAGCGATTCCCGCCCTGATTTTTTCCAAAACGCGCTCTTGAGCGTTCCTTACCAGATTGTATATAGATAACTGCTTCTTGTCGGGTTTTCCCATTAAGAAAGTACGGGTAACATCGGAACAGTAACCATCAACCACGGCCCCGAAATCTATAACTATAAAATTTCCTTCGGTTATCCTGTTTGCAGAAGCTACACCGTGAGGCAGGGCGGAACGCAGCCCGGAGGCTACAATAGTATCGAAAGAAAACCTTTGTGCCCCATGGCACCTCATATAATACTCGAGTTCGGCAGCCACCTCAAGTTCCTGCATCCCTACTTTAATTAAAGGTAAAATAAAAGCAAGGGCCCTATCCGCAAGCGTAACCGCTCTCTGAATACATTTTAATTCCCTGTTGTCTTTTACGCAGCGTAATTTGTCAACGGGACTGTCAACTGGATTTAACTTTTTGCCGTCAAGCGCTTTCTTTAATTTATTGTAGTAGTCGAAAGAAGTATATTTCTTTTCAAAACTTAAAAATTTAACCTTTATAGTATCAAGAAGTTTTTTTAAAGTTGCTAAGGGGTTTTCTCCCCACTGCCTTATTTCCAAATGCGGCGCTTCCTGTTGTGCCTGTTCTAAATATCTAAAATCAGTAAATAAATAGCACGATTGGGAAGTAACCAGCAGCATTCCTGAACTTCCTGTAAACCCGCTCAGATATACCCTATTTTCAGGTTTTAATACCAGTAAACCTTCCAAACTATTCTCTTCCAGCCACTTGCGAACAAGATTAATGCGGTGCAAATACATAAAATACTCCTCGTAAATTAATAAGATTTTTCAGTAGTCCCGCTTGCGGTAAGCACTGTCCTAATTAGTTTCCAGCCCGGATTGTTCTTAAAACGCAAAACACGGAGAAAAGGCAAGCTGTTTACTAAGCTTTGGCAATATGGAAGCAAAAATTTAATATTTCCTCTTTTTCACCAGCTGGACTGCTGCTTGCAGAGCAATTTCGTACCCCAGCGCTCCGAAACCCGAAACCTGACCGGTAACTACCGGAGCGGTAACCGAATTGTGCCGAAAGTCTTCCCGAGCATATATGTTGGAAAGATGCACTTCCACGACGGGCATTTCCAATACCGCCAGGGCATCTCTCAGTGCAAGGCTGTAGTGTGTGAAGGCTCCGGGATTAATGATAACAGCATCAGCTTCATCCCGGGCACGTTGTACTACATCTACCAGCTCCCCCTCATGGTTCGATTGAAAAAAAAATACCTCACAGCCCCACTTCCCCGCCTGGTCGGCCAGCGTCCTGTTTATGGTTTCTAGATCTTCCCTGCCGTAAATATCCGGCTCTCTTTTCCCTAGAAGATTCAGGTTTGGCCCGTGTATAATATATATTTTCACTTTTCACCTCTCCCGAAGTATCTCTTTTTACTATCCGCTTATGGTCATGCTGGAAACGCGTAGCGTAGGTGCACCTTGACCCACAAAAAAAGTTAGATCATTGGCAACACCATCTATAGCACGGAGCAGGTCTATCATGTTGCCGGCTATGGTTACACCTCGAACCGGCTGTTCGAATTCACCCTTCTCAATCCAGAGCCCTGATACACCGACGGAAAAGTCTCCGGAAATAGGATTTGCTGTGTGCATACCCATT
The DNA here is from genome assembly GCA_002352935.1 of Firmicutes bacterium UBA1874. Classification (GTDB taxonomy): domain Bacteria; phylum Bacillota; class UBA1874; order UBA1874; family UBA1874; genus UBA1874. The sequence continues at coordinate 3,203 of DDHO01000051.1, forward strand.
ACCTGCGTAATGTAAAGGCCCTTTTCTACTTCACTTATCAGCCTCTCTCGGGAAACTTCTCCGGGCTCAATATAGATATTGGTTGTTCCTACCTCCGGAGTACCTTTAAAAGAATTCCTTATTCCGTTTCCAGTAGATAATACCCCATCCTTGGCAGCAGTATAAGTATTGTGCAGGTATGATTTTAAAGTTCCGCCGGCAACCAGGACTGTTTTTTGCGAAGCAACGCCTTCACCATCAAAAGGAGCAGTCAGCAAACCTTCTTTCAGCGTTCCATCATCGATGATATTTACCAAGGGTGAAGCAACTTCCTGTCCGAGTTTTCCTCCCAGCAGCGATTTTCCTTTTTGAACCGATTCTGCAGACAATGCGGGAGTAATTATCCCCAGAAAATTGGTCGCAATATAAGGGTCGAAAATAACCGCCGCCCTTTGGGTACTGATGTCCTTAGCACCCAGCATTCTGATTGCCTTTTGAGCGGCCTCCCTCCCCAGAGCGTCAGGGTCCAGGCCCCTAAAATTTCTCTTAAACTGCATCCCAAATCCCGACTGGCTTTCCCCATCCTGCTGGGCAACTACCTGTGCGTAAGAGCCACAAAAAGCCCCCTTGTAAAAAGCTCCGATCCCCAGGGAATTAGCCAAAGCAACTTTATAGCTAGCATCCTGATAAGCACAGCTCTCCGTAATCGACACGCGCCGGTCAAATGCCCTGCTGCACCTCTCAACCTCTTGGGCAAATTCCACCTTTTGCCGCAGTGGGGTTTTTTCTATGTTTTCATCGTAAATTTGGTAGTCTTTATAACCCCCGTCAGGGGGGGCTGGTAGAAAATTATTACTGTCCGGAGAAACTTTCTTTGCATTATTAACTGCCGTACGTATAGCTTCTTTCACAGCCCGGGAAGACAAGTCAGACGTAAAAGCAAAACCCATGCGGTCGTTAATTAGTATTCGCACACCGAGACCTGTATCTTCAGATATTTTTAGGGTATCTATTTCCTGATCGCGGATTTCAACGGAAAGTTCTCTCGATTCCGTACAAAAAGCTTCCGATTGAGAAGCCCCCAGCTTTTGAGCTATTTCTACCGCCTCTTGCACTATTTCTTGAATTTTAACTTCCTGCAAAAATCTCACTCCCTGCCTTCGGTATGCTATTTACTGGTCAAAGTACCCCGCCCACTACCAGTTCGGGTATTCTTATGGTTGGCTGTGCATCAGAAACGGCCACACCCTGGCCGTCTTTTCCGCAGGTGCCTATTGCATAACCTAAATCGTTGCCAACCATATCTATAATACTCAGTACGCGGGGCCCATTCCCGGTCAAAGTGGCTCCCTTAACCAGGGAGCCAACTTTTCCGTTTTCAATTAAGTATCCTTCGGCTACCTCAAAAACAAAATCCCCGTTTGTAGTATTAACCTGTCCCCCGCCCATTTTTTTAACAAGCAGACCCCTGTGCGTTTCCTTTACGATAGTATCGGGATCATGTTTTCCGGGACTGATATATGTATTTGTCATACGGGGAATAGGGCGGTCCTGGTAAGATTCTCGACGGCCGTTGCCTGTTGATGCCCGGCCTTCATTCATTGCACGAAGGTAGTCGAACATGTAATCCTGTAAGACTCCGTCTTTTATCAGCACGGTCTTCTGCCCCGGTGTTCCTTCATCATCATAACGCAGCGAACCATACTTCCCCCTTAAAGTAGCATCGTCGATGACAGTAACCAGTTCCGAAGCAACCTTTTCTCCTCTTTTGCCAGCATATACGGAAAGCTTTTTTTGCACGAGATCCGCTTCCAAACCGTGGCCGCACGCTTCGTGTACCATGGTACCCCCGGCTTCCGAAGCCACGACAACGGGCATTTTTCCCGTAGGGGCATTTTTTGCATAAAGCATGCTCACCGCCCTCCGTGCGGCCTTTTCAGCAAGTTCTTCCGGAAAGTCTTCAGCAAACAATTCAAAGCCGCAGAACCCCCCTGCCGCTTCATATCCAGTTTGGATAACACCGCCGTCTACGGCTACGGAGTTTACTACAAGTCTGGTACGCACTCGCTCATCTTCTACATAGAGGCCTTCACTGTTGCGGATAAACACCTTCTGTATAACATCACCGTAGCCCACCGCGACCTGTTTTATACGCTGGTCTACGGAACGTGCCCTGTTATTTGCTCTCCAAACAATATCAACTTTGTTATCAATTTGGACTTTATCTGGCCTCATCTCAACATATTGTTCTCCCCGGACTTCCGGCCTGCGCATATCATAAATTACTTCACCTTTTAACTTTTTCCCCGCACTGGCTACTTTTTGAGCTACCCTCCTTAACCCCTCCAGGGAAAGATCATTTGTATAAGCATAGTAGGTATTACCTCCGCTAATAACTCTGACACCTGCACCTACATCCAGCCCCGAAGAAATTCTTTCTATTCTGTTTGCCTCACAACTAATACCGGTTACCTTTTTCCGCTCAAGAAAAATTTCCCCGAAATCGCCTCCATTTGAAAGCGCGGTGTCCAGGACCTCGTCAAAATCCTTGTTATCCAGCATATTATAATATTCACCTCACTGCTCCTGCTAGCTCCCTGTAGTATAGTTCAAGTACGGCTGAAGTATTCCTGCCGGTGAAAATTTAAAAAGGTTAAATACTTTTCCCCGTATATATTTATATATTTACACCGGAGAAAAACAAACTTTAAAGGGAGGACAGGACTCCGCCACGCTTCTTATTTTAACCGAAATTTGGCCAGAGCAACCGTTACTTCTTCGAAATCCCCGATCCCCGTTTCCTCCCAATCGGTTCTTATCGTCAACCTGCGCGCACCTTCGACAGCTACTTCTAAATACTTTGGAAAATTCCCGGGCTTAACAACGTCACTCCGGTAAACCTGCTTCTCATCAGCATAAATGGTCAGTACATAGCCTCCCGACGATTCGCTGGTGTTATCCTCTACTCCAAAATAGCCGCTCAAAAGTTCGTACTTTCCGGCTAGTTCCACTACGGCTTCTGCTGACCCTCTGGCAGGAAGCTCAACGGCTAGCGCATGCCCGAAG
>DDHO01000051.1:6475-16871 GCA_002352935.1 Firmicutes bacterium UBA1874
AGGCCTGCCGGCAATCATTAAATTCCCTTCCTGACGGTAGAAAGGACCGACATTCCGCAGAACCGGCATGGTCTCCAGCCAGGCCGCTCCCGGCTCTTCCCCCCTGCCGTTTCCTCCGTAACTGGACCTTTCGCTGATAAATATAGAATTAGTACGGGCATCCCAGTTTACTTCTTTTTCAAGTGCTTCTCCTAAAGAACGCAGGGGGACCATAATCACACCCTTTTCAGCAAGGAGGAAAGGTTTTATGTCCCAGGCTACCGGCTTTCCACCAATATATATTTTTACATCTGTATAAAGTGCTTTTAGTCGTTCCGCGCCGCTACTGCTCCAAGCTACCGTTCCGCCTAAGACAAAAAGCAGTATAAGTATTATAGTTAATTTAACCCCTATTTTCCAACCCCATTTAATTTTATTCACCCCCCCTCTCCTTCCAGGGAAATCCGTAAGGAACAAAAATAAACTTCTCTTTTTTTATATCCCCTTCTTTGGGGAATGGTTTTTCTGAAGAAGAAGGAAAGTATCCTTCAAAGTATCCTTCACTGAAATTTTCAGGGTAACGAGTTGGGTTTATTCCTGTGCCATTGTAGTCATTGTTCGGAATTTTTCCCGGTCTGCTGATCACTGCCGCAGTCTTAGAGATAACCGGCTTAAATATGTCTTCGCGCCCGGTCGGAAGGCTATTTTGACTCTCCCTTTGAAGACCTCCCGAAGTGCCGTAAAAACTGACCAGAAGTTCCGCTGTTATCGGTGCGTAACCGTCATCAGCTGCGTTTTTCCTTTTTAATACCAAAGAATCTATTTTTATTATCCGGGGTGACGATTCAAGTGATTTAATAAAACTTAAAATACTTGCATAAGAACCCTCTACCTCTAACTGGAACTGCAAAATAGAATAGCTCCCGTGAGATACCGGCGATCGGGGAACTACTTTCCTTAATTCAACGCCTTTCAAATTCCTGCCCACCTCCCTGAGCGGTTCCCCACCGTTCAGGTCCGAAAAAAACTGCGATTTAAGGTCCGAAAGCATGGACTGCAGGCGTTTTTCCTGCTCGGAAAGTTCTGAATAACTGTAAATTTCGTTTTTAGCATCGGCGAGCCTTCCTTTTTCCGTCTGCAGACTTTTATACAGCTGCCGGTAGCAAGACCAGTACTCGACCCAAACATAACGGTAAAATCCTGCAGCAGAGACAACCAGGAGTAGTAACACCAAAAGTATTTTTTCCCTATTAGACAGCCTGTCCAACATTATCACTGCCCCCCGTCCTTTGCTACTTCTCCTGTTATTTCAAAAAGAAGATGCCCTTCCTCTTCATCTTGAGCAGTAGCAGCTTTTAAAGAAACTTTTTTAAAACAGTTTTGCTTATTCAGCCGATTGACAAAAATTCCTATTGAATCAAGGTTTTCCGACTTACCTTTAATATGTAGCTCTCCTTCACTCAGCAAAGTTAATGATACTATCCAGACGTCGTTGGGGAGGCAGGAATTTAACTGCTTGAGTACAGAAGTCCAGTCCGATTTGCTTCCCTGTATTTTTTGCAGCTGTTCTACAGTTTTCTTCATTTCTTCTATACTTTCCATCAGAAAATGTGTTTCGTTTAATTTCGGCTGAATTGCTTCCAGTTCATTTCTGGTTTCATGCAATTGAACTTGAATGTCCGAAACTTTCCAGCTTAAAAAAAATCCAGAAGCTGCAAGCAGACCAAAATAAACTATTATTCCAACTAAGGGAAGCCTCTTTTTAAAAGATATTTTTTTCTGCTCCCTTAGCTCCTGCGGCAGAAGATTAATCCCATCCGGCACCGAGATCCACCCCTCTTAATGCCAGTCCGGTTGCAACAGCCAACCGGGGGTTCCACGCAACCGCGGTACTTTCCGGAGGAACCTCCATTGGCAAAAATTCGATTCCCATTTCACTGCTAAAAAAATCAGGCAGACCGGGAAGAACCGAAGCCCCTCCGCTGATAACCACTCTATCGGGCAAATTCCCGGGCTCCTGGACCCTGTAATAATCAAGGGAACGCCGGATTTCTTTTACCAGTTCTTCCAGGCCGGCACGCATTCCTACATCAAGGAAAGCAGGTATAAATTCTCCGGTATTGGCTTTCTCCTCCTCATTTACACCTGTTCTTTCTGCTGCCTCCCGATTAGTAGCGGCTAATTCGGAAAACAAACCTGTGATATTTTTCCCGCCTACGGAGATCGCACGGCTAAACAAAACCCTGTTTCCTTTTACAATAACAAAATGAGTATACTGCGCTCCAATATCAAGTAGACCAACCGGTGCCGCACGACTTTCCAAAGTTCCGCTCAAAAAATTAAAACACCGCAGGAGCGCATACGGAATAATATCTACCGCCGCCAGCACTAAGCCGGCTTTCCTGCAGAGTTTATGGTAAGAGACTACCATTTGCTTCGGTGCAGCAGCCAGCAAAACTGAAAGGACTTTTTTCCCGTCAAGTTCATCCTCCCCCAGCAGAACGAAGTCCTTAACAAGTTCTTCACCGGAAAAAGGCAGGAGCTTTTTTGCTTCCCAATCGACCGCAGTAAAAAGTTCCTTTTGGGGCATCGAAGGTATTTTCATCTGCCTGATGAATACCTTGAGTCCCCCTACCGCTGCAACCGTTTTCCTGCCGAACCACTTATGTCTACGAACCGTTTCACTCAAAAAAGCTGCTGTGCTATCAATATCAACAATTTCTCCTTCGTTCAAAGCCTGTTCCGGGGTGCGGAATTCATCGGCAGCGGTTATTAAAGGTCCGGTTTTTTCATTTAAAACCTCTACTAATTTGGTGCTGACCGATCCCACATCAAGGCCCAGCAGCTTTTTCTTCTTAAAAAGCATTAAAGGTTCCAGGCATAATTTCAAAACATCTCACCCTTGTAAAATTTATTTAGCAGCGGTAGCCGAAGATAATTATTTTGTCTTTACTTGTCTCCGCAACCATTTTTTCTCACTCTTCAACTGCTCAATATTCCTTCCAGGTTAACAGTTCCGGATAATAGGGAGGCATTTCCTCGTACAAAGCATCTATCATCACTTTATCGTAATAGAGCTCTACCCTTCCCCGGATATCCAGTTCACGGGCGAGAAGTGCTCCTGTCAGGCTTCCGCCGTTCAATGTAACAGTATCGCCGCCGTGGACAAAAGCTTTTATGCTATGGCTCCCCAGATTAATATCACCTTCAGAAATAATAGCGAGATAGTTGACATTCTCATTTTCGGGCTCGAGATCGCAGTTTAGAACTATATTCCCGTTAACAGCCAATACTACCCGTCCCTGGTACTCGCTTTCATTTCCCTGCCCCTTAATCGTTAAGTCCCCATCAACGTACAAAATACCCTCAGAACCCGGAAGGTTGTCGTCCAGCTCCCCCGGCCCCAACGTAAAGCCTTCCGCTCCTGTCAATATATAGCCTGCATTCTCTCTATAATATTCCATACTCACTCCCTGGGGCTCCGGGATACAAAGCGGTAAGCCGCTCCGCTGCTCTCCCGTAATAACCCCGTCGTTTATGATGGGACCGCCGGCAAACACGTTTCCCCGGATAGTTCCCCTGTTTTCCACAGTATTGCCAGCAACAAGATCCCCGTTAATTACCGCGGAATTAGAGCTCACCTGGACATTCTCTTTAAAAACAATATCTCCTTCAACTTCCGAGTTCCCTGAAATTTGGAGCTTGAGGCCACCGTCCCTATTCCCCCAACCTCCCGTTAAAGCAAAGGAAACAGCCGGCGGAAGCACCTCAGCGACCACGTGCCTTGTCACTTTTCCTACCTGTGCTTCGGAAACGAGCTCGATAGTCGCGCCCAGGTCCTTCACTTCCACCCCTTTAATTTTCCCTGCTCCCAGCACTATTTCACCAAGCCCCGCCCTCCACCGCGGTTCTTTCGCAAGCTCAGCAAGGGACATTTGAATACCGGCCTCAGCCAAGTAGCGGGCCTGTATTCCCTGCACCAAGTTAGTGGAAATAGTTTTCTCCGTCCCGCCCAGAGAAAGCACGGCCACTCCCAAAGTAAAGACCAGTATCAGAACCAATAATACGGCAACCAAGGCAACGCCTTGATCATTGAAGAAGCTGTGCTTGAACATGGCCTTCCACCCCTCTACCGCCGAAAAAGGCGCAGGTGCGCTTTGGTAAAAAGTTCGTACCCTTCAGCCGACTTGACCAGAATCCCGATCACAGAGCTGTTTTCCGGGCTGTCGCCGTTGTACTGGAACTCTACTTTTGAAATACCGTAGGCCAGTTCATTGTTACCTTCAAGCCTCCCTCCTGCTAGTACAGACCTGCGCAAAAGTTCGGAATTCTTCAGTAGGTAAAAAACAACAATTTCGCCTCCCGGTTTTTCTAAAAAAAGACATTCTTCACCTGTCCGGTACCAGTGAGGGTAAAGGTAGCCTTCCCCGGCCACAACTCGTTCGGCTTCCTGTACTTCTTTAACCATCCTCTGCACGGCATACCTTACGCGCTGCTGGGCATCCACCTTTTCTTCGCTCTTCCACCAGGCATGTAAACCACCCAAAAAGACACTGTAACCTGCCGATAAAATAACAACCAGGAGTGATACTGTTATGACAACTTCTAAAAGCGTAAATCCCATCTCGTCAGCAGTTATTTTCCTGTTCACCTTCAGTGCCTCCTGGTTAATAATGTTGTGAGTACTACTTCGCTCTGCCAAGGAGTAGCAGCTTTCTTTACTGTAACTTCTAGAAGCTTGAGGTCAGGCCTACCCTTGTAGCTCTCAATTTTGACTTTATAACTGTAGCTTTCAAACCCCGGGTAAACATTAAACTGCGAATCCCCTTCCTGGAGCAGGTCGTAAGAAAGGCTTATTTTTTCTTCCATCACGGCCTGCGCCAGATTAAAGGCCTTAGTTTCATGGCCTGCAGTATTGTAGGCCAACGTTCCCGAGTAATAAGTGTTCATAAGAGGAACAAGAGCAACCACAATAATAAGCGCCGCTATTACGACTTCGATTAAAGTAAGCCCTTCTTCGCCTTTTGTAATTCTCCGCATATACATCAAACTTTCGGCCGCCTTCCGCATTATTGTCTGACCGGATATGCTAAGACCTTGCGCTTGGTTTCCGGAATGTGCTATTTCAAAAAATGCAAGGTAAAAAGAAAAATTTGTCTTGACAGAACAACTAATAAAAGCAAACTTTTTAGAAAATTTTAAGCTAGAAATAAGCAAACGGCTTTCCTAATGTTTTGTATCCTCCTGTACCCTTACCCTCCCCGTAGCTACGGCTACGGAAATTGAAAAAACCTGTCCGGACTTATTTTGCAGTTTGTAAACCGCACCCACATTGGGTGCCCCGAGAGCAGAAAACCAGAGCCTGTCAGTGTAACTTTTAAATTTAATTCCTTCAGGCAAATAAACGTTTTTGATAACTTCACCGGGAGTCCCGTTAACGTGATGCTTTATCTGGTAACGATCCACCTGTTGGCTGCTGACATACAGGAGTTTATCAGTCTCGCCATTGACAGCGCGCTGTTGCAGAAGGCGTATTTCTCCGGCAAGTTCCCTGCAGGCAAGGAACAGCCGGTAGCGGTCAAGTGACCGGTTAAGTTCAGGAAAGGCCATGCTCAACACAACTCCCGCTATTACAAGTACCGCAACCATTTCCAACAGGGTAAATCCTTTTTGTTCTGAGGGCTGCATAAACTCATCCCTCTCATGCCGGTTTATAATAATTTGAGTTTTTATGTTGTTAAAAACGAGCTTCTGAACCTTTTCAAGTATTTAAAAGAAAAAGAAAAAGCCCTTCTGTCATCGCATAAGCGTATATACGTACCATTCTTCAAGTTGCGGGCCCCAAAAAAGAATTATGAACACGCTCAGGGCCATAAAGCTGCCGAAGGGGATAGGATCCTTTCTGCTTTTAATGCCAGCGGCAATAAGCAGCAACCATGTGCCGGAAGCAAGCAGAGCCGATAAAAAAATTACCGCTAGTGCCTGGTGCCATCCCAAATAGAAACCGGCCAGAGCACCGAGCTTTACATCTCCTCCTCCCATGCCCTGCGGCGATAAAACAGAAAGCGCCAGGAGCGGAAGGCCCCCGGCTATCATTCCAAGAAGCGAATCAGCAGGATCTCTTAAGCCGCCTAGAAAAAGAAATATAACTCCTGCTATAAATCCGATTACGATCAAAGAATTGGGAATGCGGAAATAGCGGAAATCAATGTTACCGATCACCAATAAAAGAGCGGCAAAAAAAGAGTGTGCTGCAAAAACTAAATTTGCCCCATGCAGGTAGTACAGCCCCAGCAGGAGTAAAGCCGAACCCACTTCCACTCCCGGAAGGCGCCATCCAATTTTCTCCCCACAGCGGCGGCAGCGCCCCTTTAAAAAAAGAAAACTTAACACAGGAACCAGCTCGCTCCACCCCAGCCGGTTCCCGCAGGACTCGCAGTGCGAGGGAGGACGGACAACTGACTCCCCCTTGGGAATCCTGTCCATGCAAACATTGAGAAAGCTGCCGATAACAAGCCCGCACAAAAAAATTATTACATAGTCCATTGCCTCTGCTCCCCCAAAGGTTGCTGCTCTGTACAAAAAAACCGACTATGCTCTTACGGTCCAGCTGTATACTCAACTTCATCAAAAAATATTTTATCGTCGTCACCATCGCCGTCTACATCGTGCAAGGCATAAAGGGAATACTCGTCGTCACTTTTTTCGTAATTGTAGCCATTTCCCCACGGGTCCATTGTAGGAACGTTCTTTCCTATATAGTCCTCAAGATCATCATCTATTTCACTTACTAAATTATTTTCCCCTGCGGCAGGGTATTCGCCCTCTTCCACATAATAGAGCTCAAGGCCGGTGGCAATGGTTTTTAACTCCGCTTGGGCTGCTTTTACCTTAGCCTTTTCAGCATTGTTCATATAGTTGGGAATGGCTACCGCAGCCAGGATCCCGATAATTACGGCTACCACCATGAGCTCCAGCAGGGTAAAACCCCGGTCGTCCTTACAGCTTTCAATAATCTTACGAAGCCAATTCATTTTTTTCACCTCTTTGAATTTTTTAAATCATAGTGCTGACAACATTAAACATGGGAAGCAGGATAGATATAATAATAAATCCCACAACGAGGCCCAGCCCCACAATTAATACGGGTTCAATAAGGGAGGTCAGCCTGCTTACTATGTACTCTATTTCCTGGTCGTAATAATCGCTGACCTTCTCCAGCAGCTTATCCAGGGCCCCGGTCTCTTCCCCTACTTTAACCATGTGCGTTACCATGGGAGGAAACACCCCTGATTCCGCAAGGGGTCCGGACATTCCCTTACCGTCCCTGATGCTGTCCCGGGCCTTTTCCACGCCTTCTATCACCAGAGCATTGCCCGCGGTTCTCTCCACTACCTCCAGCGACCTGAGTATGGGCACTCCTCCGCGCAGGAGAGTGCCCAGCGTCCGGCAGAATCGTGAAATAATAATCTTTTGCTGCAGGTGACCCACAACGGGAAGGTGCAACTTCCACTCGTCCCAGCGGTAACGCCCCCGTTCGTCTTTTAAAAACCTGTGGATTCCAAAGCCCGCCAAAACGAACAGCAAGACAAATAAAAACCAGAATTTTCTAATAACAATACTAATTTCCATCACGATCTTGGTCGGCAGCGGCAGGGGAATCTGCATATTCTGGAGTATATCCGAAAAAGCAGGCAGTACTATAGATACCAAGAAAAACACCGCAGCAACAGCCACCGCTATGACTACCATAGGGTAGGTAAGCGCATTTTTAATTTTTTCATAAATTTCATGTTCTTTTTCAAAATGTTCTGCCATGCGGAACAAGACCTCATCCAATACGCCTCCCGTTTCTCCAGCTGCTACCATATTTACTAGGATATCCGGAAATACTCGTGGGTAAAAACTTAAAGCTTGAGCAAAACTTGCCCCCCCTTCGAGCCGTTCCAGAACCCCCTTGATCACTTTCCTCATTTTTCTTGTTTCCGACTGCTGTTCCAGGATTTTTAAAGAGGCCAGTAAAGAAAGACCGGCATCCAGCATGGTTGCCAGCTGTGTACAAAATATCCTCAAATAACTGCTCCCCACACGGCGTTCCAAAGAAATAATCAGCTGTTTCCCTATTTTGGCCGGCTTGATATTGACGATAAAAAAACCCTGTTCCTGAAGCCGTTCACCCGCGCTTTCCAGGTTTTCCGCTTCTACAATTCCGGAGATTCGCTGACCTTCAAAGTTTCTTGCTATGTATGAAAACTGCGGCACCCGATTCACCCGCTTTATGCAATTTCTCGCTTTCTAGTTATTCTCGTTAATTATTCCAATCTCCTGCACGGGAAATTCTTTTTACAAAATAACGGCCTGTTCCGCTTACTTTCTAGTCACCCCCCGGAGTATATTTATAAAATGTCCTTAAATTATACTGTTATCACCTGCACGGTTCAACAGTTCTTCTCGGGAAATGATACCTTTTTGGAAAAGCTTTAAAAGAGCGTTGTCCAGAGACTGCATACCGTATTGTGAGCCGGTCTGAATGGAAGAAGGAATCTGGTGCGTTTTCCCTTCCCGGATCTGGTTGCGGATAGCTGAAGTGGCGACCATAATTTCCACTGCCGGGATCATCCCTTCTCCGTCCTGGCGCGGCAGCAGCTGCTGAGCAATAATACCCTGCAGAGATTCCGCCAGCTGTATGCGTATCTGACCCTGCTGGTGATAGGGAAAGACATCTATAACACGGTCTACCGTCTGGGAGGCGCTGCTCGTATGTAAGGTGGCAAAAACCAGGTGCCCCGTCTCAGCAGCCGTAATGGCCGATGAAATAGTTTCCAGATCGCGCATTTCTCCCACCAGAATCACATCGGGATCCTGGCGCAAAGCAGCACGCAGGGCACTTGCAAAATCACGAGTGTCCTCGCCTATTTCTCTCTGGTTAACGATACTCTTTTTGTGGACATGCATATACTCTATAGGGTCCTCAAGAGTAATGATATTGCAGCAGCGTTTACTGTTGATTATATCTATCAGTGCGGCCAGCGTAGTCGATTTTCCGCTGCCAGCAGGGCCGGTAACCAGAACCAGGCCGCGGGGCTTGTAAGCAAAGTTCTCTAAAGCCCGGGGCAGGTTTAGTTCAGAAAGTGATTTTATTCGGGAATTTAAGATGCGTACCGCAATCCCATAACTGCCCCTTTGACGAAAAGCATTCACGCGGAAACGGCCTTTGCCCGGCAGGGAGTATGCGAAATCTCTTTCTCCCCTCTTGTGAAGTTCCCGGTAGCCTTCTTCGTCAAGAAGTTCCCGGGTAAACCCTTCGGTATCATCCGGTTTTAAAATCGGAAAGCTGTTCTGGGGGATCAGCTTGCCGTCTTTACGGAATACGGGAGGCAATCCCACGGTAAGGTGAACATCAGAAACCCCCCAATCCACGGCCCTGTTTAAAATATTCATCAGCTTCATTAATAATAACCTCCGTAATATTTTAGAGACCTTCGTCTTCCGCACTGTAGGTTACTCTTTTTATTTCCTCGATTGTAGTCAAGCCTTCCAGAACTTTATTAATTCCGTCTGCCCTCAGAGTAACCATACCTTCCTCCAGCGCCTTTTCTTTTAGTTCGTCATCGGAAGCCTTATTGACAACCAGTTCCCTCTGAGCTGCGCTCATATAATAGACCTCGGAAATTGCCTGCCTGCCCCTGTAGCCCGTATAATTGCACTCCGGACAGCCCTTTCCGAAATAGATAGTCAGGGGTTTATGAGAAGGCACATTTAAAAATATTCTTTCCTCGGCTTTCTCAGGAACTTCGCAGGGAACCTTACAGCAGGAACATATTTTTCTGACAAGGCGCTGGGCGACAACCCCTGTTATAGAAGAAGCAACCATAAAAGGCTCGGCTCCCATATCGACGAGCCTGCTGATCGTCCCTACGGCATCGTTGGTGTGCAAGGTACTAAAGACCAGGTGCCCGGTAATAGCAGCACGGATTGCAATGGAAGCAGTATCCAGGTCCCTGATTTCTCCCACCATGATAATATCCGGATCCTGGCGAACTATAGACCTCAGCCCGGAAGCAAAATGAAGTCCAGCCTTCGGGTTAACCGGCAACTGGTTTATCCCTGAAAGAACATACTCCACCGGGTCTTCAATGGTCACAATGTTTTTTTCCGGGGTGTTGATTTCATTAAGAGTTGCATAAAGTGTAGTAGTTTTTCCGCTGCCCGTGGGCCCTGTGATCAGCACCATGCCGTACGGCCTTTTTATTAATTTCCTGTACGCTTCCAGGTTTTTTTTCTGAAACCCCAGTTCTTCCAACTTATAAAACATACGGCCTTTATCCAGAACCCGTATCACTACTTTTTCCCCGTGCACAGCAGGTAATGTAGAAATTCTTAAATCCACTTCTTTCTTATTCATCCGGATCTGTAG
>DDHO01000051.1:17103-17646 GCA_002352935.1 Firmicutes bacterium UBA1874
TTATTCATCCGGATCTGTATACGTCCGTCCTGAGGGAGGCGTTTTTCTGAAATAGACATTTCAGCCATAATTTTAATGCGCGATACCAGAGGGGGATGATAACTTTTGGAGAGCATTGTTATTTCCCGCAGCAGCCCGTCAACTCTATAGCGCACTCTGATGTTTTTCTCTTGGGGCTCGATATGGATATCGCTGGCACCAAGTTGTACAGCCTGGTGAATAATGGAATTAACCAGTCTCACAACGGGAGGGCTTCCCCCATCCCGAGATGGCTCTTCCAGTTCATAAGTTTCACCGGATTCTAGAACAGCAGCTGCAATTTCGTCGCGAGCCTCACCTTCCGAATCCTTCAATTGAGAAAAACCATAAAATTTTCCTATAGCATGCTGTATTTCTTTTTCTCTGGCAATTACAGGAATTATTTCGCATTTCGTCGCCAACCTCAGGTCATCGAATGCCATGACATTGAGCGGATCTACCATAGCCACCGTTAACCTGTCGTCTTTTTTATCAATAGCAATAACCTGGTAGCGGCGGGGCGGG
>DDHO01000051.1:17886-38159 GCA_002352935.1 Firmicutes bacterium UBA1874
TCCGGAACAATTCTGACGGTTTCTGTTTTCAGGTCTTTATTTTGCAGGTCAACTTTGGTAATACCCAGCTGTAACTCCAAGACATTGATAATATCCTCTTCCGTTACATACCCTAGCTCCATTAGAGTTTTTCCCAGTCGTTCTCCAGTTTCCTTATGGACGTCCAGTGCTTCTTCCAGTTGCTCTTTTGTGATGAGGCCGTTCTCATAAAGCAGTTCCCCCAGCCGTTTCCGTAAAGCTTTCATAATTCCATTCCCCCGCGTCAACACAGTGCCGAAAATCAAAAATCCCGCATACACAAGTTTTTAATCCTTAGTTTAAGAATTCTACCAAAAAATTAAAATTCCCAGGCGCAGGTGAGCTCGGAAATGGATTTCACCCTGTAGATTTCTACCTGCCCTACTTTTCGGGGAAGCACTAAAGTTACCTTTCGCCCGCGATTTTTTTTATCATAAAACAGAACATTAATAATTTTTTCCCTGGAATAATCTGAAGGTATTACTGTGGGAAGCCCCGCAGAATTTATTAAATCCCGTATCATATCAACCTCGGAAGGCGAAATTTTTCCCAGGTGCTGCGCTATCCTGGCAGCAGCTACCATCCCTATAGCAACTGCTTCGCCGTGTCTGAATTCTTCGTAGTTGCCGAGAGTTTCAACTGCATGGCCAAAAGAATGGCCGTAATTAAGGACCATACGCAGGCCCTCTTCTTTTTCATCGGCTTCAACAATTTCAGCCTTTATCTCGCAGGAACGGACTATAATATTTTGAAGAATTTCCTGATCGTAAGATAAAATGCTGCTCACATTTTTTGAAAGATATGTAAAAAAATTTCTGTCCCAAATTACCCCGTACTTGATTACTTCCGCAAGACCTGCTCTGAGCTCCTGAAGGGGCAAAGTTTTTAGGGTACTTATATCAGAAATCACAATACGGGGCTGATAAAAAGCTCCTATTATATTTTTTACCAGCGGGTGGTTGACCGCCACTTTGCCTCCTACACTGCTGTCAACCTGAGCGAGAAGTGTAGTCGGGAGCTGTATAAAAGGAACTCCTCTCATATAAGTAGCGGCCACAAAACCGGCGAGATCCCCCACCACCCCCCCTCCCAGAGCAATAACCGCAGATAACCTGTCTAATCCATGCTCAAGTGCTGCATCGTAAAGTCTGGAAGCGTTGTCTAAAGATTTAGCTGTTTCGCTGTCTTCCACGCAGCAGGTTGCAACATCGTACCCGCCCTCGTGCAGTACACGGCGCACTCTATCGCCATAAAGTGCATCTACCGTAGAATTAGTTACCAGGAGACACCGGCGTGAAAGTTTCAGGGGCTTTAAATAAACCGGTATTTGCTCTAAAACACCGCAGCCGACAACAATATTATACCCCCGGTCTCCCAGATCCACGGCTAAGGTCTTGACTTGCATCATCTTTAACTCCTTTCTCAAGCTCCGTTAATATACGTTGCGCGACTTCTTTATATGAATATCCGGAAGTATCAATGCCTATGTCCGCCCTGCGGTAAAACGGTTCTCTTTCCGCAAGCATCAATTTAATTCTTTCAACGGAATTGTCTTTTAAAAGCGGCCGTGTTTTATCGTTCTTTAAACGTCTTTTAATTTCCTCAGGTGAGGCGTACAGGGCTATGAGAATACCGTTTTTTTTCATTAAAAAGAAGTTTTCTTCTTTTAATACGGCGCCGCCTCCCGTGGCAATAACGCAATCGGAAAAAGAACAGGCCCGTCTAATTGCCTTGGTTTCCTCTCTCCGAAAGTATTCTTCACCACAGCGGGAAAAAATTTGAGCTGCTGATAGTCCAGTAACTCGTTCGATCTCCCTATCGGTGTCTATAAATTTCTTTCCCGTTAGCCGTGCTAAGTATCTTCCCACCGATGTCTTGCCCGTTCCCATAAATCCCGTAATAATAATATTTGTTTTACCGATCATAATTAAAATCTCCTCGCATACTCCCGGTACCTTTCAACAGCTTCCCGGAGCTCTTCCAGGTGGTCCGAGTTAAACTTTTCCAGTATGCACCTTGCTACAACAAACGCAGCAGCAGCCAGCCCAACAACTGAAGCAGCAGGAACCGCGCAGACATCAGAACGTTCAAAGGATGCCTCTCTGCTTTTTTTAGTTTCTATGTCCACGCTCTGCAGGGGTTTTTTAAGTGTGGGAATGGGTTTCATAACAGCGCGCAGGACAATATCTTCCCCGTTAGAAATTCCCCCTTCAATTCCTCCTGCACTGTTAGTAAGGCGGTAATATCCCTTCTCAGGTGAATAAAATATTTCGTCATGTATTTTCGACCCCGGTTCAAACGCAGCCCTGAACCCGGCGCCTACTTCTACTCCCTTGATAGCAGGGATGCTCATCAGTGCCTGGGCTAGACTGCCGTCCAATCGTCTGTCCCAGTGAACATGGCTCCCTAGGCCTACGGGTACACCCCGCAGCCGAACTTCGAAAATACCCCCGATAGTATCACCCGCCTCCCGGGCAGTCTCAATTTCCTTTATCATCTGCTCCTCTGCCTGCCTGTCGGCACAGTAAACTGGAGAAAGAGGTGCAAATTCCTTAATTTTTTCCCAGGTTGGTACTGACCCGCACTCTGCACTGCCGATGCGGGTAACGTGCGAAACCGCTTCGATCTTTAGAACTGAAAGCAGGGAAAGACATACAGCACCAACGGCAACTCTGGCCGCCGTTTCCCTCGCGCTGGCCCTTTCCAAAATGTTACGCAGGTCGTACTGCCGGTATTTTATACCTCCAGCTAAGTCCGCATGCCCGGGCCGGGGCCGCTTTACCGTGCGCTTTGTATCCTCACCCCTTGGTTCCGCCCTCATGTATTCCTCCCAGTTGGCCCAATCACGGTTTTTAATCACAAGAGTGAGAGGAGAACCCAGTGTCAGCCCCCCTCTTACCCCGGAAGTAATTTCCACTTGGTCGCTTTCTATCTTCATGCGCTCCCCGCGGCCATAGCCTCCCTGGCGCTTCTTTAGGTAATAATTGATGTTTTCCGTTTCCAGCGGAAGGCCCGCCGGCAGTCCTTCTATTATTGCCGTCAGGCAGGGCCCGTGGGACTCCCCGCCCGTCAAAAATCTCAGCATTTTCCTTTTCTCTCCTCAATCTCATTGTTGCCTTTCTGTACGGACATGTTTTTTAGGGCACAAAGTGCCGCATGATACATCTCCTTTACAGGAGCACTCCGGCCAGTCCACAGGGCAAAAGAAGCCGCACCCTGATATACGAGCATTCCCAGCCCGGAGATAGTCCGGCATCCCAGTTTAGCGGCTTCCTGGAGAAACCTTGTTTTTTGAGGGTTATATACGATATCGTACACGACCGGCCTGGAAGCAAAAAGCCCCGGTGCCACGGGAGGAGAGCTTTCCGTTAAGGGGTACATTCCTAAGCTGGTGGTCTGCACTACAAGGTCCACTTCCTTCAAGTTATTCATACAGCCAATTTCCATGGAAATTCCTTCGACAGCCACTTCTTTATACAATTCACGAATTAAACAGGCCAGGCGGACGGCTTTTTCGAGCGTGCGGTTGGCTATATATAAATGTCTTGCCCCTTTGCTTGCCAGGGCTACGGCTATGGCCCTTGCTGCTCCTCCTGCCCCCAAAATTAAAATTGTCTTCTTCTGGGGAAAAAATCCTCCTTCTTTTTGCAAAGAAAGCAAAAAACCCTCCCCGTCGGTGTTGTAACCCACCAGCTTTTCTTTTTCCAGCACGATAGTATTTACAGCCCCCGTGGAAAGAGAACTGCTATCCAACTTGTCCATAAAGTCCACAACCCTTTCCTTATGGGGAACCGTTACATTTGCACCCCGAAAGCCGAAGCCTTTTAAACCGATTACTGCGTCCTGCAGCCTCCCCGGAGGCACGTCACAGGGAAGATATTCCCAGTTCAACTTAAGCTTACGAAATGCTTCCCTATGCATCGCCGGTGAAACGGAATGTGAAACCGGGTGGCCCAGAAGGGCTACCTTTTCCAAGTTACTTCCTCCTGTCAAGAAAATACTTGAGTACCAGGATCTCCAAGCACCTCATAAAACGGGTCCATATAAATTCCCGCTTGCTCAGAGGAACAACTAAAATAGTGTACATGCCCAGCCGGTTTCCGCCTAATACATCGGTAAAAATCTGGTCGCCGATTACAGCAGTAGTCTCGCGGGTTGTACCTAAAATTTCTAAAGCTTGAAAAAAGGCGCTGCGCATGGGCTTTTTCGCCTTGGGAATAGAAGGCGCTCCCATCAGCCCGGCGATTTTGGAAACACGGCCGCTTTTATTATTTGAAACCAGACAGACCTTAAAGTTTTTTTTCTTGATCTCGGCTATCCATGCTTCCACTTCGGGGTGTATGTTATTTTGCTTCCACTCTGTAAGAGTATTGTCCAAATCGAAGATAATTCCTCTAATCCCTTTACGAATAAGATCATCTATAGATATTTGGGTTATATTTTCTACAAAGAGGTTAGGATTTAAAAGACTAAGCATGTTTTTAGGGCTCCTTTTTATTGCCATAATCTTACCATAACCCTACTGCAAAAAAAAGTTTATCTTCAGCTACTCAAGTTCAGTGTGTTAAAAAGGCTTGATCCCAGAGATATTATAAGATCTTAGCAATTACTTGACAACTAAAAGGTAACAATCGAGACACTTTCTGTTAAGAAAGCCCTCTTCAGTCCTCTAAATATAGTTTATGCTTAATTAAAGCAGGAATAATTTAAAAGGGCCGGTTTTTTCCGGCCCTTTACATTTACTTGTTAAATTCATTAAGAGGAGTAGTCCCGTCCCAGGTCAGTCCTTCTGCTTCCACCGATCTTACTGTTGTTTTATAAGTACCTGCAGGGGCATTATTAAATTTGAATGTAACCGTGCCGTCCATACCGGTCTTTCCTGAACTGGAGGCATAAATGGTTTCTCCGCGCCAGAGATCGATTGATACCGCAGCATCCGCAATCGCTTGACCTGCGCTGTCCGTTAGGTCCGCAACGACCCGCAAGTGCGCATCACCGCCTGTTAATTAAACTTACTTTATCTGAAAAATACATTTTAATATTTTTATAGGGCGCTGTTAAATTAAAAATTACAAATCCATTCTAAAACCCTTCTCGTCGCAATTGTCGGGATTAACTTTTTTACTTTTACTTCTCTTTAACTTGATGAGGGACATCAACTCTTCAAATTCCCGCTCGTCCAGCTTTTCCAGGTTATCTATCCTCTCATGAATAATCGATTTAATACCGTCCTCTTTTTCACCACCATCTTTAATAAAATATGTAGCAATGCTTCCCGTAAGCATTCCCAAGGTTCCTATTCCTACAAACATCAGCATAACTGCTATCACCCTGCCGGCATCAGAAGAAGGGGAAATATCCCCGTATCCTACGGTGGTAGTGGTTACTATGCTCCACCATAATGCATCTCCAAGGTTGTTTATTTTTGGTTCGACCGCCAGAATACCGACAGCACCCATGATGACGGAAGCCAGAGCTACGATTAAAATTCTGTAGAGACCGTTTGTTTTGAGGATTCCCAGAGGAATAATCAACCTTTTGGTCAGCAGGGCACTAATCCGCAATAGCCTGAACAGCCGGGTAAGGCGGGCTAATCTGGCTACTCTGAAAACCATGTCCAGAGGTATAATAGCGATCAAATCCGGGATATTTTTTTTAAAAAATTCCCGCTTATTATCAGCAAGATACAAACGTGTAAAATAATCAGCAGCAAAAATTATCAGTATGATCAAATCCACTCTATAGACAGTTTCCTGCTGAGCAGGACTTAAGCTGCAGGTATAGTCTATATATAAAATAACTGCCACAACTAGCGCTAACAGTGCCATTATGATCTCATATAGTATTCGCCACTTATTTTTCTTCAACGCCCCTCACCTTCTTTTTAGCAAATTCGATTTTGGGAAGGTTTCTTTTCCCTGCTTTTTGCCTCCCGTAATTATAGAATTATATCAACTATCCAGACAATTCATTTTACCACGACGGCCCCATCAGAATCAGTATCCGGGAAATACTTCTTTTTTTGGGCGGGGAGGATTGTTTCCGGCAGAAAAGGTTGACAGGTCTGCTGAATTTGAAGTAAATTTAAGCAATAGAAGAAAGGGATTGCCAGTTACACACCAAAAAGAATAGTAATGCAAAATATCGTAATTGTTTCCGGGGGTAAAGGCTATAGTCGCGTTTTGGGAATATGGGGTTTTGCCTCCATGTTGTAAATCGGTCTGGTGTTGATCTCGGAGTAGCACTATTTTCATTTTAAAACGCTACGAAAACTTTATGCTGTACCGGAGGTTAGCTTCATGGAAAAACTAAAAATGTTAAGAGAAGTTATGGCCTCCATGGGCTCCGCAGTACTGGCTTATTCCGGAGGTGTCGACAGCACCCTGCTGTTAAAAATCGGAAGCGAAGTACTGGGCGACAAGTTTACCGCCGTTACTGCTTTTTCGCCTGCCTTTCCATCAGGGGAACAAGAAGCAATTAATAACCTTGTCAGAACAGTGGGGGTAAACCACCTCTGGATAGAAACGAAAGAACTAAAGGAAGAAAAATATCGCAGAAATCCCCCGGACCGCTGCTATTACTGTAAAAAAATAATTTTTTCTCATATTAAGAGCGTTGCCCAAAGTAAAAAGGTTTCTTTTGTAGTCGAGGGTAGCAACCTGGATGACCGCAAGGACTACAGGCCGGGAGCAAGGGCACTGGAAGAACTCCGGGTGCGCAGCCCTTTGCAGGAAGCGGGCCTGACCAAAGAAGACGTTCGCAGGTTATCTTACGAACTGGGCCTTCCGACGTGGAATAAGCCGTCAGAGCCCTGTCTTTCCACACGTATACCGTACGGTCACCGCATAACGGAAGAGAAGCTACAGCAGGTTGACCGTGCGGAACGCTTTTTAAAAAGTTTGGGTTTTCAAGAATTACGGGTGCGCCACTGCCGGGAATTAGCACGTATTGAAATTCCTCCGGAGAAAATTTCCCAGATGGTCAGGCCGGCGATAAGAACAAAAATAATCAAGGAGTTCCGGTTGCTTGGTTTTTGTTACGTGGCGCTGGATCTGGAAGGCTTTCGCAGCGGCAGCCTGAATGAAGTGCTTGATTTTAAAAAAGGAGAAGGTGCAGTTTAATTGTCCAATTCCTTGCGAAATTGGGTAATATGGTTTTTATTACTTGTTTTAGCTGCTTTCGTGGTTCCTTTTACGCTTTTATCGGAAATATTTAAATTTTACGGGGCTTTTCTTTTTTGGGGGTTGTTTGCCCTGGCTTCTATTGCCAGCATAGGTATAATCTGCAGCAGATGGAAGGATTGAAGCAAAAAAATGAGTCAAGCTTACTTATACCTTACGATCCTTATTTATTTCGCTATCGGTACCGTGGTAGCGGTTATTGCCCGCAGGGGGCTGAAAAGAAATATGGCGGACTTTTTCCTGGCCAACAGGACCCTCAACGGTATTATTGCCGCCCTTACTTACAGCGCAACCACTTACAGCGCCTTTATGCTGGTGGGGCTGGCGGGCTTTACCTACACCGGAGGGGTTGGAGCCTGGGGTTTTGAATTAATCTACTTGTCCGGACTCGTGCTGGTCGCGTTTTTTGGCCCCCGCTTCTGGCTGGCAGGGAAGAAGTTTAACTATATTTCTCCAGCCGAAATGCTCGGTGACCGCTACGAGAGCAAGGCACTGGCGGTTATTACGGCAGTTGCTTCGGTCATCTTTTTGATACCCTACAGCGCGGTTCAGCTAATCGGCATCGGCACCCTCCTGGAAGGAATGTCCGGGGGATCCATTTCCTTTATTTCCGGGCTGGTACTGGCCACAGTCATCGCCATTTCCTGGGCCTGGATAGGAGGAATGCGCTCCGTGGCCTGGACCGATTCCCTCCAGGCTCTGATGATGGTTATTGTGTCAACCCTCTCCGTTTTTTTTATCGTCTACAGATCCTTCGGCGGGTTTGGCGAACTGTTTGGAACACTTGAAAATCAAGTACCCGAATGGCTGGCTGTCCCCGGACCGGGGTTTTTTAATTTCAAACCCTTCCTGGGCCTGAGCCTGCCGTGGTTTTTCTTTTCACTTTCCAACCCCCAGGTGAGCCAGCGGTTGTTCGTCCCCCGTTCACTTTCTCACATGAGAATTATGGTTATGGGGTTCCTGGTTTTCGGTTTTATTTATACCTTAATCTCCATTTTGTGGGGCTTCTCTGCGCGCATTTTATTACCCGGTCTGCCCTCCGCAGATCTGGCGACACCCGCCCTCCTGGCTTCCACCCATGTTCCGCAGAGCCTGGCCCTGCTGATTATGCTAGGAATTACGGCGGCCGCTATTTCTACTATTAATTCCATCATCCTGACGCTTTCCTCCATGGTTTCCCGCGATATATTGGCGAAAATAAATATTCGTATTACCGGAGAGAAGGAACTTGCCCTGGGCAAGATATTCGTCCCGATTTTTGCGGCTGCAGCGTTTTTGTTTGCAACCCTACGTTTGGACTTAATCGTTATCCTTTCCGTTGCTTCTTCGGCCGGCCTGCTGGTAACGGTGCCCCCTATTGCGGGTACGTTTTTCTGGAAACGCGGTACCGCCGGTGGCGCTATTGCCGGCATTATTGCCGGGGGAGTTATCGCCTTTTGGTTTCAATTTGGCGACATAAGACCTTTAGGATGGTGGCCGGGAATCTGGAGCGGAATTGTTTCCAGTTCGTTATTCATCCTGGTTAGTTTGCTAACAAAACCCCCGGCTGAAAAAGCCAGTTATTTTGTGAAGTCTATTAATAAACTGCTTAAAGAAAAGAATGTAATCTAAGTTCGGAATTAATTGGTAGTTAACTCGAGGGCCCGAACAAGCACGCGGCCATTTAACCTCCCATATATTATAAAGTGATTTCCTTCAAACTAGGGGGGGGTAAAATGGCCGTCTTTTTCATCGGATATATCAGCAACAACACTTTTCCCCCGCCGCTGGATTCTGAAAAAGAAAAATATTATCTTAAAAAACACAGAGAAGGAGATCCCGATGCCCGAAATATATTAATTGAACATAATTTGCGACTTGTTGCCCATATAGTAAAAAAGTTCGAGTCCTGCAGTGTCGATTCTGAAGATCTGATATCCATAGGAACCATCGGACTTATTAAGGCAATCAAAACCTTTAATTCCGACAAGGGTACCAAACTGGCAACCTATGCTGCACGATGCATTGAAAACGAAATATTGATGCATTTGAGAGCTACCAAAAAAATACGCGGAGAAATTTCCCTGTACGATCCCATCGGAGTGGATAAAGAGGGCAATGAAATAACCTTAATGGAAATCCTGGGTACGGACTATGACGTAGTGGCCGAAAAGGTGGAAAATCTGCACGAGCAGCGGCGCGTGCTTTCTAAAATCAGGAAGCTCAGCAGCCGGGAGAAAAAAATAATTGAGTTGAGATACGGCCTTTTTAACGGGTTGCGCAGAACCCAGCGCGAGATAGCACGCAAGATGGGAATTTCCCGTTCATACGTTTCCCGCATAGAAAAAAAGGCCATAGAAAAGTTAATTAAAGAACTGAAGATCGAAAACGGGAAGTAAGTCCATATCGCCTTCAGCACCAATACCGGAAGTTGCACAGGACATTTATTAGCCTATTTTTCATTTTATTACCTGTCATATTATTTACAGAATTAATCTAAACTAAAGATCACTTTAGAATTAGGAGTGGAGCAAATTGTTTAGAATTAAAGACAGGATTGCACTCGGAGTCATGGCAGGATTATGTGGAAACCTCGTGAAAACGGCAATAGATGAAGTCTCGCTTCGCAAGAAAATATCTCAACGTTCGTTTCGAGAAACGGCTTCTGGGGTTTGGGTTTCTAATCTAAGGGAAGCCAGCAATGTAAAAGGTCAAATTCTAGGGGTACTACTTGACTACGGAATGGGGGCACTTGGAGGTATCGGAACAGTTTGTTTGCTTTCCAAGACCGGAAAAGATCAATTATTTATAAAAGGTATTATTTCAGGCGTCACTTTGGGCTCCGGTATTACAGCAATTTTGAGTGCATCTCCGCAAAATAAGGTAAAACCGAAAGACGCTGCAAGCAATCTTTCATACTTGATTAGCCACGCGGCTTTTGGACTCGTCACTTCATTTGTCGCTTCCAAGCTGGGCGATACCACGTTGTTCGAAACAAATTCCAAAAACAAATTACCTTAACCCACGCAATTACGTACGACATATACGTTATCTGTTTCAGCCTCCGAACCGTGCCTACAACTACCCAAACAGCCTGCTCAACCTCGCATAATCAATGTTCCCAATTCTTCTTTCGAAGTGAAGAACTCATCCCCGGCGAAAGCGCCATCTCTTGAGGCGGAGGGCGTTAAGTACCACCGAAACCGAGCTCAGGGCCATCGCCGCCCCGGCAATAATCGGATTTAAATACCCCAGGGCTGCAACCGGAATGCCCACGGAGTTATAGATAAGAGCCCAGAAGAGATTCTGCTTGATATTACGCATGGTGGCCCTGCCCAACTGCACGGCTGCCACCACACCCCGCAGGTCACCGCTCATTAAAGTGATTCCGGCCGCTTCCATAGCGATATCCGTACCCGTGCCGATAGCAATTCCGATATCGGCAGTAGCCAGTGCGGGGGCATCGTTGATACCGTCTCCCACCATACCGACCGTTTTTCCCCTTTGCTTGAGCTTCCGGACTTCGACAGCTTTTTCTTCAGGCAGGACTTCCGCCATCACGTTATCTATACCTGCCTGGCGGGCAATCGCTTCTGCCGTGCGCCGGTTATCACCGGTTAGCATATAGACTTCCAGTCCCATTCGTTTCAGCTCCGCTACTGCCGTCCCCGCGTTCTCCTTGATCGTGTCCGCCAGCGCAATCAAACCGGCGGGCTTCCCGTCCACTGCCACGAGTACAGAGGTCTTCCCTTCCTTCTCCAGTCGTGCCCTGGGTCCCTCAAATTCCGCGATATCGACACCGCTCCCGGTCATTAATTTCATGCTGCCCACCAGCACCTGTTTCCCTTCGATCTCTCCCACGGCCCCGTAACCGGGTATAGCGAGAAAATTAACGGCTTCGAAAAGCTCACCCGTTTCCCGGGCCTTAAGCACAACCGCCTTCCCGAGGGGGTGTTCGGAGTACCTTTCCACACTTGCGGCCAGCAGCAGTAGCTTTCCCTCCTTCCAGCCGCCGAGTGGGATGATGTCGGTTACCTCGGGTTCCCCGGCAGTGATGGTGCCGGTCTTATCGAATACGATGGCGTTCAGCTTGTGGCACTTTTCCAGATGCTCACCGCCTTTAAAGAGAATCCCTTCTTCGGCGCCCCTGCCGGTGCCGACCATGATGGAGGTAGGCGTTGCTAACCCCAGCGCGCAGGGACAGGAAATAACGAGGACGGCGGTAAAGTTTAGCAGTGCCACCGAAAGGTTCCCCGGTGCCGAGTAAAAATACCAGATCAGGAAAGTGAAGACAGCAACAGCTGTTACCGCAGGTACAAAATAACCCGAAATAACATCCGCCACCCGTTGAATGGGAGCTTTGGCTTCCTGCGCTTCTTCCACCACCTTAATAATCTGCGCCAGGGTGCTGTCGCTGCCCACCCTGGTGGCCTTAAGTATCAGGGAGCCGTGTTTGTTTATAGTGGCTCCGGTGACCGTATCACCTTTTGTCTTGTCAACAGGGAGGCTTTCCCCAGTAAGCATGGATTCATCAACGCTGGACGTTCCTTCCATCACTTCCCCATCCACAGGAATCTTCTCTCCGGGGAGAACTAAAACAATGTCGCCTGTTTTGACATCAGCGGCGGGTATCTCCACTTCCTTACCGTCTCTGATCACCCTTGCCTTTTTAGCACCCAGATCCATCAATTTTTTCAGGGCTTCAGAAGTACGGCCCCTGGCCATTGCTTCTAATAAACGCCCCAGCAGGATGAGAGTAATTAAAAAAGCGGATGTTTCAAAATAAAGATCCCCTCCTGTAAAAACACCTGCCAGGCTGTAAAAATAAGCAGCCGAAGTCCCCAGAGCAACCAGGACATCCATATTGGCCGAGCCGTGTCGGAGGTTGTTGTATGCTCCGCGGTAAAACTGCCACCCGGCAATAAACTGTACCGGGGTCGCAAATAATAACTGCAGCCACGGCAAAGATAAAACCGCTGGATGCCAATCCCATTCGAAGATATGGGTAAACATGCTGAACATCAGGGGTAACGAAAAGACAGCCGCAAAGTAAAACATCCTTCGCTGCCTGGTTATTTCCCCCGCTTCCTCCTGTTTTTCTCCATTCTCCCCGTGGTCCTCCACAGTTTCAGCCGCGTATCCTAAAGCTTCTATCTCAGAAATTATTTCCGGAGTTTTTAGCTGCCCGGGTAAAAATTCAACAGCGGCAGTTCCCAGGGAAAAATTGACCCCGGCCTTGAGAACCCCTTCTAAAGACGATAACTGTTGTTCCACCTTCCTTGCACACGAAGCACAATTCATGCCCCTGATCTTCAGTCTTAATTTTGAAGAAGGCACATCAAAACCCAGCCCTCTGACCGTTTTCACGATTGTATCCAAACTGGATTTGGCGGGTATATATTCCAGGACCGCCTTCTGGGTAGCCAAATTTACATATACCTTTTTTACTCCCTTGAGAGAAAAAAGTTTTTTTTCTAATTTTTGTGCACACGCAGCACAATGCATACCGTTTACGGGAAAGCTGACCCTGATTGTTTTTACTTCCTGCGGCATAACCGCACCCCCTTCGGGGAGAAATGGTATATTTTTAAAGAAAAAGAGCCTAATTTAGTATTCTACAATTGATAAATATTAGCCATATCCGGATCCATTTAGTTTATTCCGGCGGATATTATTAAAAGGGACAATATAACCAACTCCATTTTTATGGAAGTATTTAAATTACTTTCATTTAGGGACCGTAAAATATAAAATAGAACCAGACAACTTTCAGCAAACGGGTGAGTATTTTGTCCGATCAGAACAAGAACACAAAAAAAGAAACAGAAAAAAAAGGGTACGTTGTATCTGAAAATGGTAAAGCAGAACGCGAAATTTTAAAGATTCCCGAGGAAATTAAATTATCTATTGTTATAGATGGACGTGAACTGGTCACCCTAATGTGCACCCCGCATCGTTTGAACTACCTGGTGGCAGGCTTCCTCTACTTGGAAGGCATCATAGACCATATTTCGGAACTATGTCTCTTGGGTATATGTGACGAGGAAACTAGGGCACAGGTGCGCCTTAAAAATCCTTTCAATTTCGAAGAATTCTACAAACAGAGTACTATAAGTTCCGGCTGCGGCGGAGGGATCGTTGCCGGCAAGAAAAGGCTGAAAAGTGTCCCCCCTCTCCCCGGTAAGCCTATAAGTACCAAAAACATCTTTAATTTAATGAAACAGCTATATAGTGTCTCCAAGAAACATAGATCAACCGGGGGAATACATTCCGCGGGGTTAAGCCTTGACGGGGAAAAACTTTACCTGGTATCGGAAGACATAGGAAGGCATAATACCATCGATAAATTGGGAGGAGAGTGCTTCCTGAAAGAAATTTTTACCCGGGGAGGAATTATAGTAACCACGGGTCGGATCTCCTCCGAAATGGTAGCAAAAGCCTCCCGCATGCAGATAAATATTCTGGCTTCCCGGACTGCAATAACAACACTGGCTTACCAGCTGGCACAGGAACTGGGGATTACTTTAATCGGTTATATCAGAGCCCGCAAATTGCGAATATACACCCATCCTGAAAATGTGCTGGGTGAAAAATAAAGCATGTCAACCACTGGATTTGAAAAGTTTTTTGTAAATTTATTTTTGGGGAAAATAACCCGCGAAACATTATTATTCCTTCGGCTCCCCGAACAATTCCGTGGAAATGTATCTCTCACCCGTATCGGGAAGAATCACAACCACCCTTTTGCCTTTATTTTCTGACCTCCCGGCAACCTTCAGGGCGGCAAACAGGGCCGCGCCCGAAGATATGCCCGCCAGTACTCCCTCCTTGCGGGCTAACAAGCGAGCTGTTTGCAACGCTTGTTCGCCGTTCACGCGAATAACCTCGTCAATTATTTTTGTATTTAAAATTTTGGGAATGAAACCCGCACCTATTCCCTGGATTTTATGGGGTCCAGCCTGGCCGCCTGAAAGCACGTCCGATTCGGCCGGCTCCACAGCCACTACTTGGAGTGCGGGATGCCTGGTTTTTAATTCTTCACCCACACCGGTAATCGTCCCCCCCGTCCCTACACCGGAAACAAAAATATCGATTATGCCACCCGTATCCTCCCAGATTTCCACTGCAGTCGCGGCCCGGTGTGCGGCGGGGTTAGCGGGATTCATAAACTGCTGCGGAATGAACGATTTGGTAAATTGAGACGCTAGTTCTTCAGCCCTGCGGATGGCCCCTTTCATTCCCTGGGAGCCGGGTGTAAGCTCAACTTCTGCTCCATAGGCTTTTAGAATTTTCCGCCTTTCCACGCTCATCGTTTCCGGCATGGTTAATATAAGGCGATACCCCCTGACAGCGGACACCAAAGCAAGACCGATCCCGGTATTCCCGCTGGTAGGCTCAATAATTACCGTGTCCTTATCCAGCAGGCCCGCCTCTTCAGCCTTTTTGATCATCCCCAGGGCTATCCGGTCCTTCACGCTCCCCCCGGGATTAAAATATTCAAGCTTGGCCAGCAACTCGGCCCCGGTGTTATTCACTTTCTCCAATTTTAAAAGCGGCGTCCGCCCGATTAACTCCGTTAAGTTATGATAAATGGACACATAATCACCTTCTATTTTTTATTTCCTACCAGCATACTAGGGTATCTAATCTTATAAAATTACCCGGTAATTGTCAAGTAGTTTATTAAAAAAGAAACTTATTAATTTATTATTTAGAGTCAATGATTTCACCTTTTTATAGTATAATAAAAATAATGTTATAATATATACAAAATATATTGTGCTGTGAGGGGGATTAAAATGTGGCGGGCAATTTCATTTCTGCAAAAAAATTTAATCTGGAGCATACCAACAACCATGTTAGCCGGGCTGTTATTTGGTTATTACTTTGACTGCCGATTTCTTCAAGCTGCTATCATACCTTTTACAATTCTGATGGTTTATCCGATGATGGTAAATCTCAATATCGGGAAACTGTTTTCCAGAGATAATTCCCTTGTGCAACTGATAGCCCAGTCAATAAATTTTGCTTTCATTCCCTTTTTGGGCTTGGGAATTGGAAAATTGTTTTTTGCTGACAAACCTCTGATTATCCTAGGTTTACTGCTGACAGCATTGCTGCCGACGTCCGGAATGACCATTTCCTGGACGGGTTTTGCCAAGGGAAATATTTCCGCCGCTATTCGGATGACAGTCATCGGCTTAATCATAGGGTCAATATTAACACCATTATATCTGCAATTTTTACTGGGTACCGTTATTTTTATACCCTTAATAGATGTATTTAGACAAATTTTAATTGTCGTATTTATACCGATGTTTGCCGGTTACGCTACCCAGCGTATGATTATTCGGAAATACGGTCTGGAAAAATATCATCAAAATTTGAAACAGAAATTCCCCAAGCTGTCTACTTTGGGTGTTCTCGGCATAGTATTTATCGCCATGTCGTTGAAATCGGAAACAATTATCTCAAACCCCTCGGAGTTGTTCAGCCTTTTTGTCCCTTTAATTTTGCTTTATAGCGCAAATTTTCTATTGAGCACAGTGATTGGCAAATTGTTTTTTCGGAGAGAAGATGCTATTGCCTTAGTTTACGGTACGGTAATGCGAAATTTATCAATCGCATTGGCTATTGCCATGACAGCTTTTGGGAAACAGGGTGCGGAGATTGCTTTAATTATTGCAGTGGGTTATATTATTCAGGTCCAAACAGCGGCATGGTATGTTAAATTTACGGATAAAATTTTTGGAAGTATAAAACCAGCAGCAGGGTAAGATCACCTGCTGCTTCATCCCGATGGCAAGTCCGGCCAAACGTTTTGATAAATTGTGCTTAGTTGTGATCAATGTCGCAGCAAGGACGCGGCAACAAGTTTTATTATTTAATAATAGTGACCCGATGACCGCAAACACCCTTTTGGAGGTGATTATATTGACTGAACTGAAAGGAAATTGCCTGACTACAGGAATGAGTATCATGCCGCATATTGATGCGCAGCGAGCTCTGGAAACAGCGCTCTCCGTCGATATCCCATTTTGGCCGCAATTACCCCGGAAGGGTTTTCTGGAAGACGCTTACGTGCAGATGTCAGAGAAAATGCCAGGAATAAAAATGAATCCGGAAGAAAAAACGATTAAATTTGATCTTGATTCCTTCAATGAAGAGCTTTTTCAATTCGTGGAGAACTGGGAGCAAAATAACCTTGACTATTTCCGGATCAGCAAAAAATATTCCCCGCTTTACCACCGCTTCTTAGAACAGGATCTAAGTGCTTATCCGGCAATCCGGGGGCAGGTTATCGGCCCTATTAGTTTCGGCATGAAAATTACGGACACCGTGGACGCACCGGCAATTTATGACCCGGAAGTTCGCAACGTGCTCTTTGAATTTATTGCACTAAAATTTAAAGCTCAGTACCGGGACCTGAAAGAAAAGAACCCCAACGCTTTTGTCTGGATAGACGAGCCTGGCCTGGAAATAGTTTTTATGGCTTTTAGCGGTTATACCAGCGAAACTGCATTAAAAGATTACCGGTCGTTCCTGAAAAAATTACCCGGGCCCAAGGGGGTTCACCTTTGCGGCAACCCTGACTGGTCCTTCCTGCTGGGGCTGGAACTGGACATACTTTCCGTCGATGCTCTTTTGAGGGGACACATTTTAACCCGCTATACGGAAAGCCTCAGGCAGTTTTTAAATCGGGGGGGCATTATTTCCTGGGGAATTACACCTACTTCTTCCCAGGAGGTAAGGGATGCGAATTTAGATTCCCTCATCAATCAGTTAGAAGAATTGTGGAACTACCTGGCACAACACGGAATTGAAAAAAAGTTCCTTCTTTCCAGATCCTGGCTGGCGCCTGCCAGGTGTTGCCTGGTAGACAGGGATGGCGGTAAAACAGTAGACAAATCATTCCAAATGCTCAAGGAAATCTCCAACCGGCTGCGGGACAAATATAGTTTATTTTAAAGATTACATTTTCCGGCTTCCCAGTTTACGGTCTATACTTATGATAAAGGCCAGAACTTCAGCCACCGCTTGGTACAATTCAGGCGGTATGGGCTCGCCGATCTCAAGCCGGCATAAAGTCTCTACCAGTACAGGATCTTCCTGAAGGGGAATATTGGCTTCCCGGGCACGCCTTATTATTTCTTCCGCAACTCTTCCCTTACCCTTGGCTACCAGAATAGGAGCCTCTTCTACCCCGGGGCGGTATTTGAGGGCAGCTGCGCTCTTTTGCCTGCTGCTCTTTTTTTTATTTTCTGCTTCCAAGAACGCTCACCCCTAGATTCGTATATCCAGTCCCTCTTGAATAGAAGGTATCCCTATTTCCCGTTCCCAAAAGGCCTTCAAGGTCCCCGGATCAAGGACACGGCAGGGCAGCATGCTTGCCTCCGGATGGATTTGGCGCAGCCGGGCTTCCAGGTCGGGCAGCAACTTATCCACTACAGGCTTGATAGTAGCCTTTTCCACCGTAATCTCACAGAGCATAGTATTTCGGTAGTAGCGCATATTAGCCGTTACCTGCCCCAAGTTTGGTGTTGTAAGGAAAATAATGATTTTAAGATTATTTTGTTCCTCCTCAGGAGCTTCATGGTTTTTTTCCTGCGAAATTTTTAACCAAAAAGGTTTCTCTTCCTGCAAAAACTGGATCCAACCCTGCAGGAAAATATTTTGTTCTTCCGGCCGGCTGCCCGAAACATTTAATAACTGCAATCCGGTTAGGCGTTCTACCCACCGCTCCAGCCCCTTATTAACTTCTCCTTTCTGCTCGGCTCGACTAAACAGCCATAGAAGAAGGGGTTTGAGTGCCGGTTTCCCTTCAAAAATTTGAGACCGCATCTGCTCCGGCGTGCCGGGTTTTAAAAGAGCAATACTTCTTTCATAACCCAGACCCAAATTATCAAAAAGCGAAGCCAATTTTTGGGCTACGGCAGATGTGCCTTCCGACTGAGAAAAAATTAAAGAATTTCCGGCTTCTTTTAATTGAAGAGAAAGTCGCCCGCTCCCGCCCAATATTTTCATGGTCTTATCGGTTAACATAAAATTCCTCTCTGGGTTGAAACGGAGAGTAAATGTTTCGTACAGTGCCTCAGCAGCTTTCAATGTCTCCGCGGACAAAGGAATCCCGCGTGCCCACAACCAGACTAGCGGACCGGCCTGACGGGGAAGGACCCCAACCTGCCCGGCATTTTTAAGTAATAGGTGGAGATCATTTCCCCCCATCTTAACTCCCTGCTCCCTAACTTCTTTCAGAACCCGGTAGCCGAGTTCCATATCATGTACCCCCGCCTTGAGCAGCGTTTCCTTCATGAGACTGTCCGGGGCGGTACCGGAAGTATTCTGACTGCCGGAAAGAACCTTTAAAATAACCCTTCCTGTTTCATCAAAGCCCATCACCGTCAGTGCGATTCGGGAACCGGAGCTCAAAGGCACCTCGGTTTTTACGGGAATTTTGATTCCTTTGGCCAGAAGTAAGGCTGAACCCTCACGGGAATATTTAACCAGAGCTGAAAAAATCTCTCCCGTTTTTAACAAGCTGGTACTTTTTGCAAATGTAGCAGGAACAAACAGGCTTCCGGGGAAGCGGATATTTTCTTCGCCGGCCAAGCTTATTACCTCCCAAAATACAGCTTATCTAAAATAAATAGTTAGCGTTAATGATTAAACTTGAAACTAACGGGCGCTTTATGACCGGGAGCCGCGGTCAACAAATATACTCTTCCGGCTCGATCTGCAGGATTTCAGTTTTCTCCAGGGATCTCCTAAGAAGCCCCTCGATTGCCAGCGATTTTTCCATTTCTCTAACTCTCTCGAGGCTCGGTCGAATCACCGGATGCTTCGGCACGAACAGAGCGCAGCAATCCTCATACGGGCGGATAGATATATCATAAGAGCCGATGCGTTTTGCCAGCTCTACAATTTCTACTTTATCCAGGGCAACCAAAGGCCTTAAAACAGGAAGTCCGCTGGCCTCATTTATGACCCTCATGCTTTCCAGCGTTTGGCTGGCTACCTGGCCCAGGCTCTCTCCCGTAAAAAGCGCGTGGGCATTTTCTTTTTGAGCCACTGCGTCTGCCACACGAAGCATCATGCGGCGCATAAGGGTAACAGCGTATTCTTCCGGGCATTCCTTTCTTATAGTGCTTTGAATGTCCGTAAACTGGTTAATATATAACTTGATTCTACCCGAATATCCTGCCAGCACACGGCATAGGTCCAGCACTTTTTCCCTGGAGCGTTCGCTTGTAAACGGGAAACTGTAAAAATGCAGCGCTATCGGTTCCACTCCTCTTTTCATAGCCATCCATCCCGCAACAGGGCTGTCTATGCCACCCGACAACAAGAGCACTGATTTGCCGGTAGATCCCACCGGAAGGCCGCCGAGCCCTCGAACTATTTCAGAGTAGACATAGGCTCCCTCTTCGCGGATCTCAATGTTTACGGTAATTTTAGGGTTATGTACGTCCACCTTCCAGCACTTTTTCTGTTTGAGTAAATATTCTCCCACTTCCCTGTTAACCCGGGGAGAATCCATTGGAAATTGTTTATAAGCCCTGCGGCACTGGATTTTAAAAGTTTTTACTTCCGGCTCATTCGCTTGAGAAAGCTCTTCAAGCGCTGCCTGCTTGATAGATGTTATGTCCCTCTCCACAACACGAGATCTGCTGAAAGAAACTATACCGAATATTTTGGACAACTTTGAAGCTACTCGTTTTCCATCATCAATATTAAAAATTTCAACATATATCCTGCCGTAAGTTTTAGAAATTTTCCTTTTCCCAAAAACCTTCAAGGCTTGTCTGATATTTTCCAGCAAGCGGTTTTCAAACTTATACCTGTTTTTCCCTTTCAGCCCGATTTCACCGTACCTTATTATGATTACCCGCTGCACCTGAACACCTCCACCACGGCTTAAAAAAGTTCCCGCAGTTCTTTAATCGCTTTTTGAAACGCCTCTCCGGCCAAAGAAACTTCTTCCTCAGTATTAAAGTATGAAAAACTGATGCGCACAGCACCCGTTAATGCCTCATTTTTGGCCCCTATTGCTTTCAGAACATGGCTGGCTTCGTTAATGCGCGAGTGGCAGGGGGT
>DDHO01000051.1:38379-44190 GCA_002352935.1 Firmicutes bacterium UBA1874
GAGTGGCAGGCCGAGCCGGTGGAAACATATACCCCTTCGCGTTCGAGGGTATGTACAATTACTTCTCCTCTGTCCAGGCCGCAAAACCAAACGTTTAAAATATGCGGAGCAGACGATTCTGCTTCTGATGGCCCGTTAAGATAACTGTCGGGTATTCGTTTTAATTGTTCGCGCATTTTTTCTTTTAACAATATTAACTTTTTTGTTATTTTCTCCCTGCTCCGAGCCGCTTTCTCAGCTGCCTCCCCAAACCCTACAATTCCTGGGACATTCTCAGTTCCCGCCCTTAGCTTTTTCTCCTGGTCCCCTCCTACAAGAAAAGGCTTTACTTTTATACTCTCGCGCAGGTAAAGGGCTCCGACTCCCTTGGGGCCGTGCATCTTATGAGCGCTCAAGGTGACAATATCAGCCTTAACATCTATCGGATTTAAGGGCACCTTAGCAAAGCCCTGTACGGCGTCAACATGGAAAAGTGCCTGCGGTACCCTTTTCTTGATCAACGTACCGATTTCCTTTAATTTCTGAATGCAGCCAATTTCGTTGTTGACAAACCCTAGGCTAACCAGGACCGTTTCCGGACAAAGAGCCTTCTCCAGGTCCTTGACATCGAGAAAGCCTTCTTCGTTAACCGGCAAATAAATAACCTCAAAATCATCTTTTTTAAAACGCTCGCAGGCCTTTAAAACCGAAGCGTGTTCGATTGCAGTGGTAATAACTCGGCGGCCCGGCAAACGCCTGCTGCCTGACGCGCTCCAAATAGCCCAATTATTAGCTTCTGTTCCCCCTGATGTAAACAGTATATTATTCGCACCAACGCCTAAAAGTCTGGCTACTTTACGGCGTGCTTCTTCCACCGCCTTTTCCGCACGCATCCCCTTTCCGTGGAGCGAGGAAGGGTTGCCGTAATTTTCTAATAAGGCTTTTTTCATTTTATCTGCTACCGACGGCCATACCGGGGTAGTTGCACAGTTATCCAGGTAAATTTCCACAATTGAAAACCTCCACAGGGTAAAATTTTTGGGGGTCTTTCCCGCGTTCGAATAATTTATGTTATAGTATACAAAATAATTAGTCCTAAATTCAAATTCATTTTATAATTATTACACTTATTTATATTGACATAAAAATTTAATAATAATATAATGAAACTATGCTAAATATATTACATTTAAGGATTACCGAGCCCGGATTATATATCTTAAAAAGGGGGAAGGTAAAATGGAATTAACGGGCACATGGAAGCTGGCCCGCTCAGCAATTTCCAGCATAACGGAAAATAATGAAACAAAAGGTACAGCAAACAGGCCCAAGGTAAACAGGATATTACTTTACGGGCCAACGGGTACCGGCAAAACGACGTTCGCCATCAAAGAAGCAGGGAAAGGAAAGAACGTGCATCCCGTTACCGTGACTGAGGATATGTCCGTAGCCGAGCTAATCGGACACTGGGTTCCCAAGGGCAAAGAATTCGTATGGCATGATGGACCTGCAATCAGGGCCTGGAAAGATGGGGGAGTACTGGTTATTAACGAAATCGACCTGGCTAGCGGCTCTGTTTTGACAGCTCTCATGTCAATCCTTGACGATCTGGAAATTGCCCTGCTGGAACTTCCTAACAATGAAGTTATAAGCCCCCAAAAAAGTTTTATATGTGTTGCAACTATGAACGGTCCAATAGACAGCCTCCCAGATGCTTTAAGAGACAGATTTGATATCGTTTTGAAAATTTCCGAACCCCATCCAGAAGCGTTGGAGACTTTACCGGAAAATTTAAGAAAAATAGCCAAAAACTCCTACACGGACGAAGAGAACATTGTGCCCTTCCGACGCTTCAAAGCATACCACGCGCTCAAAGAACAGGGTTTTACAGATGAGGAAGCAGCTGTGATGACTTTTGGAGAAGATTATGAAGAAATATTAAACACTATCAGGCTTGAAGCTAGGTAGGAGTTTCAAGAAGAGGAGGCGGTTTCTTTGGACACGAGGGCCAAACCAAAAATTCACCATATACTGCCTGGTAAGTGGAAGGTCAGGGGCAGCTTTAAGAACAACGCAAGGGTCGACCTCATTGAAAAAGATGCCGTTCTCCCGTTAAGTAGAAGGAGTCTCGACTCGATGAGGCGCCTTCACGAAATGGCACATGTAAAATGGACCCCTTCAAATCTTGAAGAAGCAGCCTTAAAAGCCACGGGCTCCAAAATTGACGGTGAAACAATTCACCTCCTTGAGGATAATAGGATTAACAGGGCACTTCATGTTAAAAAAATGCCGGTGTGGGATATGGTGGGCAAACTATATATCGAAGAACTTTCAAACTCGCTAGATTGCTTCAACGATCTGGAAAAAGCGGTAGCATACCTTGCCTTTTCAGGGTCGGACAAGCCCTATATAGATAAAGTTAGAAAGAAAATCTTAAAAAATATGAGCGGTTATGACATTGCGCTGTTAAACGCTGCTGAAGAAGTAATCAGAGAAGCAGGCTGTGAAACGGCTCTCGCCCTCAACGAGGAGGAAAGCTGGGCAGAATTTAAAAAAACTATGGCCGTTGCTAAAGTAATAACGGAATGGTTCGGTAAGGACAAGGGGGAAAGCAAGAAAAAGGTTAAAGAAGAAGATAAAGTAGCAGACGAGGAAGTTAAAAAGTCACTGGAAGGACAGCTAACGTTAAGAGCTATCGAGGCCATGCAGGAAAGACTAAAAGGAGGACTGCCGGCTGTTCAAGTAGTACAAAGGAAGATTAAATGGGGGCCAATGAAAATAGTTCGCCCGCCTCTGGAACCCAGACCTCACACGCGCAAAAAAACGCTCAAAAATAGGCCTTCGGATACGGGCATAGTAATGAAACATCCTCATCGTCTATTAACTGACAGCAGGGTATTTACTAGCAAGTACAAGAAACAAGGTGGTACGCTTTTAATCGACGTTTCGGGCTCCATGACTGTTACTGAATACCAGCTTGACAAACTGCTGGATACAGCGCCGCTCCTGACCGTCGCATTGTATACATCCGATTTTTATTCTTATTTCAGCGGTATGCTTGTAATAGTAGCCGACAGGGAAAGAAGATGCAATAGAAAGCAACTGGTAAAGTATACCGGTTACGGAAATGTCGTGGACGGACCCGCTTTAAAGTGGCTTGCCCGACAGGAACACCCCCGAATTTGGGTTAGCGATGGGATCGTAACTGGGATGGGGGACCTTAACAACCCGGAGCTTTCTCAGGAAGCATATGCCATAGCCAGGAATGCAAATATTCTTAGAATTCCTGATCTCAGTACTGCTATAAAGTGGTTTGAACACAAAGCTGTTATTAGTAGCAAAAAATTTATAATCCAATAAAGAAATTCAACTCAAACCTGTTTTTCACCGGGGAGCCCAATATCGCCTGATTTCTCCTTTACTCCCGCATTACCTTCCTCCCGGGTCTCCCCTCCTGCAGTCGAGCCGGAGCACTTGTAAAGTTTGATAAAGTTTAAAATAAATTTCAGTTCTTCCGAAGTACAGTTGCAGACAAGACGCAGTACTGCCTGGACGTTGGGGTTTGCGAGCATATCCCGGAGTGCCGGACTCATTTGACTCATCATGTCGTCGATCCCGATGTCATCCTTGATAAAATAACAGGGAGAAGTTCCCAGAACCTCTGATAACTTCTCAATAGTCTTTAAAGAGGGCTGGACTTTCCCGTGTTCGATCTGCCCTATTAAGCCAGGCGAAACTCCTGCAGCTCTAGCCAGTTCCCCCTGGGTAAGGCCCTGCTCTTCACGCGCGACTTTAAGCTTACTTCCCAGCGGTCCTCCCTTCCCGACCAGTGAAGAAAGAGGCACTTCTAACCTTTCCGCCATTTTTTTTAAAGTATGCACGGCAGGGTACACATTTCCCCTTTCTATCTCACTCAGGTATGAAACGGAAATGCCCGCCTCCTCGGCAAACTTACCGAGGGTTTTTCCCCGCGTTTCCCTTAATAAACGCAATTTTTCCCCTAATGATATGCTCTGCTCGTCCCCTTCTATTTCCAGCAGCTGTATTTTGGGAACATTCAGCGCCGCTGCAATTTTTTCTATTGTTTTCAATGAAGGCTTTTTGGCTCCTCGCTCAATCTCACTCAGGTAAGAAACGGAAATACCTGTCCTTTGAGATAGCCCAATTAGGGACAGCCCTCTTTCTTTACGAGATTCTCTAATTTTTTGTCCTCTTATTATCATTTTTACCTCTTCCAAAAATGGTGTTATTCAGGCAAAAAAATTCTACTATACTATTACAGTAATGTCAATATTATTAATTTAGCGAAAACCAAATGGCTTTTGGAAAAAAATAGTATTTATTTATAGAAGGAAATCTTCCCCTCGTCTAGAATACATTGAATAAAATTTTTTAAGAAAATGTTCTCTGTTTTCCTCCAGAAAGGATTTCATATGAAAAAATACCTTGCGTTTGTTGCCGTAATTTTTTTACTATCATTCAGTTTAATTGCCTGCAACTCAGAAAGCAGGAGTAATAACAGTTCCTCTCAATCGTTACAAAACAACCAGGTGATAAATAAAGAGTTGCGGTCTTCACAACAGCCTCAATTATATAACCCTCTTACGGGACTAAAGGTAAGAAAAAGGATAGTACCTGTTGCCGTAATGGTAGATAACAACCCTTCCGCCTTACCTCAAAAAGGGCTTAGCAGAGCCGACATAGTATACGAAATGGAAACGGAAGGTCTCATAACAAGGTTTATGGCCATCTTCTATGGCGACCCGCCCCGATCTGTGGGCCCCGTCCGCAGCGCCCGGCCTTATTTCCTGGCTGTGGCTAAAGAATGGGACGTTTACTATGCACACGTGGGAGGTTCCAATGACGCTCTTGTAAAAATTGATCAGTGGAACATAAGCAGCTTAAACGATATGAGGGGTTTTCCCGGCTTTTTTGTTGACCCTAACCGCCGCCGTCCGCACAGCACATTTTTGGACCTTAATAAAGCTCTGGAAGGGAAAAAGGAAAAAGGAAATCTTAAAAATTGGAGTTTTTCGTCTTCTCCCCCAGATATTATAGAGTATAAAAAAATTTCCTTCCCATACAGGTATAATAAGCCTGAATACATATGGTCTTCTGAAGAAGACTGCTACCTGCGTTATATTAATTCTAAGCCTCATGTCGATGCTGAAACAGGCGAACAAATAAGAGTTAAGAATATTATTGTACAGTATGCTGACCACCGCTATTTGGGCAATAAACTGGGACATATTGATATAGATCTTATCGGAACCGGAAAGGCGGAATACTTTCTTGGCGGAAAATATGAAACAGGAAGCTGGAAAAAAGATAGCCTGTACTCTCCTACCGTCTTTTACAACGATGCAGGAAAACGCATCGAGCTTGCCAGAGGAAATACCTGGATCCAGGTCGTAAGCAACAGGGATCAGATCTCTAAAGCACCGCTTAGATAAACGTTTAAACCACGGAATTAATAACCCGTGGTTTTTTATTATTATATTGTTTCACAAAAACCTGTTCTAATAAGCAGCTAATTATTCACAAATTACAGGCAGCAATTAAGAGCACAAACAGGTTTATGTCATAGGTCTTTTTGCCGGAAAATCCTCAAGGCCAGCAAGAGAAAAACAGCGCCATAAACTACGGAATAAACAATCATCCATCCGCTCGGCACGGAAGCACTGCCGAAAGGACCCATACTTTGAAGCGCACCCATAATGCCCCGTTCAGCCAGGGAATTCATTAAAATATAGGATGAAAAACGGTAAAGAGCGTCTACAGGCAGGATCAGGCTGGATATGATACCGGCGTTGATCAGGGAATTATTCGAGG
>DDHO01000051.1:44432-45511 GCA_002352935.1 Firmicutes bacterium UBA1874
CAAACTTCCTATCTGCTCAATCATTCCGCCGATGAAAGCAGTTCCGTAAAGCATGAAGAGAACTACTCCCGTGGTCATTGTCGAAAATACCGTGCTTGCAAAAAAGGTTACTGTAAGCATTACAACTGGTACCATGATAAATATCCCCATGGCGGGAAGCATTCCGGGTAATTTTTCGCCCCCCACCACATAAGTTGCTCCCCACAGCCCCAGAAAAAAGGCTACCGTAAAAGATGTTAAAAATAGAGCATAACCCAGGAACTTCCCCAGTAAAAATTGACTTTTTGTCAGGGGCTTGCTGAGCACTGCATATATAGTGCCAGTTTCCAATTCTCCCGCTATGGAGCCTGCAGCAATCAGTACCGCCAAAAGCGTTACGAGGAAACCGGCTCCAAATAAGGCCAAGGAAAATGCCTGCGGCAACAATAATTGCTGCGGGACGTTATTAACTTCCGACATTTTAAACAGACCGTAACAGTATAACGCGAGATAAGCCAGCATCAGCAGTACCGCCCCGGCTAGAACCTTCTTTCGAACCGCCTCTTTAAACGAGAAACGTGCTATTTCCCAGATTTTAGACATTTTCTTTCGCCTCTTCTGCGACCAATTTTACAAATAAATCTTCGAGATTATTCTTGTACGGGGTAACACTGTAGATCTGAGCACCTGCTTTTACCAAACTGTGTACCAACGGAGGAATATCTGTTTCCTTGTCCAGAGTTGCAGTCAGCCTGTTGCCGCTGATAGTTAGTTTGCGGCAGTGTGCAGCCGCTTCGTTTTCCAAAGTGTGGTGCGATGTACCCAATACTATTTCCACTTTTACCTCTTTTTTTAAAAGTTCCTTGAGCCTCCCCCCGGCAATCATTCTTCCTTCCTTGATCACAACTACGCGGTCACACAGCATTTCCACTTCGCTTAAAAGATGGCTATTTAAGAATACGGTAGTACCCTCTCGCCGGAGTTCCAGAATTAACTCTCTGACATGGCGCCTGCCAATAGGATCCAGGGCGGAAGTCGGTTCATCCAGAAAAACCAACTTCGGTTTATTCAGCAGGGCAACTGCCAGACCTATACGCTGC
>DDHO01000051.1:45733-55130 GCA_002352935.1 Firmicutes bacterium UBA1874
CCTAAACGCTGCTGCATCCCTTTACTAAAAGTTGAGATACGCTGGCCTTCCTTCCCGGACAGGCCAACCTTTTGCATTGCCCCGGGGACCCGCTCCCTGATTTCCCCGCGCGGCAGTCCGTATAAGGCTCCGTGGTAATGCATCACTTCCCAGGCAGTCATCCATTCGTGATAGCGGAAGTTTTCGGGCAGAAAACTTATTTCTTTACGCACCCTGATATCGCCCAGAGGTCTATTCAAAATTTTTGCAGTCCCTGAAGAAGCTTCTACCAAACCGAGTAGTACCTTGACAAAAGTACTTTTTCCAGCCCCATTGGGCCCCAAAAGACCAAATACCTCACCCGGCTCTACATCAAGGGAAATATCCCGGCAGCCGCCACCGCCGGGATAAGTTTTGCTGAGGTTGATAGTTTCAATGATCATTGCATCACCTTAAAGCTTCAGCCGTTCTTAGAAATTCCTGCAAGGTAAAATGACCGCTCAGCGTCATCCAGACACCTTCCCGGGGCCAGATTAAAACGGCATGCGGCTTATCTACCCCTTGCGCTTCCCGGGCCGGGGTAATAAAAATACCCTGTTCGCCATTTACTTTGACTTCCCGGGAAGTACCGTCCATATCCGGGATCACCATCGTGCGCTGCCAATCCTTGACTGAAAGCAGGGCCGCTCTAAGGTCTTCAGGGAGCAAGGGATTAGCCAGAACAACACTCCGAATTTCTTCAAGTCCAACATTGCCGGAAACAGCTACCTGAGGCTCCGGAGCTTGGGTAAGCACTATCCCCTCCTGGTAGCGCGCCGTAATAATTTGGGGAACAGTAATAGTTATTTCGGTTCCTTCAAGTTCAGAAGGTAGTAACTGTTGGTGCCCTCTGCCCGCAAGATAATCATTCAATTCCTGGATGTGCGGCTTAACCACTACGGTGTGACAGGGCTGCAGGACCACCTCGCTTAACTCAGCACCGTTAAGTTCATCCGGCAATAATAGTTTAAAATCCGCTCTGGACACTGCCTCCTGAGGAGTAACCTTTTCCGGCTCCATCCAGCCCCGGCGGTCAATATCAATATAATTTTCCAGGTCACGGGGCATGAGATTTTCCATGTCCTCAGCAAACTGTTCCATGGAATTCTGGTTCAATTCTACTACCTGTACCCGTTCCATTCTAAACACATTTAAAAAACCTGAAGCCAGGCCGCGGGTACCGGGCACGATGGAAAACACCCCGATCAGCACGGCGATGGCAATACCTGCAGCCAAATAACGAGCCCTTGCTTTCATCCGGAAAGCTCCTTTCCTGTCTTTCACGTTAGTATTATGCTCTGTCAGCTTAATCTTAAAACTATCCCATCCTTTTTCCGAATCCACATCAAAACCGTTCAACATTTCGCTATAGGTATCAAGAGCCTTTTGTGAAATATTGTTTGCCTTTTTTAACTCCAAAAAGCTTTCGCGACAGTGTGAACACTGCTCCAGGTGTGTTTTTATTTTTTTTGCTTCCCCCGGCAAAAGCTCCGCATCCAAAAATGCCATTAGTTTTCCCGGCTCAATGCAGCTCATTCTCTCACCTCCTGCTGCCGCTCTCTCCACAGCCGCGCAAATTTAGTCTGCACCCTGGCCAGGATAGTGCCTACAGAAGTTCTGTTAAGGTTTAATACTTCCGCTATTTCAAGGTAAGAATGACCTGAGAACTTTAATAATAACACTACCCGGTCACGATCTGACAGTTTGTCCAGGCACTCCCTGACCGCCTGAATTTCTTCCCTGCGCAAGACGGCTTCTTCCAGGGAAACCACTGAAGTCATTTGTTTAATCGCTTCTCGTTCTTCACGGCAGCGGCGCCTTTTTTCACTGCGAAAAAAATTATATGCCAGGTTTGTTGCTACTTTTATTAACCAGCCGCCAACGTTATCCTCCTGCGGAGGCGGAGATAAATAAAGCTTGATAAAAGTTTCCTGGGCCAGTTCCTCTGCAATGCCTTTCTCTCCTGTTAAAATCAGTAATTGCTTAAAAACTTTCGGGTAATATTCCCGGTATTGTTTTTGAAATCCATCCGTCGTGGATTCTAGTTGTCGATTGCGGGGAATAATTGCCGCTCCTCCTTCCCGCGGGAAGTTCCTCCAGAAGGTTCTTTCATAAATTATAACACCGCCGTATCCAGTAATGTGACATTATGCAGGAGACTTTTTTCTTAATACCCCTCCGGAAATTAAAAATAGACAGGTTAAATACCTGCCGGAATGTAAGTCGTATTCAAAGTAGTAATGCACGGTAACGCCGAGGACACTTGGTGACGAACAGTGATTTAACCCTGTGAGACCGGTCAGAAACCGGGGGCGAACCGCATGGAAGCGGTGAGCCGGCCCCTGAGACAGAAAGTCGAATGGCCGGGAACCCCCGGTTATTGACCGGGCGAACAGCCGGTTAAATAGGTGAGGAAACGTTGTCCGGAGGCGTTACCGTGCATTACACAGGTATTCCAAACCCTTGTATCCGGCCTATTGTCCTGAGTTCATAGGCTCCAGGCTTTCAGGCAGCAACGATTTGAATTTC
The DNA here is from genome assembly GCA_002352935.1 of Firmicutes bacterium UBA1874. GTDB lineage: Bacteria > Bacillota > UBA1874 > UBA1874 > UBA1874 > UBA1874. Next base: position 48,281 of record DDHO01000051.1, read on the forward strand.
CGGCCTTTTTCCGCTCTAGCCTCTCCCCGATAATTTTTTAAAAATAACAGTATCTTTAATAATCCCGAAAGTCAATAATAACACCAGCAGTAAACCGGCATATCCAATGACCGGGTATATAAAGCGGACTACGGTCGAAAAACCTAACATCGAAGCAAAGAAAGCGGCAATACCCGTTATTAAAACAGTCCAGAAATAATAATTGCTGCTGTATCCTGCCAGCCGAGCTGTAAAACCATATAAGTTACCTACCGCAGTCGTGTAAATCTCCGCTAAAAGCACTCCGGAATAAAAATAGACAGCGACGGGAGAATAAAGGCCGGTAATAGTAAGCATGGGGACTTCAAAACGGGAAGACAAATCAAACGTCGACAGGATAGCAAGGTTTATGGCCAGGGCGCCTAACCCGAGCCCTATACCGCCCAAAACCGCACCCCTGAACAGTGACCTTCGGTCCCGTACTTCCGCTCCCAGGGGAGCTAATACGGAAATTGAAAAAATTATGTTATAAGAAGCGTATATTAAACCGGATAGCGGCCAAAATGAAACCGCAGCCCGGGAGGGGCCTGACAGCCCTGGACTGCTGAAATCCAAGGGAAATATAAAAAGGGTCGCTATTGCGATACCAAGTACGGATATCAAAAGAACGGGGACAACCGTACTGATGGCCGATATAACTCCCCTTATCCCCAGCATTACAGTTCCCACAGCTGCCGCAATCATCAAAAGGTTTCCTAAATATTCGGGAAGAGCGAACTGTTCCAGAAATATTGCACCCGCTCCGGCAGCCATGGCTGTAAGCCCGCAAAAAAGAAAGATAGTAATCATTCCGTCAAGAAGATAACCCAGCTTTCGGCCTCCCGCTTTTCTGATGATCTCCAGATGGGAGGTCGCGTTTAAGCGCCTGCCCAGGTAGAGAATGACATACCCGTAGATTATAAAAAGCACGAGCGCTATTAATAAGCTCCCTATCCCGGAAAATCCAAAATAACTAAAAAACTGCAGTACTTCTTGGCCGGAAGCAAAACCTGCTCCCACTATAACACCAATATAGGTTGCGGCAACCTTGAATGTAGAGATTTTTGGGGTTGACATACAACATATTTACGCAGTTTCTTCAGAAATTATCAAAGAACCGTACTAAATTCTATATTTTTTTTATTTTTCATCTTTCCCGAGACCGATTCCTTTTTCAATGTCCTTTTGCGTTAAAAAACGTAATGGTTCTGTTTTACATTCCGTTATTCACTAATGTTTTTTCGCAGCATGCTGTACGGTTTTACCGGGACTTTCAGAGGTATCTTAACTAACTGGCAGGGATGAGAAGCTACCTTAAGAATATTCCCTTCACTATCTTCCATGTGCTCTACGCGCACTTCAAAGGGAGACCTGCCGGGGCTCAATATTTCTATTTTTTCCCCTACGGAAAAGGGGCTGCGCTGTTCCACAATAGCTTTACCCTGCTCCCGGTCATAACCCCGGACAAGACCAATAAATTTTCGGGTTTCCCGGTAACCGGAACTCTCGTAAACCTGACCTTCCGGGCCCGGTTTCCCGAAAAAGAACCCCGTAAAATATTTTCTATGGCTAACTTTTTCCAATTCCTCCCTCAGGTAATTATCCAGCACGTACCCTTCGGGATCCTCCCAATAGTTGTCCAATGCCCTTTTATAAGCTCCCACTACCGTTGCCACATAGTGGACGCTTCTCATACGGCCCTCGATTTTAAAGCTGTTCACCCCCGCCGCCATAAGCTCCGGCAGGTGTTCCAACATGCATAAATCTCTACTGTTGAGGATATATGTTCCCCTCTCATCCTCCTCTATGGGAAGGTACTCTCCCGGACGTTTTTCTTCCACCAGCGAATACTTCCAGCGGCAGGGGTGTGCACATTCCCCGCGGTTTGCATCCCTGCCCGTCAGGAAATTGCTCAACAAACAGCGGCCCGAATAAGATATGCACATGGCACCGTGAACAAAAACTTCCAGCTCCAGCTCTACCCTTTTCCTGATCATTTTAATCTCCTCAAGGGTCAATTCGCGGGCAAGAACCAACCTTTTTAAACCCTGTGCCTGCCAGAAGGCGGCAGAAGCCCAATTGGTAGTGTTGGCCTGGGTACTTAAATGTATGGGCACGGAAGTAATTTTACGGGCCGTGTGCAGCACGCCGGGGTCTGATACTATGATCCCATCCACCGGGAGAGAAGACAGCATTTCCAGGTATTCTTCCAGGCCTTCAAGGTCCCGGTTATGAGCAAAGATGTTCACTGCTACGTAAACTAGTACCCCTTTACGGTGAGCAAAGGAAACTCCTTCCTGTAAATCCTTTTGGGAAAAGTTCTCCGCTCCCGCCCGTAACCCGAATTTTTTTCCGGCAAGGTAGACTGCATCCGCACCGTAAGTAACGGCTACTTTCAGTTTTTCCAAGCTTCCTGCGGGAGCAAGAAGCTCCGGTCTCTTCACATCTTTCACCCCGTCTTCTCCTCTTAAGGTCATGGCCTTTTCAAATTTTATTTAACCTTTTATAAGCGAGGGCCGAATAAATGAAAGTAATTGCCACCGCACTTATCACGGAACCTAAAACAGCCCAAAAATTAAATGGTGGCGGGAAAAAGACAGCAGCTATACTGATCACGCCTGCGGCCACAAAAACAAAACCGCCCAACCGGTGTGTCCGACGCCATACTTTTTCACTGGCAAGAGTCCATGGTGTTTTTATTCCTACAAAATAGTTGTGCCGGACCTGTGATAAAAAATTGCCAATGATTATAAACAGTATTCCCAGGAATAAAGGAACCAGCCTTGCGATATCAACTTCATAGCCCAGTGCAAAAGCTATGGTTAGAATATAAAGCAGAACAAAAAATAGGACCAAACCTGTTCGAATGGCACGGTACGCTTTTAGAAAAACGGCATAGTTTGCTTTCTTGGGGTCAATTAAAGGCATAAACACCATACCAATATAAATGGCCACGGTCAACAGGGGAATAGCAAAAGCGCCGGTAAAGCGGGAACCGTAGTTGTCCACTTCACCTGCCATATTCCAATGCATGGGAACCCTTTCCGGGAGTTGGGGATAAACAATAAATGCGGTAACCATAAGCCCCAACAAAACCACAAGCAGGGGCCAATCCTTCCATAGCTCCTCTTTAAATCGGTAATCATTTTTGCAGTTCATGATGGCACCCCTTTCTCAATTTCTTTTAAAAAGACCTATTTTTTATCTCTTTTAAGCCTTGCCGAAGTTTCTTTCCACTGAATTTCATTTTTAGTCTTTAATTCTCCCTTATCCTCACGATTATTATTCAGCAATGTGCGCGTAATATCAAAAACCCAACCTGCAATTTCCTGGAATATAGTAGTGTTAAGAGAATACACAATATAGTTCCCCCTGCGCTGGTTCAGGATCAGTTCCGCTTCTTTTAAAACGCCCAGGTGATGGGAAATAGTTGCTTTAGAAAGTTTAAATTTAGCTGCAATTTCGCCAGCTGTCAAATCACCCTTAGTTAACATGTGCAGTATTTCTCGCCTTGTATTATCGCTTAACGCTTTAAATAATAAGTTTAAGCTCAAATCACCACCCCCATCCTGTTAAGCAGCACATTGCATTTAGATATCTATCTAAATACATTTTACTCCGGGTTAACCTTTTGTCAAGAAATATAACGCAAATATTTTGCAAAATTAAAACAGCCCCTTGGTTCACGGAAAAAACGGGGCTTTAACAACAAAACAGAAACTTACAATTTTACTATATATCTCATCAGGGGCTATATTTTTCCTTGGCGGCGTTATGTTCGGCAAGCGTACGGGAAAAAGCGTGAGAACCATCGGGCTTGGCTACAAAGTAAAAATAATCCGTGTCAGCAGGATAAAGAGCCGCTTTTAAAGATGCATATCCCGGCGAAGCAATGGGCCCCTGAGGCAGGCCCGTAAATTTATATGTATTATAGGGAGAATCAACCAGGAGATCATCATAAGTCAGTTGACCCCGGTACTTGTTTAGAGCATACCGGACAGTAGCGCACGATTGCAGTGGTTGTCCCAGCTTTAAACGGTTGTGAAATACACTTGAAATAATTGGCCTTTCTTCCTCTTTAACGGCTTCCCTTTCAATAATAGAAGCAAGGGTAACGACCTCGTAAGTATTCATGTTTAATTCCTCGGCCCGTTTGCGGAATTCAGTATTGTAAACTTCCCGGAAGCGCTTTAAAAACATTTCCAGAACCTCTTTTTCATCAGGCTCACCGGAAAAACGGTAAGTATCCGGAAAAAGAAAGCCTTCCAGCCGTTTTGGCCCTTTGGGAATGCCTTTAATAAAATTGAAATCGAAGTCAGCTTGGGCTGCCACTTTCAAAAAACGCTGTCTGTCAACTATTCCTTTAGCCTGTAGCAAGTCTGCAATGTCATTTAAGTTCATTCCCTCAGGGACGGTAACCTTCCGGTATACGACTTCTCCCCTGGTGATTTTATCAATTATTTCTTCAAGAGATTCTGAAGGGCTGAGAGAATATACCCCGGACTTAAGCCGAGCATCTTTACCGCTTATCCGTGTATAGAAGGCAAAAAACCAGGAGCTTCTGATAAGTCCTTTGGAAGCCAACAAATTTCCTATTTCTCTTGCAGAAAAATTGGGATGAATTCTTACTTCAACCTGTTCAGCTGCAGATGCTTCAACTGGCTTAAACTGTTCTGTCCAACATATGTAAGCCGACAATAAAAAAAATATAAAAACAACAGCATAAATTATTCTTTTCCTTAAAGCAGTAAACCACTTTATATAACGGTTGTTGGAGTTTTTACCATTGCCGTTACCGGTACCTTGCACCTTATTCTCCATAACGTTTCCTTCCTGCTGTATGCAGAATATGCTACTGAGAAAGTTCTAGAGGATAGTTGTTCTTCCTCCTTTAAAATAAAATAAAAAATGTTCAAGTGTCTCTTTCGGAAACCACACCCTGACCTGACAGTATTACTTTAGGAATAGGAGGGTATTTATCCCTGGAAATAAACTCCTTTTGATAACCTTTTCCATTACGATATAATTCTCTCCACACCTCGACCAAGTAGCCGTCTGCACCTTTTTGAATTATTTTGGACTCTCCCGCTGGAAGAGAAGATGTGTACTTGTATTCTACAGGGGCCGGAAAGACTTTTTCGACCCGGTTTGTTATCTTAACCTGCGGTAAATCTTTATTGTTGCCGAAAATTCCAATTTTAAGGACTCCTTTTGCCGAAGATGCTTTAAGGAGAAGGTATCCTGGACTGTTGTTCTTAAATTTCAAATCCAGATAATTATAGGCCACTGCCGCGTCCATTCCGCGGGGGACGTAAAACACCGGTAGAGAATGTTTGTGGCGTTCCACAATCTTTAAATTTGCCCTTAAAACAGCATTGTAAAGCGTAGTAGATACCTGGCACACTCCGCCTCCCAAACCCGCTACAAACTTATTGTTTTCAATAATAGTTGCTTCCTTGTACCCGGTTTCTTTGGTACGGGGACCTACCGCCTTGTTAAATGAAAAAATTTCACCCGGTGATATCAACATCCCGTCTAAACTGGAAGCAGCTTTTTTTAAATTTTCCGTGCGGTTTTGAAGGTCAGCATTAAAAGAGGTAGCATATTCGGCTAGCAGACTCGTGATCTGCATATCCTGAGCTTCTCGGGTTGTAATTTCCGGTAAAACCTCCTTTACCCGCACTTCTATGCGAATGCTTCCATCCTTCTCCAGGTTGCTTTCAATTACATCCAATATATAATCAATATCAACGCTCCTACCCTTCCGGGAAGGAATAATGCTTATTGAATTATCCGCATTAACTTCAAAATCCGCATCCCGAGGCTCATAATTTAATTTTCTCTTCAGTTCTTCCAAATTAACCAGGGCCGTTTGCCTATCAAGCACGACAGGTATTCGGAAGTCCTTTCCACCCAGACGTGCTTGCAGACGGTGGAACAACTGCTGCCAGCAAGGTCCTTTTTTACCCCAGTTTTGAGCCTCCAAAAGAGCTCCTTCCAGTTCCACAAGAACCCCCAGTTCCCGGCAGCTATACTTCCATGTTTCGTTTCCATATTTCAAAATAACCTGCCTGCTGTTTTTGTTCTCAACAAGCGTGGTTAGTCTTTCACGGGCTTCCTCTACAGTCAGCCCGCCTACATTAATTCCCTGAACAGATACTCCGGCACAGATTAATTTTTGAGAATCTCGAAAAAACAGCACGCTTAGTAATAAAATACACCCCGTTACTGCCATTATTAAAAAGAGACGCTTCGAAACCGGTCTTTTCATACACAATCCTCAAACCCCTTATTTTTAAAGGTTTTACAATATTGTATTCATACCTTACCTTATAAAGAATAAGAAAGTTTTTCTTTTATTTTTAACAACAAAAAAACCGGCCTGCAGGCCGGTTCCTTAGTCAAAACTTAATATAGAAATTAAACTATCCTACCAATCTTTATTTTTTTTACTTTCACCGTTTTTCCCTTCCGGTTTGTTTATTTCCTCCCATACGCGGTTGACCTTTTCCCATTCCTCGTCATCATCTATTTCATAAAGAACTTCTTCCCCATCTTCATCCTGGTCTATTTTCAGTACCACAGCCTCACCGTTAGAAACGTCAACGGGTAGCAAGACAGCATATTCATCATCATCAACTTGAATAACCTCAATTAGTTGAAATTTATATTCTTCTCCTTTTTCATCAGTTAGAACAAGGGTACCTTCTTCAGCCATATATTAATCACCTCAAATTATCCAGTATTGAAGGTATTTTAGCTTAGTGATTGAAGAATGTCAAACGCTCTTTTGAAATCTATTGTTTATTAACTGTAGGATTACAATACATGT
>DDHO01000023.1 GCA_002352935.1 Firmicutes bacterium UBA1874
TTATTTTGTTTTGTTATGGCTAACTATCATAATAACATAAAGGAGTTATTCTCTTTTATTTTTTTTCCTACAATAACTTTACTCTAACCTTTTCGTACTTGTTTCATAGCATTTCGTACCCTTTGTACGGCACGTGCTGGACCTAGAACTGAGATAAGTTCATGCAGCTCAGGGCCGTGTTTCTGGCCGGTAAGTGCTACCCTAAGGGGCATAAAAACTTTTTTCCCGCCCAAATTCAATTCTTTTGAGATCTCCTTCAAGATACTTTTTGCTTCCCGGGAGTTTATCTCGTCAGCACCCTCTACTTTCCTCTGAAATAGTTCCAAAACTTCAGGCACTCTTTCCTGCATTAACAAACCTTTTGCCTTTTCATCTTCAAATTCTATGCTATCGATAAAAAATTGCCGTGCATACAGGTTTATTTCTTCCATACAGGATAGATTTGAACGAACAATTTCTACTACTTTAGTTAGATAGTCCCTCTCCGCCGCAGAAAGTTCTTCCCCTATCAAACCTGCCTGCTGCAAATGGGGAACGGCCAGAGCTACAAGTCGTTCAATGGGACTCTTCCTTATATAATAGCCGTTAATCCATTTTAGTTTTTCCAGATCAAATACCGCAGGGCTTTTTGATACGCGGTTTAAAGAAAAGTTTTGTATCAGTTCTTCCAACGAGAAGATCTCTTCTTCCCCTTCGGGAGCCCATCCTAACAGTGCAAGAAAATTGACAAGTGCTTCAGGTAAATAGCCTCGTTTTCGGTACTCGGCCACAGAAGTAGAACCATGGCGCTTGCTCATTTTACTCCGGTCCTTTCCAAGGATAAGAGAAATATGAGCTACTTCTGGCACTTTCAAACCCAGGGCTTCGAATAAAAGAAGCTGCCGGGGAGTATTCGACAAATGTTCTTCACCGCGTATAATATGGGTTATTTGCATGAGGGCATCGTCTACGACAACTGCAAAATTATATGTTGGAATACCATCGGATCTCAATATTATAAAATCTCCAATACCATCTGTTTCAAATTGAACTTTGCCCCTGACAAGATCATTCACCGTTAAAATGCGTCCTTCCGGAACACGGAACCTGATAACAGGTCTTTTCCCTTCCCTTTCCAGTGCGAGACACTGCTCCTCAGTTAGATCTCTGCAGCGCCCCGTATAACGCGGCATTTCATTGCGCTGTTTCATTCTTTCTCTTTCTGCCTTTAAATCTTCTTCAGAACAGTAGCATTTATAAGCTTTTCCTTTTTCGAGAAGCCGTTCTACGTATTTCCGGTAAAGGTTAAGCCTTTCCATCTGGCGGTAAGGGCCAAAGTCTCCCCCGACGTCTATTCCTTCATCCCATTCTATTCCCAACCATTTTAAAGATTGCTTAATATTTTCCTCTGCTTCCCTGCTAGAACGTTCCTGGTCGGTGTCTTCCATCCTAAGGATCAGAGTACCATTAAAATGTTTGGCAAATAGATAATTAAATAAAGCCGAACGAGCTCCTCCGATATGCAACGGTCCTGTGGGGCTTGGTGCAAATCGAACTCTAATTTCCTTCTTCATTAAGAACTCACCTTCTTCCGGAGCTTCATTTTTTAAGTTTATTTTATAGGACCCCAAGCTCACAACGAAATATTAACCGCCAGTTAAATTACTTTGGAATTATAGCACTTTTTGAAATATGCTATCAAGTGGGCTCCTTCTTTTTTTAATATAAGCTAGACACAACAGCTACAGCTTGGGCTGCTATTCCCTCGCCTCTCCCGGTAAAGCACATCCCTTCTGTTGTCGTAGCTTTAATATTTACAGCTTCTTTGGTTACATTTAAAATTTCTGCTATTCGACTGCGCATTTTTTCGGCATATGGTGCTATTTTAGGCTTTTCTGCTATAATAACAGTATCGACTTGTTGGACGCAGAGTCCTTTTTTATTTAACGCAACAACAACTCTTTCCAGCAATTTAAGGCTGGAAATATCTTTTAAACTCTTATCAGTATCGGGAAAATATTTTCCTATATCGCCTTCCCCTGCAGCGCCTAACAAAGCATCTATGATAGCGTGGATAAGCACATCTGCATCCGAATGACCCAGTAATCCCCGGGGGTAATCGATTTCTATGCCGCCCAGTATCAGAGGCCGTCCTGCCCCGAATCTATGTACATCATAACCGATACCTACTTTAAACATTTTTTCTCCTTTCCAAGATTATTTCAGCAAGCAGCAGGTCTTCCTGGGTTGTTATTTTTATGTTCTCATAATCACCGGTTACCATTTTAACTCTGTAGCCCGCTGCCTCCACTAAGAAAGCTTCGTCAGTAGCCGCCCATTTTTGTCTTGCAAGTCGATAAGCTTCGTAAAGTATACCGTAGCGAAATATTTGAGGGGTTTGTACGGCCCGCAGCCGGGTGCGATCCAAGGTGCTTTTTACAAAACTCTCATCATCGGAGATCTTTATGGTGTCCTTAACCGGAACAGCTGGAACTGCAGCACCGTATTCTACAGCTGCGTCCAGTACCCTGTTAAAAATATCATATGTTAAAAGTGGCCGTGCACCATCATGCACGACCACAAAATCTGTACTGCTGGAAAGAGCTTTAAAGCCTCTATACACAGAATCTTGTCTCCAGGAACCACCTGAAACGACAGCACTAACTTTGTTAAATCCTTCTGAAGTAATTAATTTATTACAGAGGTTTAATTCATCTTTGCGAGCAACAATTATAATTTCCTTAACCGCCGTTAAGTTTTCAAAGATATTAATGGTATGAGCCAGTAGAGGACGTCCTCTGAGATTCCTATATTGTTTACTAATGCTACCACCAAGGCGAGAACCCTTGCCGGCAGCAGCTATAATAGATGCTACTTTATCCACCGCCTCCACCTCACCCAAACTGGCTAAACCCCTGCTTATGCTCTACTACTTTGGGCTTAGCAAAAATCATGCGGCCCGCCGCAGTCTGCAAAACACTCGTCACCATAACACCGATATTCTGACCGATAAAACGCTTGCCATTCTCCACGACTATCATAGTCCCATCGTCCAAGTATCCTACTCCCTGTCCAGTTTCCTTGCCGTCCTTAATAACCTGTACCTGCATTTCTTCACCCGGCAGCACTACCGGTTTAACAGCGTTTGCCAGTTCATTAATATTCAACACCTTAACGCCCTGAAGTTCGGCAACCTTATTAAGATTATAATCATTGGTAAGTATTAGAGCATCAAAAACCCTTGCAAGCTTAACCAATTTGCTGTCGACTTCTGAAATATCTTCAAAATCCTTTTCACAGATATTGACTTTTATGTCCAATTCATTGCGAATTTTATTTAAAATATCCAACCCGCGGCGTCCCCGGTTGCGTTTTAGTATATCTGAAGAATCGGCTATATGTCGGAGTTCTTCTAAAACAAAACTAGGTATTATCAGGGACCCTTCAATAAATCCGCTGCGACAAATATCTGCTATACGGCCATCTATAATTACGCTTGTATCTAATATTTTTGGAGTAGCACCCTCCTTTTTAAACCCTCTCTCAGCTTTGTTGCTCCGACGGTAAAAAGATTGTATAAAAGAAATAATATCTTCGCGCCTTTTGGTCCCTACGCGCCAGCCGAGATATCCTAATATTATACTCCCTATAATGGGAAGAAAGGGACCTATAAAAGGAAGTCGGAAAAAAGAAACTCCTAATAAACTAGCAATAATAAGACCTATAATAAGACCCGTTACACCGCCCATTACATCCTGTGCGGGCAATTTCTGTATCCCACCTTCTAACCAATCCACAAAAAGCTTCGCCTTTTTCAATATAAAGGGAGCCAGGAAAAAACCTAATAAACCACCTATTATTACTCCTAATCCGTTAGCTGCCCAGCTTATTTCCACTGACCAATTCCAATTATCTGCTACAGTCCTCCCCAAGTATAATCCTATTCCTGCAAATGCTAACATTATAAATAAACGAATAGAACGATGAACCATTATTATTACACCTCCTTTCTCTATTTTGACAAATCTTAGGCTTAATTATACAAAATTGGCAGTAATATTTTCAAGCAGAATTATAACTAAAAAGAAACTCGGTTCGTTCCCCTTAAGCCAGTATGCCTTTTAACATTGTTTCCACCTTTTCCTCTTCCAGCCCTCTTGCCAAAACCAGTTCGCTAATTAGAATCTGGCGGGCATTTTCAAGCATCTTTCTTTCCCCCGTAGAAAGACCCTTTTCGCGGTCACGTATTAAAAGGTTCCTTACTACTTCGGCCACTTCAAATATATTTCCTTTTTTTATCTTTTCAAGGTTATCCCTGTAACGCCTATTCCAATTAGAAGACATTTTACTTTCTTTCCCGTTAAGTATTTTAAAAACTCGTTCAACTTCGTTTTCATCCACTACTTCTCTTAGGCCTGACTGCTCTACACCATCCATAGGTATCATAACTTTCATGTCACCAACAGGTATATGCATAATGTAATATTTTCTTTTTTCTCCTAGTATTTCCTGTTCCTCAATCGCTTCTATAATCCCTGCACCATGCATGGGGTATACGACTTTGTCACCCACCTTAAACATCTAGTTACCCCCTACGTTATTGAAATATTATAATTATAACATAGAATATATAGCTTGTCAAAATGTGTAATTATATCATGCTCCTATTTTTCTGTCAACAAAATTTTCTTTTTTCATAGTGTCAATATTGTAGGAT
>DDHO01000050.1 GCA_002352935.1 Firmicutes bacterium UBA1874
AAGTAGGTTTTGTCAACAGTCTGTAGCGGGATTAAAACCCGCTTTTTTTTAATTAATTAATAGAATAAATTACAAAAACCGGGAGACAATAAATGTGAAATTTAAGTTTTATTGGAAGGAGCCGGTTGTCAATGAACGGTTTAACTTCAAGTTTTGGAAGTATTTTTATTTTTATACAGGCTTTTTTTCTGATCGTAATAGGAATATATTTTTGGAACCTACTGCGCAGGCAGCAGGGAAGTAAAACAACAGTTATCAAGGAATCACGCAAAGAGATGGAAAGGCTTGCAAAAATGAGGCAGATTTCACTAACCCAGCCTCTATCCGAAAAAACCCGCCCTTCCACCTTTGACGAAATAATCGGACAGGAAGAAGGTATTAAAGCTCTCCGCGCGGCCCTTTGCGGGCCAAACCCCCAGCATGTTCTTATCTACGGGCCTCCCGGTGTGGGCAAGACGGCAGCAGCAAGGCTGGTTCTTGAAGAGGCCAAAAAGAACACCCTTTCTCCGTTTGAAGAACATGCTAAATTTGTGGAGGTGGATGGTGCTACGGCGCGGTTTGATGAAAGGGGTATAGCAGACCCGCTTATAGGCTCAGTTCATGACCCTATATATCAAGGGGCAGGTGCTATGGGAAAAGCCGGCATTCCCCAGCCTAAACCCGGTGCTGTTACAAAGGCTCATGGAGGAATACTGTTTATAGACGAAATAGGTGAACTGCATCCTATCCAAATAAATAAACTGCTAAAGGTACTTGAGGACCGCAAGGTGTTACTCGAAAGTTCTTACTACAGTCCGGAAGACAATAATATCCCAAGCCATATTCATGATATTTTCCAAAACGGGCTACCTGCTGACTTCCGTCTGGTAGGAGCAACTACGAGAATGTCGCATGAAATTCCGCCCGCAATCCGGTCCCGCTGTTTAGAAATTTTTTTCAGAGCTCTGCGGCCTGAAGAAATTGAGAAAATAGCATTAAATGCGGCACAAAAGATAGGTTATGACTTGGAAGAAAGTGCACTTAAAGTAACCGGAAGTTATGCAACTAACGGTAGAGAGGCAGTTAATATGATCCAAATTGCTGCAGGGATTACAGAAGGAGATAAAGTGATACGGAGAAGAGATATTGAATGGGTAATTACAAACGGCCAGTATTCACCTAGACCGGAAAGGAAAATAGCCGACAGGCCGCAGGTGGGGGTTGTAAACGGGCTTGCTGTTTACGGATCCAACATCGGCATGCTGGTGGAGTTAGAAGCCACCGCGGCTCCTGTTGGTCTAAAAAAAGGAACAGTACGTATTACGGGAGTTGTAGAAGAAGAAGAATTAGGAACATATAACGGAAAAAAAATTAAAAGAAAGAGTATGGCCAAAAGTTCGGTTGAAAACGTGATCACCGTCATCAGAAGATTTATGGATGTAGATCCCCGGGAATATGACATTCATGTCAATTTTCCAGGAGGAATTCCGCTGGATGGACCTTCTGCAGGGATAAGTATTGCAACGGCCATATATTCAGCCATTACCGGTATTCCGGTAGATAATAAAGTGGCTATGACCGGGGAGATATCCATTTTGGGAAAGGTTAAAAGTGTCGGAGGAATAGTTGCAAAAGTAGAAGCAGCAAAGTTGGCTGGAGCCAAAAAAGTATTTATTCCACAGGATAACTGGCAGGAGTTATTTGGTTCCTACAGAGATATAGAAATAATTCCTGTAAAAGACTTTAGAAAGGTTATTACCGAATCGCTGGTTACTTCTGAGAAAGTTTCGGGTTCAGACAGTATTCTGCCGGCCATATCCGGCTTGGATACGCCTTCTTTAAAGGGTTAGGTTTCAGTCCGTACTGCAATCTGCAGTGCTTTTTTTTTGTTTAAATAACAGTTATTTACTTAAATCCAAAAAACAGTCTGCAGCTTTTTCATTAGTTCAGGTTGCAGGAAGTGTATTTTCATCGTAGAATAGGTAAAAGCCTCCGGGACTAAGGGGCAGCTGCTAGAATAATAAGAATTTGTTTGATTATACATTAATTAATGTAGCGCTACTTATCGTGTCAAGGTGTTTCATGATAAGAGTGTTAATTTTTTGTTTTTTTAAACAGGAGGTGCACAGTTATGCGGGGTAACTTAGAAGAAAGAACGAGGGAACTACCGTTATTGCCTTTGCGTGGAGTACTGGTCTTTCCATATATGGTGATTCATCTTGACGTAGGAAGAGATAAGTCCGTTCATGCAATTGAGCATACGATGTTAAATGAACGGATTATCTTTCTCGCTATGCAGAAAGAAGCTCAAATTGATGAGCCGGATGAAGAAGATATCTACCAAACCGGCACCATAGCGGAGGTCAAACAGCTGCTCAAACTTCCGGGAGGAACTATAAGAGTATTGGTTGAGGGATTGGTGAGAGGAAGCATCCAAAAGTATGTATCTAAAGAACCTTTTTTAAAAGTTCTGGTGGAAGAGGAAATTGAGGAGCAGGAAAAAACACCCGAAATAGAAGCCTTAATGCGTATGCTAGTTGAACAATTTGAAAGATATGTTAAAGTTAGTAAAAAAATACCTCCGGAAACGGTGGTTTCGGTTGTAAGCTTGGAGGAACCCGCGCGTCTTGCGGATGTAATATCATCTCATTTAACCTTAAAGCTAACTGATAAACAGGCAATTTTAGAAGCGGTAGATGTCAGAGAACGCCTGGAATTATTGTGTCAAATTATGGCCCAGGAAATGGAAATACTGGAACTGGAACGAAAAATTAATCAACGGGTACGTAAACAGATGGAAAAAATTCAGAAAGAATATTACCTACGAGAGCAGTTAAAGGCTATCCAAAAAGAACTGGGCGAAAAAGATGAAAAAGCCGCAGAAACAGAAGAACTTAGAAAACGCATTCAAAGACTGAGGATGCCAAAAGAAATGCGGGAAAAAGCATTGAAAGAAGTTGACAGGCTGGAAAAAATGCCGCCTATGGTTGCCGAGGCAACTGTGGTCCGTAATTATCTCGACTGGGTGCTGTCCCTTCCCTGGAGTAAACAGACAAAAGACCGGCTTAATATAGGAAAAGCAGAGAAAATTTTGGACGAAGATCATTACGGCCTTAAAGATATTAAGGAAAGAATTTTAGAATACCTGGCGATTCGAAAACTGACTAAAAAAATGAAAGGACCTATTCTCTGTTTTGTAGGCCCTCCAGGGGTAGGGAAAACCTCTCTTGCTAAATCAATAGCGAGGGCGATGGAGAGAAAATTTGTCAGAATTTCTTTGGGCGGCGTCCGGGACGAGGCAGAAATTAGGGGACACAGGAGGACCTATGTTGGCTCCATGCCTGGTAGAATTATCCAGGGGATGAAGCAGGCAGGTACTAAAAACCCTGTTTTTCTCCTCGATGAGATTGATAAGCTGGGTTCTGACTTCCGCGGGGATCCGGCTTCAGCTTTGTTAGAAGTGCTCGACCCCGAGCAAAATAATAGATTCAGCGACCACTATATTGAAGGGCCCTTTGATTTGTCTAACGTTCTCTTCATAACCACGGCCAATGTACCTTATTCCATTCCGCGGCCACTTTTAGACCGTATGGAAGTAATATATTTTGCCGGGTACACGGAGGAGGAAAAGTTAAAAATCGCTTTTAATTACCTTTTGCCTAAGCAGGTGAAGGAAAATGGCCTCTCTGTTAAACAACTAGAAGTTTCTGAGAATGCTATGAGGAGGGTAATCAGGGAATATACCCGGGAGTCTGGTGTTAGAAATGTAGAGAGGCAGATAGCAAATCTCTGCCGGAAGGCAGCCAGGGATATTGTAGCCGGCAAAGCGGACCATATTAAGATAACGGCAAAAAACGTGGAAACGTACTTGGGGATACCTCGTTTCCGGTACGGAATGGCTGAGGTCGAAAACCAGATAGGTGTTGCTACGGGCCTTGCCTGGACGGAAGTCGGAGGAGAGGTACTAAGCGTAGAAACTACTGTTGTTAAGGGCAAGGGCTGTATTACTTTAACGGGTAAATTAGGAGAGGTAATGAAAGAATCTGCTCATGCCGGGTTTAGTTATATACGTTCGAGGGCGGAGGAGCTTAAAATACCCGAAGACTTTCACGAAAAATTTGATGTACACATTCATATACCGGAAGGAGCCATTCCCAAGGACGGTCCGTCAGCAGGAATAACTATGGCTACAGCACTTATTTCAGCACTTGTTAAGCGTAAGGTTAGGAGAGACGTAGCTATGACCGGCGAAATTACATTGAGGGGAAGGATTCTGCCAGTTGGTGGAATTAAGGAAAAAGTTTTGGCAGCGCACAGGGCAGGCATCAAAACAGTTATTCTGCCTAGAGATAATAAGAGGAACCTTGAGGAAGTCCCTAAAAGCGTAAAAAGGAAAATGAATTATAAACTTGTGGATCATATGGATGAAGTGCTTCCGCTGGCACTGGAACCCGAAGAAAAAATGGACTACGTAGAAAACAAATCTTGGATTTCTCAGTCGGCTACGCTTAGTTCCTGAAGGAAAGCTGAATTATGATAACAGTTCAGGTTAGGGATGCTTAAATGCATTCCTTTTTAATTATATTTTTCTGCCATTACCGAGAAGGAGAAGTTATTATATTATATAATTTTATTTTATAATCTTTGCCAAAGGAGGAGATTTTATTGGAGCTGAAAGAAGCCATCCTTCAAAGAAGAAGTATTCGGAAATATCAGCCGGACCCGGTTCCGCAGGAAAAAGTTCTGAGGCTTATAGAAGCAGCCCGGTTAGCTCCTTCCTGGGCCAATAAGCAATGCTGGCGTTTTGTTATTGTTAGAGATGAAAAGAGAAAGAAAATGATCGCAGCGGGGGCTCCAAGCGATAATCCCGGGAAAAAAGCTCTTTTAGAAGCCCCGGTACTGGTGGTCCTCTTAGCAGACCCCAAAGCATCAGCTGTCTATGAAGGCAAGCAGTACTACATGCTCGATGCGGGGCTGGCTATGGAACATTTTGTCCTGGCGGCAGTTGAAGAAGGACTGGGAACTTGCTGGATAGCCTATATCTCGGGAGAAACAGTCCGGGAAGCAGTTGGAGCCCCCGAAGGACTTGAAGTTATTGCCGTTTCACCCCTTGGATGCCCCCAAAGAATACCGAGTCCCCGTCCTCGTTTACAGCTAAATGAAATCGCGTTCAGCGAAGAGTGGGGGAGAAGTTTAGAAGTGTGAAATTACGGAAAGTATATCTTTTGTAACGCCAGACGGCCTTTGTTAATGCTTTAAGCTTACCGGAGAGCTATCAAACAAGAAAATGAAATATGATATAATACTAGATATTGTTGTATAGTAAAATCAGGCCAGTTTGTATTAATAAATGAAAAATCTAGGAGTGTAGAGATAATGTCAAGGAATTTGCTGCCAAAAGTCTACGAACCGCAAAATGTGGAACAAAAATGGTACCAGCACTGGATGGAAAAAGGTTTTTTCAGGGCCCGGGTACAAAGGGACCTGAAGCCTTTTAGTATAGTCATGCCGCCTCCTAACGTGACGGGTTCGTTGCACTTGGGTCATGCTCTGGACAATACACTTCAGGATATTCTTGTAAGATACCACCGCATGCGGGGCTATAATGTGCTTTGGGTGCCCGGTACGGATCATGCAGGTATAGCAACGCAGGCAAAGGTTGAGGAAAACTTAAGACAGGAGGGGTTCTCCAAGTACGATTTAGGACGCGAAAAATTTTTAGAAAGAGTATGGGCTTGGAAGGAACGCTATGGGAGCCGGATCACGGAACAGTTGAAACTTCTAGGGGCTTCTTGCGACTGGACTAGGGAAAGATTTACGCTTGATGAAGGTTGCTCGCGGGCCGTCCGCAGAGTGTTTGTCAGCTTATATGAGAAAGGACTTATATACCGCGGCAAGTATATTGTTCACTGGTGTCCCAGGTGCCAAACTACAATTTCCGATATAGAAGTGGAACATATTGAACAACGCGGGTTTTTATACCATATTAAGTACCCCTTGGAAAATAAAAAGGGGTATATAACTGTAGCTACTACCCGGCCCGAAACTATGCTGGGAGATACGGCTGTTGCCGTCCATCCCGATGACAAGCGATACCGGCACCTAGTCGGCCAGAGAATTATTTTGCCGCTTTTGGGGAGAAGGATTCCGATAATAAAAGATTATTATGTAGACCCCGAATTCGGTTCTGGTGCTGTTAAAATAACCCCCGGGCATGATCCAAACGATTTTGAAGTTGCAAAAAGGCACCAGCTTGAAGAGATTGAAGTTATCGATAAAAATGCACGTATGACTTCTGAAGCCGGGCCTTACCGGGGACTTGATCGCTATGACTGCAGAGAAAGGGTTGTTTCTGACCTCCGGGAAGGGGGGTACCTGCTTAAAATCGAGGACTACGTGCACTCGGTCGGGCATTGCTACCGTTGCAGCAGTGTTATTGAGCCCCTGGTTTCTCCTCAATGGTTTGTCAGGATGAAGCCATTGGCCGAACCTGCTATAAAGGCAGCACAGGAAGGAAAAGTGCGTTTTATCCCGCAACGTTTTACTAAAACTTTTTTAACATGGCTAGAAGAAATTCGCGATTGGTGTATATCCCGCCAGCTGTGGTGGGGGCACAGAATACCGGTGTGGTACTGCGCGAGCTGCGGCGAAGTTATCTGCAGCATGGATGACAAAAGTGAGTGTCCCAAATGCGGATGCAAGAGCTTAGAACAGGATCCTGATGTGCTTGATACTTGGTTTAGCTCGGCGCTCTGGCCTTTTTCGGCTCTGGGTTGGCCCGAAAAAACTGAGGAACTGGAGTGGTTTTACCCCACTTCCGTGTTGGTTACGGGACGGGATATAATCTTCTTTTGGGTTGCGCGGATGGTTTTTATGGGGCTCGAATTTATGAAAGAAGTCCCGTTTAGGGAAGTTTTTATTCACGGTTTAATCCTTGATGCTGAAGGAAGAAAAATGAGTAAAAGTCTGGGAAACGGAGTCGACCCCCTGGAAGTGATAGAAAAATACGGAGCAGATACCCTGCGGTTCATGCTGGTAACAGGGAATACACCGGGTAACGATATAAAATTCCGGTTTGAAAGGTTGGAAGCTGCACGTAATTTTTCTAATAAAATCTGGAACGCTGCCCGTTTTGCCCTGCTAAATTTAGAGGACTTTGAACCCTTAAAAAAAATAAACCCCGCGTTTGAGCTGGAAGACCGGTGGATATTAAACGGCTTAAACAACACTATAAAACAGGTGGAGCGCTTAATGCAGCAGTATGAACTCGGTGAAGCTGCCCGTTTAATTTATGAGTTTACCTGGAACGAGTTTTGTGACTGGTTTATTGAAGCAGTTAAGCCGCGACTTTACGGCAAGGAGGACCAGGTTAGCCGGTGGACCGCCCAGTACGTTATTTATCAAACTTTGGCAGGTATCATGAAGCTTTTGCATCCCTTTATGCCCTTTATAACGGAAGAGATTTGGCAGCACCTCCCTCATACCGGGGCAACAATCATGCACTCCCCCTGGCCTGAATACAGAAAGGAATGGGAGTTTGAACAAGCTGAAAAAGAAATGCTTTTTCTTATATCAGTGATTAGGGGAATCAGAAATATTCGGGGAGAAATGAACGTTGACCCCGGTAAAGAAGCAGAGATTATCATTGTTTCTCCAGATAAAAACCTGCGGGACATTTTAAAGCAAAATAGAAAACATCTCCAGAATCTTGCCAGGGCTTACCCGGTTTGCGTGCGGTCATCCATGTATGAAAGACCTTCTCGCGCTGCCGCGGCCGTGGTTTCCGGAGCCGAAATTTATATGCCATTAGAAGGTCTTATTGATCTCGATAAAGAAGTCAAGCGCCTTCAAAGAGAATTACGGAGCATTTCCGAAGACCTTAAAATCGTTGAAAAAAAACTTGCCAATAGAAATTTTTTAAACAAAGCCCCGGCCGAAATTATAGAAAAGGAGAAAACAAAAAAGCAGGATTTGAGTTTACGTAAAAAAGCTTTGGTAGAAAGATTAAAAATTCTTCAGGGGTGAGCAAAGTTATATCTCGTTGAGGTAAAAAAAGATGACTTACACGGAAGCAGTAAGATATGTAAATAAATTAACAAAATTTGGTATTAATTTGGGCTTAAAACGTATCAGGCTTCTGCTTTCGCTTGTTGGGAACCCTCATTATTATTTGCAGTTTATTCACATTGGGGGAACCAATGGCAAAGGTTCCACTGCCGTTATGGTAGCCAGTATACTCCAGGCTGCGGGGTACCGTGTGGGCTTATTTACTTCGCCCCACCTTTCTGATTATACCGAAAGAATTAGTATAAACGGGGAAAAAATTTTACATGAGGAATTTGCAGAAATAGTTTCAAGGCTTAAGCCCCTGCTGGATAATATTGCAAGAGAGGGTAACGAACACCCAACGGAATTTGAAGTTAACACGGCCCTTGCTTTCCTTTATTTCTATGAAAATAATGTTGATTTTGTGGTCCTAGAAGTTGGACTTGGTGGAAGGGTAGATTCTACTAATGTAGTTACTCCTTTAATTTCTGTGATTACCAATGTAGGCATGGACCATATGAATTACCTGGGAAATACTTTAAAAGAGATAGCTCGCGAGAAGGCAGGAATAATTAAAAGAGGCAAAAAGGTAATAACAGCCTCTTGCGACGCTGAGGTTTTGAAAGTATTACAAGAAGAGTGCCGGAGAAAATACACTGATCTTATCCAAGTGGGAAGAGATATAACCTGGAAAGTTGTTAAAAGGGGCACATGGGGACAGATAGCAGATATCCTCGGTATAAAAAGATATTACCGGAAGCTTTATATACCGCTGTTGGGGGCACACCAGGTTATAAATGCAGCGACTGCTGTGGGCAGTATAGAATTACTGGAAAAAGAAGGGGCAGTGACGACTTGCGAAGATGATATTCGCAAGGGTCTCGAACGGGTGCGCTGGCCCGGCCGGTTTGAAGTTATTAGTCGCGAGCCCTATATTATTATAGATGCAGCACATAACTTTGACGGTGCTTTATGCCTAAGAAGATCCCTCCAGGAACTTTTTAAACAACGAAAAATAGTTTTTCTGATTGGAATGTTGGCGGACAAGGAAAGGAATAAAGTTGCTGAGCTGCTTTTTCCGCTTGTTTCAGCTGTCATCGTTACACGACCGCGGAGCACACGTGCCGGTAACTGGAGGTATTTAGCGGAAGAGTTTCGAAAGTATACTCCTAACGTTTACAGCTTGGAAAACCCCTCAGAAGCTTTATTAAAAGCGTTGGAGATTGCATCGAAAGAGGAGGTTATCTGCATCACGGGTTCTTTTTACATGATCGGTGAAATGAGAGAAGAGCTGCTAAGAATGTTCCGTAAATTTAAATTTTAGCTCCAAGATTAAAGGAAACACGTATCTTAAAAGCGTATCTATTTCTATACAAATTTTAGAGAATATCTTCTTGCTGCCGGTTGGAGGGTTTTAAGTGAAGAAAGTAAAAATACCGGAGGCTACTATTATACGTCTTTCAGTCTATTCGCGATTTCTTTCACAGGCGGACGAGCGAGGCATCAATACTATTTCTTCCGGTGAAATTGCAGAAGGAGTAGGTGTTAGCCCTGCTCAGGTCAGGAAAGATCTTGCTTATTTTGGTGAATTTGGTACTCGGGGTGTGGGATATAATGTTAAGGACTTACAACGATACATAACTAAAATATTGGGATTAAACCGTGGATGGTCAATCGTTATTGTAGGTGCCGGTAATCTGGGAACTGCGTTTTCAAGATACGGGGGGTTTCGTAAGCGTGGCTTCCGAGTAGTAGCTATTTTTGATATAGATCCTTCTAAAGTGGGGAATAGCTTAAATGGCGTTTGTATTTATCATTTAAAGCAGTTACCCGAAATAGTTAAAAAGGAGAAGGTTAATATTGGTGTAATTGCTGTGCCGGCTAAGAGTGCACAGGAAGTTGCAGATAATTTAATAGGGGCCGGTATACGGGCGATTCTAAATTTTGCCCCGACTTCCATTAACGTTGACAGGGAAGTAGAGTTGAGAAACGTTGACCTTTCAGTAAATCTCGAAATATTGACCTTTAATCTGAGTAATTATAAAAGGTAAATAAGCGTTCAAAAATTTTGCCGGCTTGTCACAGATTGTCTTAGAAAAGGGGAATAGTTTTGGCTGATAAAAGGCCTCGTATAATACTGGCTTCGCGGTCGCCCCGCCGGGCTGATCTGCTCGTACAACTTGGTTTGAAATTCAAAATCGTACCAAGTAGCGTCAGGGAAGATATGGATTACCGGGAAAACCCCGAAGAAATAGTAACTGCTCTTGCACTTCAAAAAGCACGAGATGTTGCCCGCCGGGTTCGAAACGGTCTGGTCATTGGGGCCGATACTGTGGTCTTACTGGAAAGAGAGATCTTGGGCAAGCCAGCTTCTGCTGAAAATGCACGGGAAATGTTGTTCAAGCTTAGCGGAAAGGAGCACCGGGTTTTGACCGGGGTAGCTTTAGCAGAGGCTTCTGGTAAGAGAACTGAGAAACAAGGGCTGGAAATTACGCATGTTAAATTCCGGGAACTGAACCGTCAAGAAATATTTAGTTATGTGGCAACAGGGGAACCCTTAGACAAAGCTGGAGCTTACGGCATTCAAGGTAAGGGCGCTGTTTTTGTAGAAAAAATAAACGGATGTTATTTTAATGTTGTAGGTTTACCCTTATTTCTTTTGAGTAAGATGCTTAACTGCTTCGGGGTTAATATATTTCAGCTCGATTAAGAGATGTTTTGACCGCGGATGTTTTAAAAAGATGATTTTTTAGGAGGAAGATATTTGCCTAAAGTGCCCGAATACTTTCCTAGAATTAAAGAATTACCGGAAGACCTAAGGCCTCGCGAAAGGATGTTGGAAGCAGGTCCGCAGGCTCTTTCCAATGCCGAACTACTTGCCATCTTACTTCGTACGGGTACTAAGGAAGAATCTGCTCTCCAAATGGCTCACCGTATACTCTCTATCGAAGGTGGTTTAAGGTTTTTAGGTGATGTACCTCTAAAAGAACTGCAGAGCATAAAAGGGATCGGGCTGGCTAAGGCCTCACAAATTAAAGCAGCAGTTGAGCTGGGGCTACGGATAGTGTCCTTAAAGGGCGAGATGCGGCCTATCATTAAGTCGCCGGCGGATGTAGCTAATTTTGTAATGAATGATATGCGATTTTTAGACCGCGAACATTTCCAGGTAATTTGTCTAAATACTAAAAATCATATTACTGACCGGGAAACGGTTTCTATCGGCGGGCTGGCTTCCTCGCTTGTACATCCCCGCGAAGTTTTTAAGAATCCTATTAAAAAGAGTGCGGCAGCAATTATATTAATACATAACCATCCCAGCGGTGATCCGACTCCCAGTTCGGAAGACCTTGAAGTCACCCGTCGTTTGGTCGAAGCTGGAAGAATACTCGGGATCGATGTTCTTGATCACGTTGTGATCGGGGATAATCGTTACTGTAGTTTGAAAGAAAAGGGCGTGATATAACAATAAAAAGTTAGGGGTGGCTCCCAAACGGATAAAGGTAGAACTTTCCCTTGAATGGCTGATGAAAAATATACTATAATCAAACAAGCACATTAGTTTTAACACTGGCGACACGGAAGGGGTAAAATGAAATGCTTTTCGCCAAAGATTTGGGGATAGATTTGGGAACTGCCAATTCACTTGTGTATGTTAGAGGAAAAGGGATTATATTACAGGAGCCTTCTGTTGTGGCTGTTGACAAGGAAAACAGAAATGTTTTGGCAGTTGGCAAGGAAGCAAAAAGTATGGTCGGCCGCACTCCTGGAAACATAGTTGTTATACGGCCTTTGAAAGACGGAGTTATTGCTGATTTTGACATTACGCAGAGTATGATGAGATATTTTATTGGAAAAGCAATTCAAAAGGCGTTTTTGATCCGGCCCCGCGTGATAGTAGGTGTTCCCTCCGGTGTTACAGCAGTGGAGGAAAGAGCCGTTCGCGAAGCGGTTCTCCAAGCGGGAGCAAAGGAATGCTACCTTATTGAAGAACCTATGGCTGCCGCAATAGGTGCAGGACTGCCTGTTCATGAGCCTACAGGCAGTATGATGGTAGATATTGGAGGCGGCACTACGGAAGTGGCTATTATTTCTCTGGGGGGTATTGTAAACAGCAAGTCTATTCGTATTGGCGGGGATGAAATGGACGAAGTTATAGTCAATCATATTAAGCGTAATTATAATCTTATGATTGGAGAAAGAACTGCAGAAGAAATAAAAATTAAAATCGGTTCGGCCGAACTTTTTGGGGATCCTGAGAGGGAGAGACTGAAGTATGATGTTCGGGGCCGGGACCTGGTGAGAGGGCTCCCGAGTACAGTCGAGGTAGGGGCCCGGGAAATCAAGGAAGCCCTGTACGAGCCTGTTAAACATATTCTGGAAACAATCAAACTCTGCCTTGAAAAAACTCCTCCGGAACTTGCTTCGGATATAATGGATCGAGGTATTGTTCTTGCTGGAGGGGGTGCCCTGCTGTGGGGCTTGGAAAGGCTGATCAGCCGAGAAACGGGCATGCCCGTTTATTTAGCAGAAGAACCTCTTACAACAGTGGCTCGTGGAACGGGAAAGGTACTTGAGAATTTAGAAGTTTTAAAAAGAGTGCTTATTCCAGCAAGGAAAGCAGTATAGTATTACCGTTTAAATATATTTAATTTTCTGTTGCCTAAAAGGGTGTGGTAAAAGGCATGGCCCGTTTTAACCTTCCGAGAGTTGCTATTGTATTTGTAATTTTAACCGTTTTTGGAATAGCAACCATGCGCTTTACGGGTCTGGACCGCTCTCAGTTAAGCCAGGTTGAAATGATCCTCCGTGAACTAGTTGCCCCCTTCCAAAGCGCGATGACGTTTGTTATAGATAAGGTTTCTTCACCTTATAAAGCTATCGTAAAGTGGGAGGAAATTGCCCGGCAGAACGAGGAATTAACAGCCCGGGTTGAGAAATTAGAATTTGAAAACAACCGCCTGCAGGAATACAGGCTGCAAAATTTCCGCCTGAAGAAGCTGCTGGACTTTAAGGAACTTAAAGAAGATGAATATAACTTAACTGCAGCAAGAGTAATAGGTAGGGACCCAAGCAACTGGTACCATACAATAACTTTGGATGTAGGAGAAACAGACGGCATTCGTAAAAACATGGTAGTAATTAATTACGAGGGTCTTATAGGGCGGGTTATAAAAGTTACAGAAAACACTGCTGAAGTGCTAACGCTTTTTGACCGGGCAAGTGCGGTGGGAGCCCTTATCCAAGAGACCAGGGTCCCCGGAGTTGTGGAGCCGGCGGCAGGAAAAAAAGGCTATTTACAAATGGTGCATTTGTCGCACGATGTCGGAGTAATGAAAGGGCAACATGTGGTGACTTCGGGCCTAGGAGCATATTTCCCAAAAGGTATACGTATCGGCATTGTAAGCGAAGTAACATTAGATCCCAGCGGCCTGGTGAAAAAAGCAATAATAAGACCGTATGTAGATTTTAATCGTTTAGAAGAAGTGCTGGTGATTAATGATGTCACCTGAAGTTAGAGTTATATGGCATATAGTTGGGTGGGCTTTTTTCTCTATTGTTGCTTTAGTACTGGAAACTAGTTTTTTCAGCAGGTTGCAGTTGTGGGGTGCTATGCCTGACCTTATGCTGATAGCAGTAGTTTTTACGGGCCTCTTTAGGGGTCCGCTTTATGCTTCTTCTCTGGGTTTTATTTTTGGGCTTCTTGAGGATTTATTTATGGGCCGCCTGATAGGGGTTAATGCCTTGAGCAAAATGTTAATCGGGTATCTGGCAGGAATGGGTAAAGGCCATGTTTTTAAAGAAAACCCTTTTGTTCCTCTGATTGCTGTTTTTAGTATGACTATAGCCAATGAACTAGCTATCTGGGTTCTAACGCAACTGGCGGGAACTGCTAGTCAAATAAACAGCGGTTTTTTTTTAATGGTAGTGCCTGTAGCTGTTTATAACAGTATTTTGGGATTGGCAGCTTATGCTGTTATCTACCGCTGGGTAGGAGAAAAATGACAAGCTGCGGAGGGCATTTCTTTGGAGGATAAAAAGAGGATTAAGCAAAAACTTGAGTTATTTACAATGATCGTTTTCGTAATATTTGGCATTCTTATTGCCCGCTTGTTCTTTCTCCAGGTTGTAAACGCTGCTGAATTTAGGAGCCAATCGGAAAGTAACCGTACGCGTTTATTTTACGAACCGGCCTGCAGGGGAGAAATTGTGGATAGAAACGGGAAAGTGCTGGCAACAAACAAACCTGTGTTTAATATTTCAGTAGTGAATCTGGAAGAGAAAAATCAAGGAAAGGTAATTCGCGAGCTTTCAAAAATCTTGGGCAGGTACGATGTAAGTCATAATCCCGAAAAAATTACGCAGGAGCTTCTGGAACAGTATCGTATTCGTTCATTCCAGCCTGTAGAAGTTGCCCGTCTTCCATGGGGAGAAAAAGCATTTGAAATCGTAAGTGAAATTGAAGAAAAACGCAGCGAACTGCCGGGAGTAATGATTAGGTCCGAACCCCTGCGGTACTACCCGGGAGAAAATTTGGCGGGACATGTACTAGGTTTTATAGGCAAAATTTCACAGCAGGAACTGGAACAGTATAAAGATTATAAATACGGTAATAACGAATGGATTGGCAAATACGGTCTGGAACGGGTTTTTGAAAATTATACTCTAAGTAGCGGGGAAGTTATCGGACTGCGCGGGAAAAAAGGGTTCAGGGCCGTAGAGGTAGATGCCAACAACCGGACGGTTAGAGAACTGGCTACCGTATCCTCCGCTCCCGGTGATTCATTAGTATTAACATTAGATTACGACCTTCAGAGTGCTCTGGAGAAAGGTCTCGATGAAGCAATCGACCGTGCCCGGGGAGAAAACCCTAAAGCCGGTGCAGGCGCAGGCGTTGTGCTTGACGTCAATAGTGGTGCAATTCTAGCTATGGCCAGTAGACCTTCAATAAACCCCAACGATTTTGTAAACGGGAATTATAAAAACAGACAAAGTTATTACAACAGTGAAAAATATAAGCCATTTCTAAACAGGGCTATACAGGGTGTTTATCCACCGGGTTCTACTTTTAAAATGGTCACCGGTATGGCCGCGTTAGAAGCTGGGGTTATTAACCCCAAAGATACTATTATCTGCAGAGGATATTACTGGAAACCTCCTTACATTAAGGACTGGGAAGTGCACGGCAAAGTGGACTTTATTAAAGCCCTGGCAAAGTCATGTAATACATATTTTCAGTATATAGCAGATATTACAGGTATAAAGGAAATAGTAAGAGTAGCTACTGAGTTCGGACTTGGCGAAAAAACGGGTTTAAAAGACATTACAGGGGAAGCAGAAGGGACACTTCCTTCTCCGCAATGGAAGGAAGAATTAGGAAAATCAATAGTGGAAAGAGAGTATAAAAAAAAGTATGCGGATCTTGAAGCTAAGTACCGAAATTTAATTGCAAGTGCAAAAGATACCGGGGAAGTGGCTGAAATTAAAGCAAAAAAGCAAAAAGAAATAAGTGATCTGGAAAACTGGTACCATAGTCAAATGTGGTCGAGAGCGCAGTGGCATCCATATGATACTTTTAATACTTCCATAGGTCAGGGTTCTAATAATTACACCCTTCTGCAGCTGGCAAATTACATTGCTGCTATTGCTAACGGCGGCACACGTTACAGGCCTTACCTGGTAAAGAGTATTAAATCTCAATCCGGCGAAATTTTAGAGACCTTTCACCCCGAAAAAATTCATGAAGTCTCTCTATCCAAAGATACTATAGAGAAAGTTCGACTGGGGATGAAGGCGGTTACAAAGCCCGGAGGAACAGCTTATTTCTTGTTTCATGATTTTCCGCCTGCTATACAGTTAGCTGCAAAAACAGGTACTGCTCAAACCGGCCGCGGTGGCGACGACCGTAATAGAGATTTTCACGGCGTTTTTGTCGGGTTTGCACCTTATAATAACCCGCAGATTGCGGTGGCCTTACTGGTAGAATACGGACAGAGCGGAAGCGGAACTGCAGGGCGAGTAGCCCGTGAGATTTTTCGAGAATATTTTGCTCTTGACGAGGAGAGTACGGAATCAAAAGAAAATGGGAGAGAAGTCCCGGAGGGCCAGGGAGAATTTGATATACAGACATACGAAATGAATAGAGAATAGATTTCTAAATAATTTGTCAAAAACTAGTGGAAAAACAAGGAAAATGACGCCTTATTTTTTCCTTCTAAAGGAGGATTTACTTTGTCTGCGTAGAAAGTAGAAATTGAAGTTTTTGAGGTTTTCCGCATTCACGCTGGTTTTTGCATGACTTCTTTTTACATAAATTACCGACGGGAAAAATGTCAGGAAAGGATGAGGGCCGGTTGCCGGAAGAAGGGTCAGTTAAAGAAATACCGGTTACAAAATCTAACGGTGGTGGAAAATTTAAAAAGCTACGTGCGGTAAACGTAAGCGGGGGCAGCAGTGATTCTTTTTTTTCTCAAAGTAAAAGAAGCGGCAAAAACGGGAATTTATCTGAAGAGACAATACTTGTAAAACGCACATTGCGTTCAGGGCAGCGGTTAATATATAAAGGAAATATAGTTATAATGGGTGATGTTAATCCGGGAGCAGAAGTAGTGGCAGGAAATAATATTATTGTTATGGGTTCTTTACGTGGGATTGTGCATGCGGGTGCAAACGGAAATGAGCGGGCGGTTGTTGCTGCCTTTCGACTGAGACCTACTCAACTGCGTATAGCGAGCTATATTACCAGAGCTCCTGAAAACGACCAGCACCTGGAACAGCCGGAAATAGCTTTCATCCAAAATGGAGTTGTGGTTATACAACGCTATAGTCCAAGCTTGCTGAAAAAGCTGGTGTGATAAAAATTACTCAGTTGCCTTATTTTAAGTGAATTTAACAGGTTAAGTAAAAATTCCTTCCCAAATTTAAATTCTTATTACAGAATTATACCTAGGAAGAAGGAGGAAAATTATGGGCGAAGTCATTGTGGTTACTTCAGGAAAAGGGGGTGTGGGGAAAACAACCACTACTGCCAATATTGGTACAGGTTTGGCCCTCTTGGGATATCATGTGGTTTTAGTCGATACCGATATCGGCCTGCGAAACTTGGATGTAGTTTTAGGGCTTGAAAATAGAATTGTTTATGATATCGTAGATGTTACAAGCGGAAACTGCCGTCTCAAACAGGCGCTGATAAAAGATAAGCGATTTGAAGGGTTATATCTTCTTCCTGCTGCCCAGACTAAGGAAAAAACTGCGGTTAGTGTTTCCCAGATGGTTGACCTTTGCAACGACCTTGAAAAGGAATTTGATTATGTGTTGGTTGATTGCCCGGCGGGCATTGAACAGGGGTTCAAAAATGCTATAGCAGGAGCACATAAAGCAGTTGTTGTTACTACTCCGGAAGTTGCAGCTGTAAGGGATGCCGATAGGGTTATTGGTCTGCTGGAAGCAGCTGAAATCAAAGACCCATTGTTAATCATTAACCGCTTTCGACCTGAAATGGCAAAAAAGGGAAACATGATGGATATAGACGATGTGATTGAAATACTGGCTATTGAGCTTTTAGGTGTAATACCTGAGGACGAACTAATTGTTATTTCTACAAACAAGGGAGAACCAGCAGTTTTGAATCAACAAAGCATAGCAGGGCAGGCGTATCGTAATGTATCCCGCCGTATAACAGGAGAAACAGTTCCCCTACTGAAATTAGATGTAAGTAACGGGCTGCTAATGCGATTAAGAAAGTTAATAGGCATGGGGTAGATAAAAGGGGGCATATGTGTGCTCGATTTTCTGGAAATTTTTCAGCGTGTCTTTAAAAAAGAAAGTGTCTCCAGTAAAAAAGTAGCTAAGGAAAGATTAAGGCTGGTATTGGTCCACGACCGCACGAGTATGTCGCCTCAGGTATTAGAATTTCTCAAGGAAGATCTCATAAAAGTAATTTCTAAGTATATGGATATAGATACTGAAGGGCTAGAAGTAAATTTTAGCAAGGAAGATGATTCTATTGCTTTAGTGGCCAGTATACCTGTTATTAAGGTAAAAAGGTTGTCTACCAGTTAAACAATAAGACTGCCTGACCTTGATATAAAAATTGGAGGATTGTTATGAAAATCTTACTGGCAGTTGACGGTTCTAATAATTCGTTGAGAGCCGCTGAATTTGCCGCGTGTTTAGCGGAGTATTTCCCACAAAGCATTATTTATGTTGTATATGTGGATATTCTTTTTTCCTTTGAGTATAAAGTTGATTTTAGTGCAGGTGAAAAAATGCTCGGTGAGCCAGATGAAAATTTAAAATATGTCTTTGATGAAAGAGTAAAAGATGTTTTTGAAAAAGCTAAGAAAATGTTTTCTGAGAAGAAATTAAAATATAAAATAGAAGTCTTAGAACGGGACAACATTGCTGGTGCTATCTGTGATTATGCTAGAGAAAAGGGTATTCAGAATATTATTATGGGAACTAGGGGCCTGGGTAGTATAAAAGGTATTATGATAGGGAGCGTGAGCCATAAAGTAATACAACTTGCGTCTTGCCCGGTTACCTTGGTAAAATAATGAAAGATTAATTACAATTTTTTTATTTTAAAAGTTTAGGAGGTTGTGCAGTTTAAATTTATAGGCATCCTTTCTTAAATACCAGGTAATGTTGGATGCATTGTTTTGTAAAGGAGGTAGAAAAATGGCAGAAGTAATGGCTCCTATGGTTGGTAAAGTAGTTTCCATACAAGTGAAGGAAGGGGATACTGTTAAAAAAAATGACGTTTTGGTCATCATGGAAGCAATGAAAATGCAGGTTAAGGTTTTTGCTCCTCAAGATGGTACGGTTAAGGAGATTAAAGTTAGTGAAGGGGATACTGTAGGTGTAGACAGTGCTCTTGTAACGCTGGAGTAAAACTCAAGGAATTTATGTTATTTTATATGTTTGAAAATTAAAAGCCGCTTGTTAAGTTAAGTCACCATAAGATAAGGTGGGTATATGCTCTACCCTGCTGTTGGGTAGAGCCCTCTTTTTATAGCGGGTGGGGGTTCGCCTATGTTTGATTCAAGGTTGTTGAAAAAGTTTGATTATAGTTTATTTATTTTAATAGCAGTAATGTTAGTATTTAGTACCGTCATATTGTACAGTGCTACCCAAAGCATTAGTACTGATCCTTTTTTTTATATTAAAAAGCAGTTGTTGTTTATTTTGCTGGGAATTATAGGTTTATTTCTAGTTATTAATATAAATTATTCTCTTTTTGCTTCTTACCAATGGCATCTTTATTTGCTAAACTTATTGCTCCTGGCTTCTGTTTTGCTGTTTGGGAAGGAAGTAAACGGAGCCAAGAGCTGGATTGATTTTGGTTCTTTTTATTTTCAACCTTCGGAGTTTTCTAAAATACTTATTGTTCTTTCTTTTGCTCAATTTTTAAATACTAGAAGGGATAAGTTGAATTCATTACTCGATCTCCTGCCGTGTTTCGCCTACTTTTTTCCACCAATGCTTTTAATTATGGCCCAGCCGGATCTGGGTTCGGCCCTCGTCTTTTTAGGAATACTTTTTGGCATGGTTTTTGTTGCCGGAGCCCGTCCGGGTTTGCTGGCAGCTATCGGGAGCGGGGTGGTAGGAACGTTTATTGGTTTTTTAATGGCTTGCTTACACTTTGGTTTTTCGATTCCTTATATAAAAGAATACCAGGTTATGCGTATCATTGCATTTCTCAATCCCTATGAATATGCTCAAGGGGCGGGCTACCAGCTTGTGCAGTCATTGATTGCTGTGGGTTCGGGAGGAATTTGGGGAACGGGGTTAAGACAAGGTTCCCAGGTCCAGCTAAATTTTCTTCCTTATCACCACACGGACTTCATTTTTTCAGTTGTTGGAGAGGAGCTTGGTTTTGTAGGTGGTCTAATGCTTTTGTTATTATATTTTTTATTGGTACATCGTTTAATCCAAATAGCTATGGAAGCAAAGGACGTTTATGGTACTTTAATAGTTACGGGGGTTGCTTCCATCCTGGTTTTTCATGTTCTGGTTAATATTGGTATGACTATAGGAATTATGCCAATTACCGGGATTCCTTTACCTTTATTTAGTTACGGGGGTAGTAATATGCTGGCGACATTGTTGGCTCTTGGCCTGGCATTTAATGTGAGTATGCGGAAGCAAAAGATTCTCTTTTAAACTGAGGTTATCTGAATAGTTTAGATAAAGGCATGGTTGCTGCAGAACAGGCTTTTTCCGGGGCAAAATTACATTAATAAATAAAAACTTTTCTTCTGTTGTGCTTTTGAAGGTGTTAAGCAGCGACATGAATTAATTATCATAATTCACCGGTACGGGCGTATATTTTTATAAGCGCTTGTCCGGGAGGGATGCGGGTTGAGAGAAAAATGGGACTTAAACAGAGTAAAAGCGAATCCGCTGAAGAAGGCTTACGGGTGTATTTCGGTCCATAAAAGTAGGAAGTGGTTCTATCAGTCTGCGGCTTCTTTATTGTTATTTTTATTTATAGTTACCGTTTTTAATTTTGACTTTGCTTTAACTCGAAATTTACAGAAAAAGATCAGCTATTTTGTAGTCGAATCTGAGAGCGACTGGATGCCGTCTTTACAGAAGGCTGTTCAAACGGGTTTGTGGCTTGACACATACACCCGCCGTGTCTTTAATCCTGACATGGGCGGAACCAGTAAAACGGTGATGAGTCTACCCGTATCAGGAAATATTTACCGGGAATTCGGATGGGTAAACTCCCCTGTTGATGACACCAGGCAGCTGCACGGCGGTATCGATATATTGGCTTCAGAAAATTCGCCCGTTCGGGCTGCATGGGAAGGTGAAGTTAAAAGTCTAGAATATCATGACGAATTGGGAAGAGTAGTTGTTATAAGTCATAAGGACGGGCTGAGCACCTTATATGCTAACTGCAAGGAAGTGCTCGTGCAGGAAGGGCAGCGTGTCCAAAAAGGAGAAATAATAGGTAAACTCGGGAGAATGAAGGGAGAAGAAAGGGCCCATCTGCACTTTGAAGTAAGAGAGGAAGGGAAGCCGGTTACCCCTGCAAATTCCCTGGAGCTGCCGCAAAAAATATAAACCGGCTTGATAAACGTGGTTTTAGTGCCGGGAACTTTTTACTTGTTACTAAAAAACAAGCTTTATCAGAAGCTTCTCATGCTGTGAAATAGTAAAAAATTTGAACAAATGATAATGTAATACGCGGCAAAGCCTCCAGGACTGTTTCCTCACAACTTTATTTAAAACTGTTCGAGCCCGTCAAAATAAGGAGCCGGCCAATTGGAGCTTTTTCTCAACTTCTCTGTGGCTGCCTCGCCACGTCCGTGAGGTCTGCCTCCGATTTTTGGCCGTCACGGGTTTAAATAACGGTTCGTCATCATAAGGTTGCCTTTCGGTGCTGACATGTATTTTTTTTAGTGTTTCCCCACACCCCTGTAAGCAGCATTTTGTGAGCAAGCTGAAAGCTCCATTTAATGCTTTTAAATCATATTATATGCTCTCGTTCTATACGCCTCAATTCTTCCAGTTCACTTAAAAGGTGTTCTATTTTTTTATTATAGGTACTAAAGTCCAGGATGCCGTGTCCCAGAACTATTTTGTCAGGACAGCAGAGCTTTTTTAGGTTTTTTTGAAATTCAGGTGGGGCATCCGTCTTCATTCCCAACAAAGCTCTGAGAGCCACTGTAATATCCTTAACTACCATTTCTTTAGCTTTAAAAGCGTAGTGGGGTTCAATTTTTAAGACGTTATTTATGATGACAAAAAGATCGCTTGCGAAAAGGACTTTTAAATGCGGAGTTTGAAGCACCCCGTAAAGTGTCCCCTCGGTTTGACCGTAAGGGAGTTCAAAGAATTTTAGTGCAAGCTCCTTATTTTCGTAATGCTTGTCTACAGTGATTTCATTTATTTTTTCGTTTATAGGTAGGAGCTTTTCAGCATCATTTACTGCCCTTACAGGTGTTGAACGACGGTGATAGTCTGTTAACCGCCCTTCAAAAAAAATGCTTTTCCCCGTTCTTTCAATTCCTACCATGTCTGATAATACTGTCCTGCATATTGGGGAAGCATAGAATGACTGGCCTTTGTACGGTGCATAACCTATCCAGTGGTCCAAGTGGAAGTGGGTAATTATAACATCGCATTCCTCAATACCCAAGATTTCCTTGATCCAGTCAGCTTTTCTTAAACCAGGGTCGATTACTACTGGCCTGGTGTTTTCAGATAAAAGGAAATAAGATATATTCTGGTAGTCTCCTAAATTTCTTTCGGGGTCTATGTCCTTGATGCCGATAAGAGAAATAGTATTTTCTCGATATTCCAGAGCGAAGTCTATGATTTCCAGTAAATTATCTTTTTGACGCAGTTTTTGAAGGGCTTTTTTTACCTTAGTTCCGTGCTGGCATGAATGGGGAATATTCAAGTCTTTAGTCTCCTCTCACAAGTAATATTTATTCCGATTATTTAATTTAGACTTTTAGTTTTCAATTCCTTCTCAAATCGTTTATAATAGCAAAAGCAATTTTT
Organism: Firmicutes bacterium UBA1874; assembly: GCA_002352935.1. Classification (GTDB taxonomy): domain Bacteria; phylum Bacillota; class UBA1874; order UBA1874; family UBA1874; genus UBA1874. Next base: position 22,543 of record DDHO01000050.1, read on the forward strand.
TCAAACAACCTATGTACTTGACTTTTAATAATGAAATAAGTTTTTGAAAACAAGGAGGTATATATTTGCGCAGTAAAATCCACAAAGAAATTCTACCCAGAGTGTCCAAACCCAGCAGGTACCTGGGTACGGAGTGGAATGCGGTACGTAAGTCCTGGGAAGAAACACCTGTTAAAATGGTCTTTGCTTTTCCCGACCTTTATGAGATAGGAATGTCTCACTTGGGGCTGCAAATTATATACGGGCTGATAAATGAGGAGGAAGATTTTCTTCTGGAGAGGGTCTTTACTCCGGCGGAAGATATGGAGCTCCAGCTTAGAAATTATGGAATTCCGTTATTTAGCCTTGAATCCTACCGCCCTATTAAAGATTTTGATGTAGTGGGTTTTACCCTCCAGTACGAGCTGGGCTACAGCAATATCTTAAATATGTTGGATCTCGCTTACATTCCCCTTGAAAGCTCCCGGAGAGATGCAAGTTGTCCTATAATTATGGCAGGCGGCCCCTGTGCTTTTAACCCTGAACCTCTGGCAGATTTTATAGATCTTTTTGTGCTTGGAGACGGCGAGGAGATCCTGCCGGAAATATTGGATATGCTGAAAACTTATAAAAATGGCCGGCCAAGGCTCCGGGCGCGCAGGAGTTTTTTACATGCAGCAAGCGGGATAAAAGGGGTATATGTTCCTTCTCTATATAGAGCGAGTTATAACGGCAGCGGGTTTTTTGAAGGACTTGCGCCGGTGATGAAAGATATACCGGAAAAAATAACACGCCGTGTAGTAAAGGACCTTGATAAAGCTTTTTTCCCGCATAAGCCGATTGTGCCGTATTTGGACATTGTACATGATAGGATTATGGTGGAAGTAATGCGCGGCTGTACACGCGGGTGCCGTTTTTGCCAAGCGGGGATGGTCTACCGGCCGGTAAGAGAACGCAGTCCGCGGCTGCTCGAAAAGCAGATAAAGGAGCTGGTCCAAAAGACTGGTCATGGGGAAGTTTCTCTTACATCTTTAAGCACTACTGATTATTCAAATATAAAGCCCTTGCTGCACAATCTGGTCTCAAATTATGCATCAGATAAGATCAGCTTTTCCCTGCCATCGCTTAGAATAGATACTTTTGCAATAGAACTGGCCAAACTTGTCCAGCATACACGTAAGACAGGCTTAACTTTTGCGCCGGAAGCGGGAACACAAAGAATGAGGGATGTTATTAATAAAGGAGTTACAAAAAACGACCTATTAGAAGCTACGGGTGCAGCCTTTCGCGCTGGTTGGAATATGATTAAGCTTTATTTCATGATCGGCCTCCCAACGGAAAGGCAGGAAGACTTGGACGGTATTATTGAACTTGCGCAGGAAGTGCTGTCACAGGGGAGAAATTTAAAAGGGCCAAAAGAGCGCGGCAGGGTTCGCATAAATGTGAGCATTTCTTCGTTTGTTCCCAAACCTCATACACCCTTTCAGTGGGAACCACAGGATAGTATGGAGGTTTTAAGGAGAAAACAAAATTACCTGCGCGCACGTTTGGCTTCTCCAAAAATCAATCTCAGCTGGCACGGTGTTCAAATGAGCTTTATAGAAGCCGTTTTTGCAAGGGGAGACAGGCGCCTGGCCCCTGTTTTATATGAGGCGTGGAAGAAAGGATGTAAACTCGATGGGTGGGCCGAACATTTTCGCTATGATCTGTGGCAGCAGTCCTTTAGGGAGCGGGGAATTGATCCCGCATTTTATGCCTGCCGCAGGTTGTCTTATGGAGAAAAATTGCCCTGGGACCATATTGAAACCGGTGTAAGCAGAAAATTTTTAATCAATGAGCACAGGAAAGCTCTGCAAGAAGCGAAAACGCCGGACTGTAGATTTGGGAAGTGCCCTGGGTGCGGGGTTTGTGAAAGCATGGATATCGAAAAGCATTTTAAAAGGGGGCGGTTCGGTGCTGAGATTGAGAATTAACTATGCCAAGGAAGAGCCGCTGCGTTTTCTCTCTCATTTGGAAATGTTAAATGTTTTTACCAGGGCGTTGAGAAGGGCAGGCCTCCCCCTTGCCTATTCGCAGGGTTTTAACCCCCATCCTTTAATTGCGTTTGGTTCAGCTCTTGCTGTCAGAGTCACCAGCGATGATGAATACCTGGATGTCAGGTTGGAAAAGGAAATAAGAGCACATGAATTGCATAACTTATTACAAAAACAATTGCCGGAAGGTCTCAAAATAAAAAAAGTAAAAATTATACCGCTCCAAACCCCGGCTTTGATGTCTGTGATTAATAGGGCTTCATACCTGGTTACTACCCCGGCTACGGAAAAGCTGTCGGAAAATGCCTTGCGAGACGGACTGCAAAACTTTTGGGATAAATCTTCCGTTGTTATAGAACGGGTAACCAAAAAGGGTACCAAAAAACTGGATCTTCGGCCCGGCGTATTTTTGCTGGAAGCGCGGGTTGCTCCGAAAGAAGTTATTTGGAATATGGTTGTTAGCTCGGGTAATAAGGTAAATATCAGGCCCCTGGAACCTGTGAAATGGGTAACGGAGAAATGCTGCCTTTCGGTAAACCTGGAACTTGCCAAAATACATCGGACCGGCCTTTATATTGAGCGCAAAGGAAGAAAATTTTCGCCCCTGGATTATGTTGGTAACGAGGCTTTATAAGATATATGATAAAGTAAAAAGAAAAGTTAATGTTAACATAGATTTATTTTTTGAAAAAGGCCTTGTGAATAACTAAAACAGAGGGCCTTTACTTATTTTTAACGTTTTTTTACCGAAACCGGTGTACTTTACTGGTATGACTGGTATAATTTAATAGACGAGAAAATAGAAATTTTAGACAAAAAAATTAGCTAATTTGACAATTAATTCACCTTTTAGAACAATCTGGCAGGAATTTTCAGTTAATAGTCGAATGGGAGGTACATGAGTATGGATAGCTCAATGACGTGGCAGGTAGTAGTGTTTTTATCTTTTCCAGAAGCAATTTTGTTGACGGCTTTGGGACTATGGGTAATAGGTGCTCGGCCAAGATGGTATCAAATAATGCTGGTAGGAGGAGTTCAGTCTGTTTCTTCTTACTTAATCAGGCAGCTTCCTTTAGTATTTGGGCTTCATACTGTAATTTATGGAATTACATTGGCTTTGTTTGTTTACGTTTTCATTCGTTTAAAATTTTGGATAGCATTTGTATCTTCTATCCTTGTCCTTACGTTTTATATAGCATTAGAAAGCATCATTCTTCCTGAGGTTATAAAAATATTTAACTTATCACTCCCGATGATTTTAAGTGACCCTTGGTTAAGGATAAAAGTGTTTTTACCGCAAGCATTAATAGTATTTATTTTATTTTTGATTTGTAAATATTATAATTTTACCTTAATTCCTCTGGTTAAACAAAAAACAAAAGAGAAAGAGGAGGTATTAATAAAAAAGAGGTAATAAATTTCTATCTTTCAAAGACTTTAAATAGCCTTTAAGGAGAAAGAATATGGGGCACTCATATTCATTAATATTTATAATTTTATTCCAGTTTCTAATTCTTGCTGTTATTAACCTTAGTATTTGGATATCTCAAACAGGAGCATTTCCGGTAAAGTCTCTGGCTGACTTTCTGGGTATTTTCAATATAATTATCGCGCTGCTAACAATAGTGGCTGTGTTTTCTATTAAAAGAGTGGTTATGACAGTTGAAAGAGAAGCTGAAGAAAGGTCTGCAAGAGAGAGCTTAAAGCAGGTTGAAGAATTGATAAAAACTATGAGAGTACAGCGACATGATTTTAATAACCACATTGAAACTATATACGGCCTGGTGGAAGTGGGAGAATACGAGCATGCCCGCAGGTATATGGAAGAAGTGATGGCTCCCATCATCAGCACTGCTGAAATAATGAAGGCCGATAACCCGGTGGTAAGTGCTTTGTTACAGGTAAAAGCAGGAATTGCCGAAGCGAAGCATGTTGCAGTGGAATTTGAAATAGATACAGAGCTGCGGAACATTCCTTTACTGTCCAAAGAGTTGAACGTGATTATCGGGAACCTTTTTGACAACGCCCTCGAAGCTACAAGCAGGCAGGAACCCGAAGGGAGGAGAATTAAACTAAAAATAAACGAAGACCCGCATTATTATAAAATACATGTTACCAATACCGGTCCACCTATACCAAAGGAACTGCATCCTCGGCTTTTTGAGCGCGGTTTTACCACAAAAAAGGGAAGTGAAGGGATAGGTCTCTATTCAGTAAAATACCTGGCGGAAAAATACGGAGGAAACGTAAAGGTAGACAGTGGTGAAGGAGAAACTACTTTTTTGGTAGAGATACCCAAGAAAATGAGGAAGGAAGTTATTTGTTGAGCATACACGAGATTGCTCTCGGTCTTTCGAATTATATTGTGCGTAAACTGGGCCTTTCTGATCGGGAAAAAGAAGTATTGGGGTACGGTACTGAAATTCTTCTGGGAGAGGCCTGGAAACTGTTAATACTTATTTTTTTGGGATATCTTTTAAAATGTCTGCCGGAAATAATAACGGCATATGTTTCATGGGCTTCATTGAGAATTTTTTCAGGAGGGGCGCACTGCACTACTTATATGCGCTGTCTCGTTTTCGGTCATGCTCTGCTTGTGGGATTGTCGTTACTTTCCAAGGAAATAACTGTTTATATTACATCTTACTTGCCGGTTTATGTTTTATGCATTGCTGTTTTTTCTCTGTACTGTATTTTCAGATGGGCACCCGCCAATAACGCAAATTGGTCGATAAATGGTGTCGAGGAAAGAAAAAAGTATAAAAAGGCGTCTCTTTCTGTTTTAGGAATCTGGAGTTTCCTGATGGTTGCTGTTCTTTTGACAAAGGCTGTGAATCCTACCCTGGTTACTGTAAGTTCAAGTGCCATTTTTGTACAATCTCTGACGCTCAGCCCCCCGGCTAGCCGGTTTCTTTTAAATGTGGACGAGGTTTTAGGAAAATTTATACCATGAGGAGGTGAATAACATGAAAAAAGGGCTGTTGACAACTTTGGCTCTGGGAGCATTGACCCTATTGTACCTGGGTGTCACTGCTGTGGCGACTTTTGGTAATATAGGGCCGATGTCAGCTGGTACGCTTTACCAGCCGGAGGTTCCTAAAAGCTTGCGTAAGTAGTAAAGAGGTGTATTAGGTGGTCCCCATTAAAGTAATTATCGCTGAAGATGATTCCAGTATGCGCATCGTGCTGCGCAAAATCCTGGAAGATATCGAAGGCGTTGCGGTCACAGCTGAAGTAGAAGATGGTCGTACTCTGATCGAAAAAGTGGAAGAACAGCCTCCTGATGTGGTGTTTCTTGATGTGGACATGCCTGGTATGGACGGGCTGGACGCTTCCAGGGAAATCGCTGACCTGCAACCCAAAGTTTTTATAATTTTTGCTACAGCCTATCCTCAATATACACGGCAGGCCTTTGAAGTATATGCTTTCGATTACCTGGTCAAGCCGTTTAAACCCGACCGCATAAGAAAAACTATGGAACGAATCAAAGGTTTGCTCCTGGAGCGCAAGCGGGTGGCGGTTACGGAGCCTTCGCAGCGCCCCGAACACCAGGACACCACCAAAAAGAAACTAATGGTACAGTACAGGAGGCACAAGGTTTTTGTCAACCTAGCTGATATTGTATTGATCACCAGAGAAGCTCGCAAGACAGTTGTTTACACAGTAGACAAAAAATTTAAAATCAGTGAATCGCTGGGGGAGCTTGAGGAAAAGCTGGATGGCAGCATGTTTATCCGCTGCCACCAGTCTTTTATTGTAAACCTGGATATGATTACAGAAATTATTCCGTGGGGGCAGAAATCTTACCTGGTTAAATTGAGTTATATTGAAGAAGACGCCATAGCGACCATGGATAAGGTCAGGTTAATTGAGGAAAGGCTTTCCACGGTTTAAGTATTTGGCTGTTCCCAAAAAAGGGGCGGCCTTTTCTTTTAGTGTACAATTTCTGCTTCAGAATTTTTGAAGAATAATAATTCAACAGTACCAGAAGGTCATGTTCCCTGCATTATTTTTTTACCGTTTGTCACACATGTATTTTAATCCTACAAATTGACACTATGCTACTATCTGTTAGAGTAAAGTTATTGTAG
>DDHO01000061.1:0-6884 GCA_002352935.1 Firmicutes bacterium UBA1874
AGCTTCTTCGGGTATATGGTCAAGTACAGCCTTCCCATCCTTTTCCCGCTCTTCTTGCTGGTAACGCTGGTGTTCTTCTAAGATCCGGTTTTGTCCAAGTCACAAAGGTACTGAATTTAAAATTTAACTTAAAATAATAAGCAAGCCGATTTAAATAAGGCTTGTTTATTATTTTCTAATAGTGGTTGAATTTGGAGAAAAAGAAAAAAATGCAGGGAAAAGCTCAATTTATGTAGAATATGACAGTGCCTTTGAAATTTACGAATATAAAGGCATGCCATTTGTTAACTAATATTTTCTTTATTTTTTTATTTATATTGAGGAGATCTTTGTGAAGAAAGAAAGAAAAACTATCTGGGATTTATATGCTCGTGTTTATGATAATATTTTTCTGCGCCTTTTGCCATGGTGGAGAATGGTTGAAATAACTTTGAAAAAACTGGACCTTGAGGAAGGAAGCCGTATTTTGGATGCAGGATGCGGTACAGGGAATTTTCTGCTTGCTTTCCTTCGCAACCAGAAAAATATGCAGGCGGTGGGTGTAGACTTTTCTCCGGCTATGCTCAACCGCTGTAAAAACAAGTTAAAAGAAGCAGACAATGTTTTTCTACTGCCAGCTGATCTTAATTGTCCCCTGCCTTTTTCTGATGAAGATTTTGATGGGGTTATATGTATAAATGTTTTATATGCTGTAAAAAAACCTCAGTCTTTTTTAAAAGAAATTAACCGGGTACTCAAAAGGGAAGGGAAGCTCTTGCTCGTGACACCTATTTCCCAGCCTGCAATGAGGCCCGTTTTTAAGGAACATGTTCAACTTGTAAGAAAAAAAATGTCTTTCTTCTGGCCTTTCTATGTTATAGCCCAAATTTTATGGCTGGCTCCTTCTCTTTTTTTATTTGTATATATAAACCTTAAAATATTAAAAAAGTGCGATTATTCTTTTTTTGAAGAAGGGGATTTACGGAAACTGGTGGATTTAAGCGGCTTTAATATTGAAAATCTTGAAAGGGTGTACGGAGGGCAGAACTGGTTTTTGTTGGGGAAAAAAAGGACTTGCTAAAGACTGAGTAGCAGAAAGGGGAAGAAGTTTGGATGAAGTTGTTATAACCGGTTTGGGAGCTATTGCTGCTAACGGTGTCGGTAAGGAAACATTTTGGGAAGCTTTACGAGAAGGCAGAACAGGTATTGACCGCATTTCTCGTTTTGACCCTTCTCCGTATTCTACTCAAGTTGCGGGCGAAGTTCCCTCCGTTTGGTTTGACCAAGTTGGTACTCAATTTTTGGCAAAAAGGTCTCTAAGTACGCAGATGGTAATTTCCGCTGCTCGGATGGCACTGGAAGATGGAGGGCTGGATTGCAGTGTCTTTTCGGAGGTACCTTCAGGTGTTTGGGTTGGCATCAGCACAACGGATATGGGAGTGGTCGAAAAAGAATATGCTCTGTTTCAAGAAGCTAAAACTGCAAAACCGTATGTTTTACCCGCTTCTTTTCCACATGCCCCTGCCAGTGAAATAGCGTCGGAGTTAAAATGCTCGGGACAAGTTGTCACCGTTTCAACGAGCTGTCCCTCCGGGTTGTTTAGTATTATTTTTGCATTAGAGTCACTTTTAAGGGGAGAGGCTGAAGTAGTGCTTGCCGGGGGAGGAGATGCTCCTATTACGCCTTTTATTCTCGCTTGTTTTAGTGAGGCCGGGCTTCTTCCAAAAAGTTTCAACGAAAATCCTTCCGCTGCAAGCAGGCCTTTTGATGCTCTAAGAGAAGGAGGGGTCTTGGCAGAAGGGGCCGGTATGGTTTTAATGGAACGAGCGGAAAGGGCCCGTTCACGAGGAGCCAATATATATGTAGCGATTACTGGGTGGGGTATTTCCAATGCCTGTACGCAGAGACAAGCCTATAAATCAATGTATGTATCCTTAAATCAAGCTTTACGGAGGGGCAGAATATCTCCTGAAGAGGTAGATTATGTTTGTGCCCATGCGCCCGGAGACAGGTTAATTGATAAAGCAGAAGTGAAAGCAATAAAAAAAGTACTGGGAAGCTGTGCTTATAACCTGCCGGTAAGCTCTATAAAGTCCATGATCGGAAACCCGCTTGCTGCTGCGGGTCCCCTTCAAGTAGTTGCAGCCTCATTGGCAATACGAGACATGTTTGTTCCTCCCACAATAAACTATCAGCACCCGGACCCTGATTGCGACCTGGACTGTGTTCCCAACAGGGGTCGAGTTGCCCGGTTGAAAAAAGTACTGGTGAATCTACACGGGTTAGGCGGAACAAACGCTTCCCTAGTTTTAACTAAGTATTAAACCGGGCTCAGAAAGAGGGTTGAATATGGAAGACGCCTTTTTTCTTAAAATCCTATTAATAACAACCATAATCGCTCATTTTACCCTCGGAATAGTTGTATTTAAGAAATCAAGTCGGGCATTATTGAAAAAACTATTTTTGGGTTTTGCTTTGAATGCAAGCCTCTGGAGCTTTGCTGTTTTAATGGTTATAATTTCAACCAGTTACGAGAGCATTGTTTTCTGGGTAAGGGCATCTCATGCTCTGGCTGCTCTGACACCCTGGTTTGTCCTGGCGCTGGTTTATTGTTTCCGGGAAGAAGGAAGTTATCCTTACAGGAAGGTATTATGTTTTTTGTTTTTTAGTTTGTTTTTGGCATTTATGAGCTTGACCCCCTTTTTTATCGAGGGAGTAACTGTCCCTGTCGTAGAAAAAAACCCGCTTTACGGCCACCTGTTTCCCTTGTATACTTTTTCCTTTATAGGAGTCACAGTTTATGCTATATACAGGCTTTTTCGACATTTGCAAGATTCCAGAGGGCTGTTACGCTACCAGATAAAGTTTTTTATCGGAGGTATCCTTTTATCCTTTGTACTCGGCAGCATATCCAACCTTTTTTTCCCTCTGCTTGGGATAAATTTTATTGATTTACGCCCCTTTGGCCCGGTGTTTACTTTAATCATGGTTTTTTCAATTACGTACGCAATCGTTAAATACCGTTTGATGGACATTCATATGGCAGTAAGCAAAACAGTTGCTAACCTGCTGGCACTGTTGTTTATAGGCAGTACGTGTTTTGTTTTACTGGTACTAATAGAAGGAAAATTTAACATTAACTACACCGTTTCTCCGCTTTATATCGTATTATTAATCCTTGCTGCCGCACTCCTCTTTGGACCCGTGAAAAATAATTTTCAGAAGCTGGTTAACCGTTTTCTCGGGGGCGGGGTGGTCGAATATCTTAATTCTCTTATTGAGGCTAGTAAAGCAATGGTATCCATACTGCATATAGATGAACTGGTAAACTTTATTGTGAGCACGGTTGTTGAAAATATCTTTATTGAAGGAGCTGTTTTCTTTATAAAAAACAACGGCAGAAATTACTCTGTTGCAGCAACAAAATGGCTTTATAAAAACCCCATCTTAAAATGGAACTATAAACTGGAGTGGGAAGATCCTTTGCCTGTAAGGCTGCGTGAAAAAGATGACGTGCTTCTGAGAACGGACCTGCTCTCGGACAAATCTCCTAGCAGTAGGCTTGTCATGGAACAAATGGAAATGCTGGAAGTTGAGGCTGCCGTAGCTGTAGTTGTGGAAGGAGAATTAAAAGGAATCCTCTGTCTGGGCTCCAAATTGTCAGGGGACCCTTATACAAAAGAAGATGTCCAATTATTATCCGCACTAGCTTCTCAAGTGGCAGTTTCGCTGCGTAACGCACAGTTGTATCAAGAAGTCATAGAGATCAAAAGGTATTTGGAAAATATTCTTAGAAATATGGGCAATGGAATCATTGCGGTAAACTCGTTTGGAAAGATTACTACCGTCAATCATGCCGCTGAAAAACTGATAGGCCTGCGTGCTGAGAGTGTCTTATATAAAAAAATGGAAGAAGCACTGCCCCCCGTACTTTCAGAGCTTTTACACAAAGCCCTTTATAAAGGGAAGGTAAGAAATGAAAAAGAAGTTGAGCTTTTAGTCAACGGTTCGAAGGTAGTTATTTGCTGTCACATAGTAAAAATCAACCCGTCGGAAACACATAACTGCGGTGCTATTATGGTTTTAAGTGATTTAACTCGTTTAAAAGAATTGGAAAAGGAAAGAATACAGGCTCAAAAACTTGCCTCTCTTGGAAAAATAGCAGCCGGTATGGCTCATGAAATTAAAAACCCCCTGGTATCCATAAAAACTTTTGCAGAACTGTTGAACGAAAAATATGACGATGAAGAATTTCGAAAAAGTTTTTCAAAGGTTGTCACCGGAGAAATTCACCGGATTAATAACCTTGTTATGGAACTATTAAATTTTTCAAGGAACCACCAGCATGGTTACGAGGAAGTACCTATTGCCTCACTGATTGATGAAATTATATATTTAATTTCTGTTCAGTGCAGGGCTCAGAAGATACAAGTTAAAAGGTATTATGAATCTCGGATTCCTCCCGTGCGGGGGAACAGGGATCAAATAAAACAGGCGCTTTTAAATATTTGTTTAAATTCAATTCAGGCGATGCCGGAAGGAGGCACGCTGACAGTTAAAGTCTTCAAAGGAGATTCCATAATTAATAAAAACAAAGGTATTGTTTCTGAAGCGAACATGATTACTATTTTAGTCAAGGATACGGGAATAGGAATCGAACCAGAACAAAAAGAAAAGATATTTGATCCCTTTTATTCAACGAAACCTAACGGAGTCGGTATAGGGTTGAGCATCAGTTACAGTATAATTGTCGAACACGGAGGATCTATCTCCTGTTACAGCCGTAAGGGTGAAGGTACAACGATGAAAATTACTTTTCCTGTTTATATTTATAATGATCTCCAGCTGGAATTTCTAAATAGAGAGGAGGTTTAGGTTGAAGCTTCTTCTGCTCATTTCCGGGAAAAAAAATAGCCTTGAATCTCTAAAAAAAATAGTACCAAAAGAATATTCAATCCTGGAAGGCGGGTTAGATGGATTTGATTTTCAAATACTTAAATCTCTTTCTCCTGCAATTGTGGTAGTTGACTTTTCCGATCCCCAAGCTCTGCTTTGGGTAGAGGAAGCATCCAGCATCAGGTCAGATCTGACGTACGTTGGAGTAACGGATGACGGTGAAAAGATAAATAATCTACATAATTTAGTGTATGACGTTCTGAGCAGACCTTTTTCTCCCCCCCGGGTCAGGCATATTTTTCAGAGGGCCTGGGAAAGGACGCAAATGCTTGTTGAAATGCAGCTTTTAAAGAGAAAGCGAGAAACAGTATATTCAGGACCTTCTTGTTCAGCAAATTTTACTACTGGACAAACAGAAAAAGTCCTCTGTGATTTCTCTAAGGCTCTCGGCAACCATTTTGACAGGGACCGGCTGCTGGAGTTATTTATAGATGCTGTTTTAGCCCTGGTACCTGTAGGCAAATTATCCATTCTTCTATATGAGAAACAGCAAGGAGATTATACTGTTTCGGTTCAAAGGGGCCTTGATCCTGAATATTGTAGCAGCTTGCGATTTAATAAATCAGCAGGGCTCATATCGAAAATTAACGATGAAAGCAGAATTCTCCGCTTGGAGGATATGCAAGAACCGTCGAACGCTTCATTTTCTGTTGAAGCAGTGCAGGAGATGAATATGCTCTACGCTGTCATTTGCGTACCGCTTTTGGCACACGGCCAGTTAGTGGGAACGCTAAATCTCGGCCCTAAAGTAACGGGTTCGGCTTTTTGTGAAGACGAACTTAAGATTCTTTATATACTAGCGGGTAATGTTGCTCTGGCCTTGCGTGACATAGAGCTGCACCACCAGCTGAGGTACCAGAAAACATATATAGAAAAAATTCTTCAACGCATGAACAGCGGACTCATCGCCATCGATCGGGAAAACAAGATAACAACTTTAAATAATACCGCAGGCAGGATACTGTCTCTTGAACCGGAAAAAACAGTTGGTGAAGACCTGCGAATTTTACCCAGCCCCCTGGGGGATTACCTTTTTGAAACATTAACCGCGGGTAAAAGTTATAATAAAGAAGAAGTAATTTCAACTTTTAAAAAAATACCACTTGAATTAAGTACTTATCCTTTGCTTCAAGAAGATACCGAAGTTGTCGGGAGCGTCATGATTTTTGATGACATTACCTTTCGAAAACAGCTGGAAGAAAAAAAGCGCCAGGCGGATCAACTCGACATACTCAATAAATTTGTAGGTCAGTTGGCTCATGAGATTAAAAACCCGCTGGTAGCCATTCAGACATTTTCGGAACTGCTGCCGCAAAAATATAAAGAAAGCGAGTTTAGGGAATTCTTTACTGAAACTGTTAGCAAAGAAGTTAAAAGACTTAATGAGTTAGTTGAAAAGCTTATTGCCTATTCTTCGCCCCTTTCCTATAAATTCTGCACTATTGATATTAACGAGGTGCTGGATAAGGCTATTTCTCTACTTCGCGATCAAGGGAAAATTGATAACGGCACCCAAATTGAATCGACTTATTGTGATAAACGGATGCTTGTCAAGGCTGATAAAACAATGCTGGCAAGGGCTTTTTCTTTCCTTCTGCAGCATGCTTTTCAGTCCTTAAAAAAAGGAGGAAGACTGAACATCTGCACTTCCTTTGCTGATAGCTTCGAATACGGGGCGGTAAAGATCTTTCTTTGGGATTCAGAGACGAAATTGGAAAAAGGAATGAAGGATAAGGGCCTTGATTACTTGTTTGACCCTTTATTTGCACAGGAAGGAAGTCATTTATCCCTGGGTTTGCCTGTTTGCAGGAAGATTATAGAAGATCATGGAGGGCGTATTAAAGCATTTTTAAATAATGGTAACTATCTTAAATTTGAAGTCATTCTGCCCATTTTGGGTGACCAGGGAGGTGTAACTAATGCAACCTAATATTTTAGTTGTTGATGAT
>DDHO01000061.1:7099-7491 GCA_002352935.1 Firmicutes bacterium UBA1874
CTAATATTTTAGTTGTTGATGATGAACTTGGTCCCAGGGAAGCTTTGAAAATGATTTTAAAGGATGAATATAACGTGCTCACGGCAAGTAACGGGAGCCAGGCTATGGAATATCTTTCAGAACAAGACTTTGCTCTGGTCATATTGGATATCAGGATGCCGGATATCAGCGGTATTGACCTTTTAAAAAAAATTAAAATCAAAGCAAAGGATACCGAAGTGCTTATGATAACAGCATATGCTTCCGTCAATACGGCTACGGAAGCGCTGCGGTACGGTGCACTGGACTACTTGATTAAACCTTTTGATTCCCGTTCTGTGAAGAATATTGTCAAAAAAGGCCTGGGCCGCCGCGACCAGTCTCGTTCTATTAAATTAAAACTGGATGAACTT
>DDHO01000099.1:0-1643 GCA_002352935.1 Firmicutes bacterium UBA1874
ACAGTATATTGACACTATGGAAATAACGCTATTTTGTTTCTGATAAATGATGGACGTGTCAGTCTAGTTCTTTTTCTGAAAAGCTAAAAGCCAAACCAAATCGCCTGCCTGCTCTCTGAGCAGGACAGGGGCGTTAAATCCGGCTTCATTCCAAAATAGTTTTTCCTTCTCATGTTTTAATTCCCTGCTTTCATTTAAGCGGTTGCGCACTGTTTTTAAATTATAAAGTGATTTGATTTCTCCTCCGCCTTTAAAAATTATCTTGGAACGATACGGAGCTTCTTTTACTTCATTCAGTTCTGAAACCTTGTCCAACACCAAGTAACCAGTTGTTCCGTCATCCCTACAGCGGGCACAACGGGTTCTAATAGGAACTAAAATCATGTCCGGGCTCAAAACAAGCGGAACTTCCTGTTTGCGTCTTAAAAAACGTCCTCCTTCTTCTCTCAAAGATACAAGGTCCCTAGAAAAAACCCGTGCAAGAGCGGATAAAATCGTCCTTGTACGCCGGGGATCCAACAGCCGGGAACCGCCGCTCATAATAAAAAGCGTGCTATTACCGCCCTGTTCTCCGTAAGCAGGCCCTAAATAATTAATATCCCTCCATCTTTCCCGGAGGTAAATCTTTTCCTCTGTCATCCTTGTCACCTCCCTTTAATTATAGGAGAACGCCTGTTCGCGGGCAAGGATAGCTGCCCATTTTTCCGAAACTAAAGTCTATTTTTCTTCTCCTTGCCCGGCAGATCCAGGCGTCCTGTACCGGCAGCAAATAATAATTCAGCTTTGGGACCCGGGCAAGTTAGTTTTAAATATTTCACCGTGCATTACCTGTCTTAGCTTGATTATCGCCTCCGTCAAGGCGTCAAGCTTTTTTTCTACACGAACAAGCAAGTAAATGCTGACAACTATCGGAAAACCCAAATTTCCAATTTGTGTCCAGATTGCTTCCATGGAAAATTTCCCTCCCCTGACAAATTTCATTATATTTTTAGTCAGAACGGGGGCTCCAAAAAGAGCCCCCGTTTTAATCCTTTACGAAACGTTAAATTCCTTGGTCTGCCGTGTTACGATAAGCGCGCCCAGAATTCCCGTAAGGTCTCCCCCAGAACTTTCAAATATATTTCCTGCAAGAATAGTATCCATAATGGTCTGGACCTCAGCATCTGTAAGGTCCGGCCGCGGGTCAGGAACACTTATTGTGGTGCGCCCTCCGGAAGCGGTCCTGAAGTTTAATTGCAGCGTCTCCGTAATCATATTTTCACCTCCTATTCTTTGATTCAGGAAAATCATCTTTACTACTCTAAGCACTAATTTCAGCAAGTTCTAATTCGTTTGTCCTGCGGATAGACTGCAGGGGATGTTTTTGTGCCCCCGCCAGTGCAACTCCCGTCTCATAAACAAATTGGTCACCGGCGTTGACTTTTACACGGCTGTATGAACGAGTACGATACACTGGCTGTCCGCTCTCATTAGTCCCCGTTTGCACAATGAGACTCAATCGTGAGTTAACTGGATTCGCTGAAACTGCCATTGTTTTCACCTCCCTGTTCTAAAATTAGTTTTATTCTAAAGCCAGAAGCGAGAAAAGGAAAAAGCCGCCTTTGTTTAGAGACGACTTCCATGGACAGGTTTCATACGGCAGG
>DDHO01000099.1:1879-5783 GCA_002352935.1 Firmicutes bacterium UBA1874
AGTTTCAAAAAGACTGTCGTAACGCAGCGCACGAACGCAACCGAAGTGCAAAAATGCTTATTTTAAAAAAATAATTTAGAAATGACGGCACTTAAATTTCAGAGTTTTTATTTAATACAGAAGAACGAGAGACACAAAAAAAATTAAGAAATGTTAAAATAATATTTAAAACATATTCTTTTTTTTATTTTTTCCCATAAACAGTAATTTTTTGCTTATTTTCGGGAAAAATATAATTTGACCGCTTGGGGAGATTAAATATAATAAATTACAGAAGGTGTTAGCACTCTATTTAAGTGAGTGCTAACAAAAGAAGAGAATAAAGTTCAGGGAGGTGGTAATTATGGCACGTCTACCGAGCATATGGGAGGATCCCTTTAAGCTAACTACTAGAGTAGGTAGCCTATTAGACAGGTTAGATGAAGATTTCGGCTTCGGATTAACAATGGGATACGGCCGGACAGACATTTATGAAAAGGATGGAGAGCTGCATTACGAAATCGAGCTTCCCGGTGTAAAGAAGGAAGATGTCACGGCACGTATAGAAGATAACGTACTCATTGTGAAAGGTAACATAAAAAGAGATGAAACTGTTGAAGAAAACAACTATTTAAGGATGGAAAGAAGATACGGTAGTTTCCAAAAGAGCTTCGTTCTGCCGGAGGAAGCAGAAACGACAGAAGGGCTAAAAGCCAAGTTCCAGGACGGTATTTTGAAGATATCCATTCCTTTAAAAGAATCTCTTAGAGGAGAAGTAATAGACATAAATATCGAGTAAAGCCGGGCACTTGCCCGGTTTTTAATTTTTATCTCGCTTTATTTTTCAATAAAGTTGTGGATGCTGGAAGTGAAAAAACTGAATAATTCGAGTCGCTGACGAATAATATCATATACTTCCTCCGTGCTTAATTCATCTATATGAACTGCCCGGTTTCTAAAGTGTGCTAATAACCTAAAATCTTCTTCCTTTTCCCCTGGAATTAAGCCCTGCTTACAAATTATTTCTACCATTTCCTCATAAGATTTTGGGAGACCCCATTCTGCTCTGGCAATGACATGTGCACAAATATCCAGAAAAGCCTCAATAGCCACCTGCAGCATTCTGGTTGCTGCGGCCCCATAAATAAAATCGGATGCCAGGATTTCATCATCCAAACTGCGTAAACGGTGAAGCTCTTTCAACATGCTCCGGATAACTCGGATTTTATGACGGATAAGTTCTTTATCGATTTGCAAATTGTTCTCCTCCCGATGGCCGTTTTCATGTTTAAGGTAAAATATTTTAAAATCCGGGAAAAAATCACAGTACCTGTGCATAACCCTTTCTATGAATTCAGCCAGCCGTTTTTTGTTAATACAGTACAATAAACGCCCGGTATCCAGTATTCTCATCTGCAAAATTACGCTCACACTTTCCAAATTAGTGAGGCTTATATCTTCGCCGCCCCAAATTTGAATAAGCTCCGAAAGAATTTCTATTTCCCGTGATATGCTCCACCTGTTTCTGTGCAGGGGGAAAACTGCAATGTCGACATCGACACCGAACGGCAGCTTACTCCTGCTAAAAGAGCGGTAAACAAAAAGAGCAAGTATATCTTCCTGTTCCGCAGCATATTTTTTGAAATCTTCGTAGCGCCTTTCAGCAAAAATGCTTTGATTAAGATTATTTTCGCTCAAACTACCACCCACATTTGTAAATATACTACAGCTCATCGGAACAACAGCCTGCTAGTCTTAACCTAAATAATTGGTTAATTAAAAATTACAGCGCTTTGCTGACGCGCCTTACGTGAGCTGCTGCAGCAAGCTGCTTTTTTTCTTCCAGATATCGAGAATACTCTTCCATGCCCTCTACCGTTAAAATCTCGTCCCATCTTATTCCGTGTGCTTCCTTATCCCCTCTTACGGGAAGGGAAGCTTCTTTTCTCATAACCACGCTGTAAATGCTAAAAATATATACCATCATGTAAAGTGACGCTGTGTTGTCCAGAATAAAATCACTTAGACAACTTCTCAAAAAATCTACCGCTGAACGTATATAGCCCGGTTCTCCTTTGCCTTCTCCCTGCAGCCAGTTTTCCAGATACTCCGAAACGGTTTTTAAAAATATTTCGTAATCGGTGTTCCAGGCTTTTTCCTGCAAAGCCTGGTATAGCTCGTCCTCAAGAGATAGTTCTTTTAATTTTTTTTTAAATTCCTGACCATTAATGTCCGCATATTTTCCTATTGCAAACAATTCCAGCAAATAATCCTTGCACGCTTTGAGGCCACCTAAAACAGCATAAGCAGGAAGTTCAAACTGCAACCTCCCGTTTAATATAATATCTAAAGCAGGGGCCGCCATGCTGAAAGCACGTTCAGAAAGCTCTCTGCGCAGCATGGGATGCCTCTCCACTACTTCTTTTTCTAAAATTGGTACTTCATCTACATCTTCAGGTTCGCAATATTCTTCTATATCTTCAAGGGCCGAAATTGCATCTGAAATAGAGGCCTTGAGAACTGCCTCCCAGCAGGGGTTTTCTGACGGTTCTTTGTCTACAAAACACTTAAGAGCATAAACAAGCACCTCCCTCTCCTCGAGGGTATGCTCTTCAGCGCGCAGCGCCCCAAAAAATTCCCATACCATATCTTCATTATCTTCTTCAACGATCTCTTCGTCTAACCAGTCTTTAAGGGCTTTTTTTATAGCTTCAGATTGTACCTTTCGGTGATCTTTTTCCCCTTTATTATTTTCCAAAAGTTCATCTAGCCGTTCAATTAAATTTACTGCCCTGCTAAAACCTAGGCGGATTTCCTTTAGCAGGTCTTTCTTATTAATTAGTTCCATAAATTTTTCAAATAGGCCGTTAACAAATAAAGATCTTTCGTCCGGGTTCTTATTGTTATACAGCCCGTCATTTATGCGGCACAAAGCTTCATAAATTTTGGGGGCAGTCGGTACTATTTCTCCCTTTCTGGGAGCAATACCGCATACAGCCGCAAGAGCCCTGCAGAACTCAGGTGTAAGCCAAGAAAAACCTTTTTTATTCCAAAAATCAAAATATAAGTCAACCCTTCCCCTACAGCATTCATTATATGTTTTCAACCTACCGCAAGGACAGTTCTCCTCACCTTCAAAAATGAAATACTTTGTCAAATTTAATTCAACCCCGATTTCTAAATATTTTATTTTTAATCTTAAACCGCAACCGAAGAAACTGGCTTCGGGGCTAAGGCTTATTTACTGGGAAGCTTACTTTCCAAAAATAAGGTTCAAAAACTTGGTTTAATTTCTCTTAGAAAAACCTTGAGCATCTTTTTTGCATTATAACACAGTACTCGGACACTAATCCAGCGTTCTTACCTTACAAAACGACAGTTTCCTGATCCCATTTTTATTGCAGTGCTTAATTTATTATTAGAGAACATTACAGTTTACATTATCACAGAATAAACTCACACGGTATACCTTGCCCCTTGACATCATATTCCTGTATTATTATAATTTAAATTGAAAAGAGTTTAAATAAAAATTCAAATAGTTCACTTCCGCAAGGAGGTGGTACTATGTTGAATAGAAGCTTTCGGTATCGCGGGAGAGGGTCCTTCATCTAAGATGAAGGACTTTTAATTTTCTTTTTCTTTTTTTTAGATAGATACTTACTAAAGCTTAAAACGCCAAAATAACGAGCATCCGGATTTAACGCTGAATAAATCTACATTTTTACAAGCCTATAATGCCTGAGTATACCATCCTAGGCCACCTATTACCGCAATGCTTTATTTAAAACTTGATTAAATTTTTATTATGGTATTATAGTTTTAACATTATAAAATTATAAAATCGGGAGGTTTATACCATTAGTAATTCTGAAGGTGACACCTTTACCAAGAAAAAAATTCTGGAAAAGGTAAAAGAAGAAAA